>NZ_GL987994.1:437636-754930 GCF_000158195.2 Fusobacterium mortiferum ATCC 9817
TACCCTTTCACCAAAGGATTTAAAACCGAATATTTCAACTGCTTTTAAAAACATTTATGCCCCCTATTATCTGTAAATTAATATTATTAAATAGTTTATTACTCTTGAAATTCATCAATAGCTTTCCAAGTTATAACTTTCACATTTGAATAATCTTGGGATTTAGAACAACAACTTCCACAACTACTATTAGACTTAGAACAAGTATTACAGTTAGAGTGTGAAGAACACTCTTCTTTCTCTCTTTTTTGATACTCTTCATAAGTTTCTAAATAACCCTCTTTTAAAAGATTCTCGTAGGATTTTTCTAACTCTTCATAGGTTATTCCAAGATTTTTTGTAATTGCTAAATCACTATATACTCCAGCTGATAAAAGAAACTTTATAACTTTTTTATCTATCTCATTAATATTTTTATTCATAAAATACTCCTTATCTCTAAATAATAAAAATTTCTATTAAAAAATTATACCATACTTTTTTAAGAAATTGTTAGAAAAAACTGGATATTTAAGTTACTTTCTTTTTTCTTTACCTAAGAGCTATATTTATGTTATAATCAGAGTAATAGAAGTTTTTAGGAAGTGAAAATATGGGAAGAATAATATATTTTACAGGGGGAGCAAGGAGTGGAAAAAGTGCTCAAGCAGAGCAATATATATTTGATAGAGAATATACTAAAAGAATATATATAGCTACCTCGATTCCCTTTGATGATGAGATGAAGCTGAGAGTGAAAAAACATAGGGAGCAGAGAGGAGAGGATTGGATAACAATAGAAGGGTACAGAGATTTAATAAAAAAAATATCTCCTTATGTGGCAAAAGATGGAGTAATACTACTTGATTGTCTAACTAATATGGTAACTAATCTTATGATAATGGATAAGGATATAGATTGGGATAATCTTCCTATGGAAAGTTTAGAACAAATAGAAAAGGAGATATCTCAAGAAGTAAATAAACTTTTTGATTATTTTAGAGAGATACCAATGGATACAGTAATTGTATCTAATGAGTTAGGAATGGGAGTGATACCACCTTATCCTTTGGGAAGATATTTTAGAGATATTTGTGGAAAAGTAAATCAAATGGCAGGAAAATATTCTGATGAAGCTTATATGGCAGTATCAGGTTTACAATTAAAATTGAAATAATAATGGAGGAAAATATATGAACGGAATAGCACTACTTTTTAAATTTATGACAAGATTACCAATTGGATTTGAACCAAAATTTGATTCTGATTCATTGGGAAAGAGTATGAAATTTTTTCCAATAGTTGGAATGGTAATGGGATTAATATTGCTAGCTTTTTTCTGGGCTCTTAGCTATGTAATATACTCTCCAATGGTAATGGTTGTTACACTTGTAATTATAGAGGTAATACTTACAGGGGGATTACACCTAGATGGACTAGCTGATACCTTTGATGGAATCTTTAGTTATAGAAGTAAGCAAAAAATGTTAGATATAATGAAGGACTCGAGATTAGGGACTAATGGTGGATTAGTATTGATACTTTACTTCATATTAAAAGTGGCTTTAATATATGAGTTGGATATGATAGCAGGAATACCATCAGGTATAGTATTGTTATTGACACCAGCTATAGCGAGATTAAATAGTGTAATAAACTGTGCTTCTGCTCCTTATGCTAGAGCAACAGGAATGGGAAAAACTTTTGTAGATAATACTGATGGTTTTGGAGTAGTAGTAGCTACAATACTTACATTAATATTTAGTGGTATAGTATGTTATGTATTCTTTATACCTCTTACTATACTTATAATTATTCCTGTTGTGATGTTATTAGGATTTATTTTTGCAAAACTTATGACTAGAAAAATAGGGGGAGTAACTGGAGATACACTAGGAGCTGTGGTAGAGCTTTCAGAAGTTTTAGTTCTTTTCTTACTATATATAGGAGCTATGTTGTTAGTATAGGTGTAAATATGGGAAAGCTTATTTTAGTACGTCACGGACAAACAGATATGAATGTAGAAGGAATATACTTTGGTTGGTTAGACCCAGCTCTAAATGAAAAGGGAAGAGAACAGGGAGAGAGAGCCAAAGAGGTTCTAAGAAAAATATCATATGATAATATATATTCTAGTGATTTAAAAAGAGCCAGTGAAACAGCAAGATTAGTTAATTATTTAAAAAAAGAGTTAGTTTTAGATAAAAGGCTAAGAGAATTAAATTTTGGAATTTTTGAAGGACTTAGTTATGAAGAGATAAAATCAAAATATCCAGAAGAGTGTAAAGAGAGTGAAAAAGATTGGCAGAATTTTAATTTTATCACTGGAGAAAATCCAAAAGATTTGCAAAAAAGAGCTGTTGAGTTTGTAGAGAGTTTAGATTTAGAAAAAAACAATTTAGTAGTTACTCATTGGGGAGTAATAAACTGTATATTAAGTTGGTACTTTTCTAATGGAATAGAAAGTTACTGGAAATATTCAGTAGAAAATGGTGGAATATGTATAATAGAGTTTGTAGATAGATTTCCAATATTAAAAGGATTAAATATAGGGTGATTAGTGTGGAAGATATAAAAAATATTTTGGGAGAGCTAAGAGGTTTAGATATAGAGAGTATGCAACTTGCTCAAGAGGAATTGGATAGAAAAATGAAACCTCAAGGAAGTCTTGGAGTATTAGAAAAAATAGTGGTAAAGATGGCAGGAATATATGGTTACCCTATAAAACAGGTAGATAAGAAATGCCATATAGTAGCTTCAGCAGACAATGGAGTTTTAGAAGAGGGGATTTCATCTTGTCCAGTAGAATATACAAGAATAGTTTCAGAGGCTATGCTAAATAAAATTGCTTGTATTGGTTTATTTAGTAAAAGATTGGGAGTGGAGTTTAATCTTGTGGATATAGGGATAAAAGAACCTATACCAAGAGATTATCCAAATTTATATAATAAAAATATAAAAAAAGGAACAAATAACTTTTATAAAGAGCCAGCTATGAGTAGAGAAGAGTGTTTAAAAGCTATTCAAGTAGGAATGGATATGATAAAAGAAAAATCTCAAGGGGTTACAGTTTTTTCTAATGGAGAGATGGGAATAGCTAATACTACTACAAGTTCAGCAATATTATACTCTTTTACGAGAGGTAATATAGATGAAATAGTAGGAAGAGGAGGAGGACTTTCTGATTCTGGATTAATTAAGAAAAAGAGAGTGATAAAAGAATCTTGTGAGAGATACAATACTTTTGAAATGGAACCAGTGGATATATTAGCTCACGTTGGAGGACTTGATATAGCTTGTATGGTAGGAATGTACTTAGGAGCAGTAAAATATAGAAAACTGATGTTAGTAGATGGGTTTATTTCAGCAGTCGCTCTTCTTACAGCATATAAGATAGAACCTAAAGTTAAAGATTTTATATTATTGACTCATATGAGTGAAGAGCCAGGAATGAAAGTAGTATTAAATGAATTAGGAGAGAAGGCTTTTCTCAATATGGAGATGAGATTAGGAGAGGGAACAGGAGCTGTTTTGACTTATCCTATGATAGATTGTGCTTTGGATATGATAAATGGAATGAAAACTCCATCTGAAGTATATGATTTATTTAAATAGTCAATAACTATTAGGGGGATAGGTATGGATAAAAAATATAAGGGACATAGAGAGAGAATAAGACAAAAATATTTACAAGGAGGTTATTCAGCCTTTTTAGAGTATGAGATATTAGAGTTACTTCTTACTTATGCAATACCTATAAAAGATACCAAACCGATAGCTAAAGAGTTGATAGAAAAATTTGGAAATTTAGATGGAGTTGTAATGGCTTCTATAGATGAGTTGATGAGTGTTAAAGGGATAAAGCAAAATAGTGCTATATTTCTTAAGCTTTTAGGAGATACATCTAAATATCTTTATAGAGGAGATATGAAAAGAGATGGGATACAGCTTAGAGATAAAGAGTCTCTTTTAAAATATTTAAGAAGTGATATAGGATTTTCTAGTCGAGAAGAGTTTAAAGTTATTTTTCTTAATAATTTTAATATATTAGTGGGAAGCGAAACTTTATTTGTAGGAACTATTGATAAAAGTGCTGTTTATCCTAGAGAGATTTTAGAAAAGGTAATACAGTACAAAGCTAAAGGAGTTATATTTGCTCATAATCATCCTTCTGGAAATTTACGTCCATCTAAGCAGGATATTCAAATAACTGAACATATGCAAGAGGTATTAGAGATGATAGATGTAAAACTTCTTGAGCATATAATTATCACAAAAGATGGATATTTTAGTTTTTTACAAGAGGGATTAATCTAAATCTTGTTTTGAAAGAAAAATTATGATAAGATGATATAAATATTGTTTTCTTTTAAATAATATTTATTAGAGAGTAATTGGAGGATTTGATGGAAGATATAAATAAAGAAGAACTTGAAATAACTCAAGAGCCAAAGTTATATAAGGTATTAGGAGTTATGTTTGAAGTTACTAAAAAAAGATATTACTTTGAAGTGATAGATGGTGTAGAGTATAAAAAAGGTGATAAGGTAATAGTAGATACAGTTAGAGGTAAGGAGATAGGTTTAGTTTATGGAGAGGCTAGAATGATACCAGAAACAGAACTAGTTCTTCCACTAAAACCTGTTATAAAAAGAGCTAGTAAAGAGGAAGAGGAAAGATATATACAATTGAAAGCTGACTCTTTAGAAGCAAAAAATATCTGTAAGGAGAGAATAGCTCATCATAAATTACCAATGAAGTTGGTAGAAACTGAATATACCTTTGATAAAACAAAATTGATATTTTATTTTACAGCTGAGGGAAGAATAGACTTTAGAGATTTAGTTAAAGATTTAGCTAATATTTTTAGAGTGAGAATAGAGCTAAGACAGATAGGTGTTAGAGATGAAGCTAGAATTTTAGGAACAGTGGGTGTATGTGGAAAAGAGCTATGCTGTAGGACATTCATTAATAAGTTTGATTCTGTATCTATAAAGATGGCAAGAGACCAAGGACTAGTTATAAATCCTGCTAAAATTTCTGGGGTATGTGGTAGACTTTTATGTTGTATCAACTATGAGTATCAACAATATGAAGAAGCTCTTAGAAATTATCCTGCTGTAAATCAACAGGTAAGAACTCCAAAGGGAGATGGAAAAGTTTCAAGTATAAGTCCACTTAATGGATATTTATTTGTTGATGTAGAAAATAAAGGCTTAATGAAATTTGATGTTGAAGAAGTCAGATTTAATAGAAAAGAAGCAAATAAATTAAAAAATGAAAAAACTGCTGAAGAATTAGCTCATAAGGAGCTTGAAAAGGAATAATTATGTTGTATGAAAATGAGGATATGACAATACTCAGAGATAATTTTAAACTTATTCAAAAGGTAAATGGATTTAGATTTTCAGTAGATGCTGTAATACTTTCAGATTTTTTCAATCCTCATAAAGATGGGAAAGTTTTAGATATAGGAACAGGTAATGGGATAATTCCTATTTTACTCTATGCTAAAAATAAATCTAGGGATATAGTAGGCATAGATATACAAGAGGAAAATAGCTCACTGGCTATTAGAAATATAGAGTTGAATAAGTTAGAAGAATATATAGAAATAGTAAATTATGATGTCAAAGAATATCCTTTTGGAAACTCTTTTGATTATATAGTTTCAAATCCACCTTATATGAAAGTAGATGGAAAGAAACAAAATGATTTAAGCAGTAAAGCTATAGCAAGACACGAGATAAAATTGGATTTGTATGATTTAGTAAAAAATGCAAAAAGACTTTTAAAACCAATGGGAAGTTTTACCCTAGTTCATAGAAGCTATAGATTTATTAAGATTTCAAGAGTATTAGAAGAGAGTGGTTTTTCTATAAAAAGAGTAAGATTTGTTTATTTTTCTAAGGATAAAAATTCAAATCTTGTTCTTATTGAGGCATGGAAAGGGAAAAAATGTCAACTAGAGATTGAACCACCACTTTTTCTTGAGGAGAGTGGTTATTAAAAGGTAAGATATTAGTTTTAGATAACAACAAAAACAATTATAAAAATAGAAGGAGAAAATTTACACGAGCAAAAATGGAACTTTTAAAATTTGTTGAACAAAATAACTTAGAAGAATTTAAAAATAATTTGGATATGGATTCTATTGAAGAAGTAGATAATAATAAAAATACTATACTTCATCACTGTGTGGAGATGGATAAATACGACTTTGTAGATGCTTTACTTTATAATGGAGCTGACCCTAATGTAAAAAATAGAGAGGGAAATACACCATTACATATAGCAGGACAAAAAAATTATGGAAAAATAATGGAGTTATTATTAGAGTTTGGTGGAGATTTAGAGATAAAAAATAATCATCAAAGAACAGCTGTAAATTTAGCAATAGCTTCAAAAGCTACTAGTGTACTAAAGGTTATTGAAAATAGTGGAGCAGACTATGATGGTTTAGGAGCTGGATTTGAAAAAATTAATCACCACAGAAGATTAGAGGATTTTTAGGAGGGAATTATCCCTCCTCTTTTTATTTGTATTCTAAGTTAGAAGTAAGTAATTTTTCATAAGCAATCTTTTCTCCATCAATAAAAACAATACCACAGTACTCATAACCATTTTTATTAAAAAGATGTTTCATTGTTTCATTTTCTGGAGCAGTATCTACTCTAACACTTCTAATATTTTTACTAAGAGCTAACTTTTCAGCAAATTTAAAAAGCTCACTTCCATAACCTTGACCTCTTAACTCTTTATGTATAGCACATCTATGAATAGAAGCGTAATTACCAAAAGTTTTCCATTTTCCTTTTATATTTTTATATACTTCATCATCAGAAAAGTCCACTACTATATAACCTCTAATCAAATTTTTAACAATAAGAACATAGCCTATATTATTTTCTATATCATTAATGATAGTTTCTTTATTGGGATAATTTTCATTCCATTGAGTGGAATTATTTCTTTTCATATACTCTTTTGCATGAGAAATGACTTCTAAGATACTCTCTATATCTTCTTTTTTAGCCTCTCTAAAATTCATTTTTCCTCCTAATTTATAGAAAATTTAATAAATTATATAATTATAAAAATTTTATGTCAATAAAAAATTTACACATCTTTTACATTAATTAAATTTTTTTTTAACAAAGGAGTATTATTATTAAATAAATTAATTAAAAAATTTAGGAGGTTCATATGATTTACGGAATAATAGATTTAGGTTCAAATACAATAAGATTATCAATTTTTAAATATAATGATGGGAAGATAAAATTACTATCTAATAAAAAAGAGATAGTAGGATTAGCTCTTTGTGTTGAAAATGGAAGATTAACAGAGAAAGGGATAGAAAAAACTTGTGAAATTTTAAACAAATACAGAGAAAGTTTAGAAAATGCTCAAGTAAAAGTATATTCAGTTTTTGCTACAGCATCTTTAAGAAATATAAAAAATAAAGATGAAGCATTACAAGAGATAAAAGCTAAAACTGGAATGGAACCAGAAATATTATTTGGAGAAGAGGAAGCTAGATTAGGGTTTTTAGCAGTAAAAAGTGAGTATGATGTAGAGAATGGAATAGTTATAGATATAGGTGGTGGAAGTACAGAGATAGTTGTATTTGAAGAGGGAGAGATAAGAGAGCTTACAAGCATTCCTATTGGGGCACTTAATTTACAAGATGGAAATATACCAGGATTAGTAGCAAAAGAAAAAGATATAAAAAGAATGAGAAGAATAGTAAGTAAAGCTTTAGATAAATTGGATTGGGAAAATAAAGAGTATTCTCAAATGTATGCTGTTGGAGGAACAGCTAGAGCAACTTTGAAAGTAGCTAAAGAATTATTTGGAGTTCCAGTAGAAAGTAAAAGTTTTAGTAGAGTAGAATTAAAAGGAATTATTAGAAAAATGAAAAGTGAGGTACATGAGGAATATAAGTCAGTATATAAAATTATTCCAGAACGTATTTTCTCTTTTGCTGGAGGAATTTCTATCTTAAGTGAGATAGTAAAGAAATTTAACTGTACTCAAATAAATATAAGTAAAGCTGGAATAAGAGAAGGGTATTTTATAGATAGAATAGTTAACTATTTAAAAGAAAACCAAAAGATTAAAGAAGCTGAAGAAAAAGTAAAAGAGGAAATTCTTGAAAAAGATGAAGCAGGTGAAAAAATTGGAGAATAAGGATAAAAATTTATGTTTTGATAATAGGGAGTTTTCATGGTTAAAATTCAATGAAAGAGTTTTAGAAGAAGCACAGAAAGAGAGTGGAAATCCGATATTAGAGAGATTAAAATTTATCTCAATTTTTACAAGCAACCTAGATGAATTTTTTATGGTAAGAGTAGGAACTCTAACTGATTATCAAAAATATTTTAAAGAGTATGTAGATAGTAGAACTAATTTAACTCTTCAAGAGCAATTAAGTGAAATATATAGAAGAAGTACAGAGTTATATATAAAATGTGATGAAGTATATGGAGAAGTTTTAGAAGATTTAAAAGAAAAAGGAATAAAAATAATTAAAACTGATGAGTTAGATGAGGAGAAAAAGAAAAAAATACTAAAATATTATAAGAAAAATATTTTACCAATATTATCTCCCCAAATAATAGATGTTTGGCATCCATTTCCTTTTTTACAAAATAAAAAACTATATGTAACTGTTGAATTAGAGAAGAAAAAAGAGAAAAAGCTAGTTGGAATAATTCCAGTACCTGTAAAAATAAGTAGATTGTTAGAAGTAGAGGGAATGGAGAATACCTTTTTATTGTTAGAAGATATAATAGAGTATTTCTGTAAGGATATATTTTCAATGTATAAGGTTTTGGATTCTACAGTTATCTCTATAACTAGAAATGCTGACATAGATACAGATTATGATATGAGTTTTGATGAAAATGCTGATTATAGACAATTTATGAAAAAGCTTATAAAAAATCGTTCTAAATTAGCCCCAGTTCGTTTAGAGTTTCAAAAAGAGATGAGCAAGTTTTTTACTAGATATTTTTTAAAAAGTTTTAATTTAGAAGATGAGCAACTTTTTATTTCTAAAGCACCTTTGGACTTAAGCTTTACTTTTACTTTAGAAAATATAATAAAAGTAGAAAATAAAGAAGAATTACTATTTTCTATATTTAAGCCAAAAGAAAATTTAGAAATAAATAAAAATTTGAATATAGCTAACCTTCTTTTTGAAAAAGATTTACTTCTTTTTTATCCTTTTGAAAGTATGAAGCCATTTTTAAACCTTTTGAAACAAGCTTCTGAAGATGAGAGAGTAGAGAGTATAAAAATAACATTATATAGAATATCTAAAGACTCAAAATTAGCTAACTATCTAATATCAGCAGCAGAAAATGGAAAAGATGTAACAATACTTATGGAGTTAAGAGCAAGATTTGATGAGGAAAATAATATAGAGTGGGCTAAAAAATTCCAAGAGGCAGGGTGTAGAGTGATATATGGAGCAGATAAATACAAGGTACACTCTAAAATTTGTCAAATAACTTATAAGACAGAGGAAGGATTTAAATATATAACACAGGTTGGAACAGGAAATTATAATGAAAAAACAACTAAGATATATACAGACTTTTCAATTATTACTTCTGATAAAGAGATTGGTGTAGATGCAGATAAATTTTTTAAAAATATGGCTGTAAATAATTTAGATGGGAAATATGAAAAGTTATGGGTAGCTCCTACAAGTTTTAAGCAAAATGTTTTAAAAGGAATAGAGGAAGAGATAGAGAAGTCAAAAAGAGGAGAAAAGGGAATAGTTACAATTAAATGTAACTCTTTTACAGATAAAGAGGTTATGAAAGCTTTGATAGTAGCTTCTAAAAATAATGTAGATATCAATTTAATAGTGAGAGGAATTTGCTGTATAATCCCAAAAGTGGAAGGACTTACTGAGAATATAAAGGTTGTGAGTATAGTAGGAAGATTTTTAGAACATTCTAGAATATATTCTTTTGGACAAGGTGATGAACAAAAATTATACATATCCTCTGGAGATATGATGACTAGAAATACAGAAAATAGAGTTGAAATATGCTGCCCAATTGAAGATAGAATAATTAAGCAAAAAATAAACAGCATAATAGATATAATATTAAAAGATAATGTAAAGAGTAGAGAATTAGAAAAAGATGGAGTATATAGATATAGACATATAGGAGAGATACCTATAAATTCTCAAGAAATTTTTATGGAAGAGAGTGAAACCTTTTAATTTGAGAATTTTTAATATTTAACATATATTTAACTAAAGCTTTACATTATTTTTACAGAAAATAAATTTTAAATTAACATGTGACTGATACAATTACTTTGTAAATAAGAAATAGATATTGGAGGGAAAAGGATGTATAGATCAGATTCACATGTACATAGTGAATTTTCTGGAGACTCTAAAGAAAAATTAGAAAAAATTATTGAAAAAGCAAAAGAGTTAAAAATGGATGAAATAACAATAACAGATCATTTAGACTTAGATTTTCCAATGAAACCAAATATTTTTACTTTAGATCTAGAAAAGTATATTGAAAGATTAAAAGAATTAAGAAAAAGAGAAAAAGAGTTACAAATAAAGATAGGAATAGAAATAGGATTACAACCTACACTTGTAAATAGATACAATTCTATTTTTGAAAATAAAGATATAGATTTTATAATAGGTTCATCTCATGCTATATCAGGAAAAGATGTTGCAACTAAAGATTTCTTTTTAGGAAAAGAAAAAAATGAAGCACATAGAGAGTATTTTTTAGAAGTTTTGAAAAATATAGATTTGTTTCCTGAAATATCAGTTTATGGACACTTAGATTTTATAAATAGATATGGAATTGGAGTTTATAAAGATTATAAAGATTTAGATTATATTTTACATCAAGATATTATTGATGAAATTTTAAAAAAATTAATTTCTAAAAATATAGGAATTGAAGTAAATACTTCTGGATTGAGATATGGATTAAAAAATTTTCATCCCCATATAAATATTTTAAAAAGATATAAAAAGTTTGGAGGAGAGATAATTACAATTGGTTCAGATTCACATAGATCAGAAGATATTATGAAAGATTTTGATATAGTAAAAAAATTATTAAAAGAATTAGGGTTCAATTCTTATTGTACATTTAAAAATAAAAAGATTGAATATAGAGATTTAGATATTTAAGGAGGAAAAATGAATTTTAAGAAAGTAATGTTAGGAGTATTTGCAATAGGATTATTAGCAGGATGTGGAAATGAGAAAAAAGAGGAAGTAAAAGTAGCAACAGAAACTCCAATGACTTTAGAACAAATAATAGAAGCTGCTAAAAAAGAAGGAGAGGTAAACAGTGTTGGAATGCCAGATGCTTGGGCTAACTGGAAAGGAACTTGGGCAGATTTAAAAGAGAAATATGGATTAAATCATGTAGATACAGATATGTCTAGTGCTGAGGAGATTGCTAAATTTAAAGCTGAAGGAGAGAATGCAACAGCAGATATAGGTGATATTGGTTATGAGTTTGGAACAGTAGCAAAAGCACAAAATGTAACTTTACCTTATAAACCAACTACTTGGGATGAGATTCCTCAATGGGCAAAAGATCCAGAAGGACATTGGGTATTAGGATATACAGGAACAATAGCTTTTATTGTAAATAAAGATCTAGTTACAAAGATACCTACTTCTTGGAAAGAGTTAGGAGAGAGTGATGCCAAGGTAACAATAGGACCAGTTGGAATCGCTTCACAAGCAACAAACTCAGTTCTAGCAGCAGCATTTGCTCTAGGTGGAGATGAAGGAAATATTCAACCAGCTATAGATTTCTTTGGAAAAATAGCAGAAGAGGGAAGATTATTATCAAATGATCCATCTATTGCTGCTCTAGAAAAAGGAGAAGTAGAGGTTGCTTTAGTATGGGATTTTAATGGATTAAACTATAGAGATCAAATAGATAGATCAAGATTTGAAGTATTGATTCCTTCAGATGGTTCATTAATCAGTGGATATGCTACAATTATCAATAAATATGCTAAACATCCAAATGCAGCTAAATTAACAAGAGAGTTTATCTTAAGTGATGAAGGACAAATCAACTTAGCTATTGGATATGCAAAACCTATAAGAACAAGTGTTCAATTACCAGAGGAAGTAAAAGCAAAACTATTACCAAATGAGCAATATAAAAATGCAAGACCAGTTAAAGATTTCGATAAATGGAAGAAGACTTCTGAAAATATAGCACAAATGTGGCAAGAAGAAGTAGTATTTAAAATGAATAAGTAATAGGATATAAGGTGAAAAGATTGAAAAAATTAATATTTGTACTTTTAGATGGATTAAATAATAAACAAAGTAACTTAATGGGGTATATGAATGCTCTTGTAAAATCAGGATTAGCAATAAGAGGAAGGGTATCGTCAGAGATGCCCTCTCTTTCTAGACCATTATATGAAACTCTTTTAACAGGTAAGACTCCTGTTGAGCATGGAGTTGTAAATAACTCTATATCAAGACTATCAAGGGAAGAAAGTATATTTTCATTATGTAGAAAAGCAAATTTAAAAACAGGAGCAGCTGCTTATTATTGGGTAAGTGAACTTTATAATAGTACTCCATTTAATAGAATAGAGGATACATATACAGAAGATTCAGATAAAAATATTCAACATGGAATATTTTATACTTTAGATCATTATCCAGATGAGAATGTATTTTTAGATGGAGAATATATTAGAAGGAAAAGCAATCCAGATTTTTTAATGATTCATTCTATGAATATAGATGATAAAGGACATAAAAATGGTTCGGAAAGTTCTCAATACAGAAATGCGGTAAGAAATGTTGATGGAATACTTTCAAATTTTGTTCCTAGATGGATAGAAGAGGGATATACAATAATAGTAACTTCTGATCATGGAATGAGTTATGATGGAAATCATAGTGGAAGTGCAGAAGAGGAAGCAGAGGTTCCTTTTTGGTTAATAAATAGTAGTGAAATGGTAGAGGCAATTGATCCAATACCACAAGTTAAGATAACAGAGATAATGAGAAAAATTTTAAATATATAAAATTAGGAGAAAAAATGAAACAACATGATAAAGAAAGATTAAAATATGGATTACTTTTATCTCCTTTGGCTATTATAGCTTTTTTAGTTTTAATAGTTCCAATAATTTCAATAGTATTAGGAAGTTTAAAAGAAGATGGGAGTTCAACATATTCATTATATAACTATATGTATATATTAGGAAGTAAGTTTTATAAACAAAGTTTTACAAATAGTATAAAGATATCTTTAATATCTTCAATTTTAGGGATAGTTATATCTTTTCAATTAGCTTATTCAATAAGTAAACTAAATAATAGAATAAAAGATGTTGTTCTTTTATATTCAAATATGATGTCAAACTTTTCAGGATTACCATTGGCTTTTGCTCTGATAGTTATTTTAGGAACAAATGGAGCAATAACTCTTATATTACAAAAAATAGGTATATCAGAGTTTAATATATATGCTCAAGCTGGATTGATACTAGCTTATACATATTTTCAAATTCCACTAGGAACATTATTACTTTATCCAGCTTTAGATGCTTTAAATGAAAGTTGGAAAGAAGCTTGCAGTTTATTAGGGGGAACAAAAAAAGATTTCTGGTTGAGGATAGGATTACCAATATTAAAGTCTTCTATAATAGGGACAACAATAATTCTTTTTACTAATGCAATAGGAGCTTATGCTACTGTTTTTGGGATAATGACATCTAATTATAATGTTATTCCAATTAGAATTGGAGCTTTGATTTCAGGGGATGTTATATTAAAGCCAAACATGGCTTCTGCATTAGCGATAATGTTAATCATAATTATTTCCGTAGTTTTCTTTGTAAATGAGAAATTTATTCAAAGAAGGAAATATTAGTTAGGAGAGAAAAATGACAAATAAGAAACACTATTTTATAGTAGGGATAATATTATTGTTTTTATCAATTCCAGTTTTAGGGACAATATTATATTCATTTAGCTCTAGTTGGGGAGCTACTGTATTACCAGATGGATTGAGTTTAAAATGGTATAACCAACTTTTTTCTGATACAAGATTCATACTTTCGTTACAAAGAAGCTTACTTTTAGCAGTGGTTTCTTTAGTAATAAGCCTTATAGTAATAATTCCATCAATAGTTATATCAGCTTATTATTTTCCAAAAGTTTTAAAAGTAATAGAGCTTTTATCATTACTTCCATTTATGGTTCCAGCAGTTGTTTTAGCAGTAGGGCTTTTAAAAGTTTATTCAGGACTTAATATCACAATATTTGGAATTCCAATTATAATATTGGGAGCATATTTTTCAGTTGCGTTTCCCTTTATATATAGAGGGGTAAAAAATGGATTAGATTCCTTGCATTTACAAAGTTTAGTTGAAACAGTAAATATTTTAGGAGGAACAAATTTAGATGCCTTTAGATTTGTAATTCTACCTAATTTAAAGAAAGGAATAACAAGTTCAGGAATTTTAAGTTTAGCTATACTTTTAGGAGAGTTTATGTATGCGAACCTCTTAATTGGAGGAAGATATGAAACTCTTCAAATTTATTTAAATAGTATGAAAGGAAAAAGTGGACACTTTACAAGTGCAATGGTTAGTTTATTTTTCATTTTCATATTTGTAGTTACATATATTGCGATTAACATGGAAAAAGTTGTAAAAAAAAGAGAGAGGAAATAGATTATGGGATTTGTAGAAATAAAAGATTTGGTAAAGAATTTTGGAGATACCCAAGTTTTAAAAAATATAAATATAAGTATTGAAGAGGGAGAGTTTGTAACATTATTAGGACCTTCAGGTTGTGGAAAAAGTACACTATTAAGATGTTTAGCTGGTCTAAACTCAATAGATGGAGGTAAAATATTTGTAAATGGAAAAGATATCACAGATATGGAGCCAAGAAATAGAGATATAGGAATGGTTTTCCAAAACTATGCACTTTTTCCAAATATGACAGTATGGGAAAATATAGAGTTTGGATTAAAAATAAAAAAAGAGAAAGATTATGAACAAAGAATAAAAGATATGATTGAAATGGTAGGACTTACAGGAAAGGAGAAACATTATCCTTCAGAGTTATCAGGAGGGCAACAGCAAAGAGTAGCCTTTGCAAGATCTTTGATAACTAGACCTACTATACTTCTTTTAGATGAATCACTATCAGCTCTAGATGCTAAAATAAGAAAAAGCTTAAGAGATAGATTAAGACAGATACAAAAAAAATTAGGAATAACAACTATTTTTGTAACTCATGACCAGGAGGAAGCTCTTGCAATCTCAGATAGAATTTTTGTTTTAAATAAAGGGGAAGTATCACAATCAGGAAATCCAGAAGAGATTTACACTAATCCAGCTAATGAATTTATGGTTGACTTTATAGGTAGCTACAATATTTTTAAAGGAGAAGAAGTTGAAAAAGTACTAGGAATAAAGGGAAATAAAGTAGCAGTGAGACCAGAATCTATCTATGTAAGAGAAGAGGGAAGAAATTATAACGAAGAAAATTTCTATACAACTTCAAGTGTAATAAAAGATAGAATTATAATAGGAAGTGTAATAAGATACACAGTTGAAAAAAATGGAGTAGAATTTTTAGTTGATTTATTAAATAGAGGAGAAAATAAAGTCTTTAACATAGGTAGTGAAGTTGAACTGATGTTTATGAAAAAAGAGATAAAAGTATATTAAAATTTACATATTTTTTACATTAAATAAAGGTTAATTTAACATACAAGAGTTAGAATAATTTTGTAAGGAAAATTAAAATACTTGGAGGGATAAAATGTTAAGTAGAAAAAAATTAATGTTAGCAGGAATGACTTTAATGGCAGCAACAAGTTTTGCACAAGCAAAATATGTATTCTATTTTATAGGAGATGGAATGGGAGCTGGGCAAAGACAAATTACTGAAGAGTTTAAAAAGGGAGTATTAAAAAAAGATGGAAAATTATTATTAAACTCTTTACCATTTGCTGGAATAACAACAACATATTCAGCAGATACATTGATAACAGACTCAGCAGCAGCAGGAACAGCTTTAGCTACAGGACATAAAACAAATAATGGATATATAGCTAAAGATGTAAATGGAAATAATCTTCAAACTTTATTAGAAATGGCTCAAGATAAAGGAATGGCAACAGGACTTGTTTCTACAACTAGAATAACTCATGCTACTCCAGCTGTATTTGCAGCTCATAATTTAGATAGAGATGATGAAAATGGAATAGCTGAGGACTATGTAAATAGTAATGTAGATTATTTTGCAGGTGGAGGATACAGACACTTTGTAGGAAAAGATAGTGGCCTTACAAGTAAAAGAAAAGATAACAGAGATTTAGTAAAAGAGTTTGAAGCTAAAGGGTATAAAACATTTATAGGAGAAGATTCTACAAAAGCATTTGAAAAATGGACTCCAAAAGATGGAGAAAAAGTATTTGCAGCCTTTAGAGCTTCACATATGCCATATACAGTAGATGATATAAATGAAAAACTTCCTACTTTAAGTGAAATGACAGAAAAAGGAATTGAGCTATTATCAAAAGATGAAGAAGGATTCTTTATGATGGTAGAGGGAGGAAGAATTGACCACGCTTCTCATGCTCAAGACGTAGTAGGAACAATATATGATACACTAGCTTTTGATGAAGCAATAAAATCAGCTTATGAATTTTACCAAAAACATCCTCAAGAAACACTTATAGTAGTAGCTGCTGACCACGAAACAGGAGGAATGGGATTAGGATTTGGAAATAATTATTTTATGAATCTTGAAGAGTTAAAAGGTGTAAAAGTTTCTATAGAAGATACTTTACAAAAAGCTTATAATGGAAATAGAGATGAGTATTTTAAATATATAGCTAAAAATATGGGATTAAATAATTTAACTGAAAAAGAAAAAGAGAGCATCCTAAAAGCTATGGATTTAGAAGATAGTGAAGCTGACACAACTAACCTTTATGCAGAGTATAGTCCAACAGCTATTACAGTAGCTCATATACTTTCAGAAAGAGCTGGAATGCAATGGACTACATTTGCTCATACAGGAACTCAAGTTCCATTAGCAGCTGTAGGAGCAGATTCAGATAAATTTATAGGATTTAAAGATAATACTGATGTTGCTAAACTAATAGCAGAAAGTATAGGTAAAAAAATAAAATAACCTTAGGGGGATAATTAAGTTGAAAAAAATAGGGATTATTATAGTGATAATCTTCCTAGCCCTTCTAGCTTTTTCTCAGAAGCTAGAAGGGTATATTTTTAAAAGGGAGAGTATTGGAAGAGTATTAGTAGTAGATAATAGTAATGCAATAGTTCAAGGAGTATCTAAAGTAGGTAGTCAAGCTTTAACTGTTGAAGTTCTTACTGGGAAAAATAAAGGGAAAGTTTTAGAGATAAATAATCTATTAAATGGAAGTATGGAATATGATGAATTTTATGAAAAAGATGATAAAGTTCTTATGTATGTAATGGAGAATGATGGAAAATTAGCTGGAAAGGTTTTATCTCTTCTAAGAATTGATAAAATTATAGGATTAGGACTTATATTTATAACTTTATTATTAGTTTATGCTAGGAAAGTAGGATTTCAATCTCTTTTATCTTTTGTAGGAAGTGTAGTTATTATTTGGGAATTTTTGATACCAGCTTTAAAAGAGGGAGAAAATATCTTTTTAATAACAATTATAACTTTAATCCTTTTATCAGCTTTGATTATCTTTTTAGTGGCTGGTTTTACAAGAAAAGGTTTTACAGCTTTTTTAGGAACTATGTCAGGACTTTTTACAACTGCTAGCTTGACATTTTTATTTGGAGATATATTTAGAATAGATGGAATGAGCCAACCTTTTGCTCAAAGTGTTATATTTGCAAGTGCAATGAAGATAGATATTTTAAAAATATTTTATGCTGCTATTGTGATAGGAGCTAGTGGAGCAGCAATGGATATTGCTATGGATATGTCAGCTACAATAGAAGAACTAAAATATCATAATCCAAATCTTAACAGAAGAGAATTAGTAAAATCTGGATTTAATGTAGGAAGGTCAGTTATAGGAACTATGACAACTACACTTTTATTAGCTTATTCAGGTGGATTTTTAACTCTTATGATACTATTTTTAGAAAGAGATATGACACTTTTACAAATCTTAAATATGAAGATGATAACTTCAGAGATTATCAAGATAATCATAGGAAGTATTGGATTAGTTGTAGTAGCACCAATGACAACATATATAGGGGCTTTTATCTATTCATTAGAAGAGAAAAAAATTCTAAGAATAAAAGAGAAGATTTCTTTGAAAAGAGTTGTTAGTACAATAATCAAATAAATTTTTGTTAAAATATAAACAGAATATTTAAAGAGGGACTTTTACTTTACCTTAAAAGTAAGAGTTTCTCTTTTTATTTTTATTGCCATATTTTTAATAAAAGAAAATATAATATATCAAAAAAGTATGTTATAATGAAAGAGGATAATGAAAGATACAGGTGATAAAATGTTTAAACTACACTCGAAATATACTCCTATGGGAGACCAGCCAGAAGCTATAAAAAAAATTGTTGAAAATATAAATGATGGTATAGCTGACCAAGTATTATTAGGGGTAACAGGTTCTGGAAAAACTTTTACTATTGCTAATATTATAAAAGAGACAAATAGACCAGCACTAATATTAGCTCCTAATAAAACCTTAGCAGCTCAATTATATAGTGAATATAAGAGTTTTTTCCCTGAAAATGCTGTAGAGTATTTCGTATCTTATTATGATTATTATCAACCAGAGGCTTATATAGCAGTAACAGATACATATATAGAAAAGGATTCCTCTATAAATGATGAGATAGAGAAATTAAGACAAGCAGCAACGGCAGCTCTTATAAATAGAAGAGATGTAATAATAGTGGCTTCTGTTTCAGCTATCTATGGGTTAGGGTCAGCAGAGACTTATAAAAAGATGACTATTCCAATAGATAGACAAACAGGAATAGGGAGAAAAGAGTTAATTCAAAGACTTATAAGTATAAGATATGAAAGAAATGACTTAGCTTTTGAAAGAGGAAAATTTAGAATAAAAGGTGATGTAATAGATATCTATCCTTCGTATATGGAAACTGGATATAGACTTGAGTTTTGGGATGAGGATTTAGAAGAAATTTCTGAAATAAATACTCTTACTGGACAAAAAATTAGAAAAAATCTAGAGAGAATAATGATATATCCAGCAACTCAATATCTTACTGAAGATGGAGATATAGAGAGAATTATAGCTGAGATACAAAAAGATAAATTAGAAGAAGTAAAAGCTTTTGAAGATAAAGGAAAACTTTTGGAAGCTCAAAGATTGAAACAGAGAACAGAATATGATATAGAGATGATAAGAGAGATAGGATATTGTAAGGGAATAGAAAATTATTCTAGATATCTTTCAGGAAAGAAACCTGGAGAAACTCCAGATACTTTGTTAGAGTATTTTCCAAAAGATTTTGTAACATATATAGATGAATCTCATATATCTATTCCACAAATAAGAGGAATGTATAATGGAGATAGAGCTAGAAAAGAATCTCTTGTAGATAATGGATTTAGACTTAAGGCAGCATTGGACAATAGACCACTTAAGTTTGAGGAATTTAGAAAAATAACTGGACAAACAGTTTTTGTATCAGCTACACCTGGAGATTTTGAGATACAAGAGTCAAATGGAAATATAGCAGAACAACTTATTCGTCCTACAGGAATACTAGACCCAGAAATAGAGGTAAGACCTACTAAAAATCAGGTTGATGATTTAATGGAAGAGATAAGGATAAGAGTAGGAAAAAATCAAAGAGTACTTGTTACAACTCTCACTAAAAAAATGGCAGAAGAGTTAACAGAGTATTATTTAGGTTTTGGACTTAGAGTAAAATATATGCATTCAGATATAGACACTCTTGAAAGAATAGATATAATCAAAGGACTTCGTAAAGGAGAGTTTGATGTACTAGTGGGAATTAACCTTCTTAGAGAGGGATTAGATATACCTGAAGTATCATTAGTAGCAATTCTTGAAGCTGATAAGGAGGGATTTTTAAGAAGTAGACGTTCTCTTGTACAAACAATAGGAAGAGCAGCAAGAAATGTAGAGGGAAGAGTTATACTCTATGGAGATATTATTACTGATTCTATGAAAGAGGCTATTGATGAAACTAATAGAAGAAGAAAGATACAAAATCAATATAATATTGAAAATGGAATAGACCCTAAAACTGTAATTAGAGAGATAAGTGAAGATATAATAAATCTTGATTATGGATTACCAGATGAAGTTGTAAAAGAAAAAGATAAAAAGGTATTCTCATCTAAGGCAGATATAGAGAAAGAGATAGCTAAACTTCAAAAAGAGATTACTAAATTATCTAAGGAATTGGATTTTGAAAAGGCTATTGTAAAAAGAGATGAGATGATAAAATTAAAAAAATTACTGCTAGAGTTTTAGATAAGGAGATTTATGTTTGAAGAGAGAACTTACACAGTAAGTGAATTTAATAGGATGGTAAAAGGATATATAGAGGAAAATCCTAGCTTGAGAGAGTTTTTTTTAGAAGGAGAACTTTCAGGGGTAACTTATTATAAAAGCGGGCATCTATATTTTAATTTAAAAGATAAAGATGCTCAGATAAAGTGTGTAGCTTTTAAATATAAGTTTAAAAGAATAGCTGAAGATTTAAAAGATGGAGATTCAGTAAAACTTTTTGGAGATGTGGGATTTTATGAAAATAGAGGAGATTTTCAAATTTTAGTGAGACATATTGAAAAGAAAAATATGTTGGGGGATATGTTTGCTAAGTTAGAAGAACTAAAAAAAACAATGGAGAGAAAGGGATATTTTTCTTCAATTTATAAAAAGCCTTTACCTAGATACCCAAGAACCATAGGAGTAGTTACAGCTATAACAGGGGCAGCTGTACAAGATATAATAAAAACTGTAAAAAAGAGAGATAATACTATAGATATATATATCTATCCTGCTAAAGTACAGGGAGTAGGAGCTAGTGATGAGATAGTAAGAGGGATAGAGGTATTGAATAAAATTCCAGAGATAGATATGATAATTGCTGGAAGAGGTGGAGGAAGTATAGAAGATTTATGGTCATTTAATGAAGAAAAAACTGCTATGGCTTTCTTCAATTCTAAAAAACCTATTATCTCAGCAGTAGGACATGAGATAGATAATCTTCTTACAGACTTAGTAGCAGATGTGAGGGCAGCTACACCTACTCAAGCTGTAGAGCTTTCAGTGCCAGAGAGAAGAAAAAGTATAGAAAGCTTAGAGGATAGAGAGAGGTATCTGAAAACCCTTATGAAAAATATTTTAGTATCTAAAAGAAAAGAGTTAGAAAGTAGAAAGGAAAACTATTATCTGAAAAACTTTTCTAAAGTAATAGAGGAGAAAAATAATTTATTAATAGAGAGAGAAAATAGGTTACAAAGAGTAATTGAATATTATATGGAGAGTAAAAAAAATCAACTTGAAAATAGGGTACATAGACTTATAACTCTCAATCCGTTAAAGACTTTAGAGAGAGGTTATAGTGTAGTAACTAAAAATGGAGTTGGGGTAAAGAGCGTTTCTCAGTTAACAGCAGGAGATGAGATAAATATTAAAGTAAATGATGGAAATATTATAAGTGAAGTAAAAAAAATAGTTTAATAACTTTTTTAATTTAAAAAATTATAAAAATTAATATAGGAGTGTTTGATGAAAAAAATAATAGGAGTATTTATATTACTTACAAGTTTAGCTTATGGAGAAGGTTTTTTATTTTTTGGAAATAATTCAGAAGAGAGGGAAAAATTAGAAACTCAAAAACAAGAGATGGCATTAAGATGGGAGAAAATAAAAGAGCTAGATAAAAAGATATCTTTTGATAAAGATAAAGAAAATTTAGAGAAAAACTACAAAGAGTATAAAAAAGAGTTTGATATATATATGGAATACCTAAAACAAGATAGTGAAGAGTTATTCAAAGTTGGAGATTACTATTTTAGAGATGGAAGATACGAAAAGGCTTATGAAGTTTTTTTACAAGATAGTACAAACTTAAAAAATGTTTTTGGAGCAGCTACTACAGCAAGATTTTTAAATGAATATGACAGCTCTTTAAAATTGTATACCCAAGCAATAGATATGGCACCAAATTTTTATGAGTCATATTTAGGAAGGGGAATAGTAAATAGAAATATAGGTAATTATTCAGAAGCAATAAATGATTTTAAAAAATATATGGAATATAAAAAAGATGAATCAGTGTATACAGGTCTTGGAGATGTATATATGGTAACTGGAAACTATGAGGAGGCTAAAAAAATATTAGAGGTAGCTAGAAATAGATATCCTAATTCTAAAGTAATAAAAGATATGTTGATTAGAACATATGCAGAATTAAAAAATAACTAATTTACCAGAAGAGGTGGGGGCTTTGGAGTGGTATAGATTAGCAGTAAAAAAATTAAAAGATAGTAGTTTTAGAAGAGTTTTAGAAAAATTTGAAAAGTATGAAGATATTTTTAAATTAGATAAAATTTATCTTAAAAAATATTGTAATTTAGATGAAGAAGATTTAGAAAAAATATATTCTTCAAAAGATGTCAATATTTTAGATGAGTTAAAAAAATTGGAGAAAAATAAGATATCTCTTCTTTTTATAAAGGATAAAGAGTATCCAGAAGAGTTGAAAAATATAACTAAACCACCTATTTTCTTGTACTATCGTGGAGATATTTCACTTTTATCAGGAAAGAGAATAGGAGTAGTTGGAACAAGAAGAGCAACCTCTTATGGAAAAATAGCTTGTGAAAAATTAGTAAGAGAACTAGTAGAAAATGGAGTTACAACAGTTAGTGGTTTAGCAAATGGAATTGATGGAATTTGCCATAAAAAAACTTTAGAATTTCAAGGAAAAACAATTGCTGTAGTAGGAAGTGGATTAGATATAATATATCCCTATGAAAATAGAAAAATATGGGAAGAGATTGGAGAGAAGGGATTGTTATTAAGTGAATATCCAATGGGAACTGAACCTTTTGCTTATAATTTTCCTATGAGAAATAGGATAATAGTTGGGATTTCTCAAGGGATAGTTGTGATAGAAAGTAAAGCCAAGGGCGGAAGTTTAATTACGGCAGAGTTAGCTTTAGAAGAGGGAAGAGAAGTATTTGCTGTTCCAGGAGAGATATTTTCTCCAGCTTCTGAGGGGTGCAATACTCTGATAAAAAATTCAGGAGCAAAATTAGTAACAGATGTTGATGATATATTAGTGGAATTTGGTTGGAATAGGGAGAAAAAATTAAAAGAGGAAAAATTAGATTTGACAGATTATGAAAAAAAAATATACAATACTCTTGTAAAAGAGAAAAATTTAGATGAGATTATAGAGGAAACTTCTATGAAAGCTAGTGAAGTATTATCAATTTTAATGGATTTAGAGGTAAAAAAGATAATAGTTAGTATAGCTGGTGGAAAATATAGAAGAAAATATTAAATATTGATTTTTTTAATATAATCTAGTAGAATAAAACGGGAAAGAAGAAAGAGCAACAGGGGTGAGAAAATTGGCAAAGGCAGTAGAGAAAAAAAACTTAGTAATAGTTGAATCGCCTGCAAAGGCTAAAACCATTGAAAAAATCTTGGGGAAGACATTTCAAGTAGTAGCATCTTTTGGACATGTAAGAGATTTACCAAAAAGTAAATTAGGAGTTGATATAGAAAATAACTTTACACCTTCATACTCTACGATTAAAGGTAAAGGAGAGGTAATTAAAAATTTAAAAGCTTTAGCTAAAAAATCAGATAAAGTATATCTAGCTTCCGACCCTGATAGAGAAGGAGAAGCAATAGCTTGGCATATAGCTCATGCACTGAAATTAGATGAGAATGATGCTAATAGAATAGAGTTTAACGAAATAACTGAGCATGCAATAAAAGATTCTATTACTCATCCTAGAAAAATAGATATGGATAAAGTAAATGCTCAGCAAGCTAGACGTATTTTAGATAGATTAGTGGGATATGGTATAAGTTCATTACTATGGAAAAGCGTTGCTTCTAATACTAGTGCTGGAAGAGTTCAATCAGTTGCACTAAAACTTGTTTGTGATTTAGAGCAGGAGATAAAGAAATTTATTCCAGTAAAATTTTGGGAAGTAAAAGGAGATTTTAGTGATAATTTAAAACTTTCACTCTATAAAGTGGAAAATAAAAAAATAGATAAACTCACAGATGAAGGTATTGTAAAAGAGAATAAAAAAAATAGAAAAGAAAGAGTTTGATATTACAGAAGCGAAGGTCACTAAAAGAACTAAGAACTCTCCTCTTCCATTAAAAACTAGTACATTACAGCAATTAGCTTCATCATATTTAGGTTTTTCAGCTTCAAAAACAATGAGAATAGCTCAGGGATTATATGAAGGAATAGATGTAAATGGAATTCATAAAGGGCTTATTACTTATATGAGAACTGACTCAACAAGAATTTCTGAAGATGCACAAGAAATGGCAAAAAACTATATACTTGAAAACTTTGGAAAAGAGTATTTAGGTGTAAAGAAAGAAAGTAAGAGTAAACAAAAAATTCAGGATGCCCATGAGGCAATTCGTCCAACAGATATTAATCTTGCTCCAGATAGTTTAAGTAATTCATTAGATAAAGATCAACTAAAGCTATATAAATTAATATGGGATAGATTTTTAATCTCTCAATTAGCACCGATGAAATATGAACAATTTGAACTAGTAGCTACTTATGATAAGTTTGATTTTAGAGGAACAATCAATAAAATAATTTTTGATGGATATTATAAAATTTTTAAAGAGGAAGAGGATTTACCACTTGGAGATTTTCCAGATATAAAAGTAGGAGATAAAACTAAATTGGAAAAACTTCATATAAAAGAGGATTTTACAAAACCACCTTCAAGGTTTACAGAATCATCTCTTGTAAAAAAATTAGAAGCTGAAGGGATAGGAAGACCATCTACTTATGCTACTATAATAGAAACATTGAAAAAAAGAGAGTATGTAAAGATAGAGGGAAAAAGTTTTATACCAACAGAATTAGGATTTGAAATCGAAGAATCTTTAGATAAAAACTTTCCTAATATAATGAATGTAAAATTTACAGCTGAAATGGAAAATGAATTAGATGAGATAGCTGATGGAGAAAAGGACTGGGTAAAACTTCTTTCAGATTTTTATAAAGAGTTGAAAGAGTATATAGATAAATTTGCCAAAAAAGTAGAAGAGGAATCTAATCGTATTGTTGAATCAGATGTCCCTTGCTCTTGTGGAAAAGGTAATATGATTTTAAAAACAGGAAGATTTGGAAGATACTTAGCTTGTCCACATGTAGATGAAGAAACAGGATGTCAAGAGAAAATATCTTTAAAAGGAATAGAGATACCTGCTGAAGATATAAAAAATGGAAAAATTTTTGTGAAAAATAAAGTAGAAGAATTGGTAAAAGCTAAGCAAGGAAAACCAACAGATGTAAAAACAGAAAATGGTGATAGATATCTTCTAAAAACAGGAAGGTTTGGAAGTTATTTAGAGAGTGAAAAATACTCTGAAGATAATCTAAGAATGCCATTACCACCGGAGATAAGAAAAGCTCTAGCTAATAATCAAGTTACAGAAAAAGATGGGGTAGTATTAATTAATGCTGATCTATCTAAATTGCTAGCTGAAGATGAAAAAATACTGAAAGAAGCTGGAGTTTGTGAAAAGTGTGGAAGACCATTTAAAATTGGTAGAGGTAGATGGGGAAAATTCTTAGCTTGTACAGGATATCCAGAGTGTAAGAATATTAGAAAAATAGAGAAAAAATAAGGAGTAATTAATGACATATAATAAAGAGGTAGTAGTAGTTGGAGCTGGACTAGCTGGAAGTGAAGCGGCTTATCAATTAGCAAAGAGAGGTATAAAAGTAAAGCTTTATGAGATGAAAAAAATAAAAAAAACAGAAGCTCATAAAAGTGATGATTTTGCAGAGTTAGTTTGTAGTAACTCTCTAGGAGCTGATAATTTAGCTAATGCTTCTGGACTTATGAAAGAGGAGCTTAGAAGATTAGGTTCTTTAGTAATAAAGAGTGCTGATAACAATAGAGTTCCAGCTGGGCAAGCACTTGCTGTAGATAGAGATGGTTTTTCTCAAGAGATAACATCTACACTAAGAAAAATGGAGAATATAGAGATAATAGAAGAAGAGTTGATAGAGATACCAGAGGATAAAATAGTACTTATAGCTTCTGGACCTCTTACATCTGAGGCTCTTTCTAAAAAAATAGGGGAGCTTACTCACAGTGATTATCTATATTTTTATGATGCAGCAGCACCAATAGTTACATTAGAATCTATTAATATGGATATAGCTTATCGTCAATCTCGTTATGGAAAAGGAGAAGGAGAGTATATCAACTGCCCTATGGATAAGGAGCAATACTATGCTTTTTATAATGCTCTTATTACAGCAGAGAGAGCTCCACTTAAAGCCTTTGAAGAGGAGAAAATTTTTGATGCCTGTATGCCAGTTGAAAGAATAGCTATGACAGGAGAAAAAACTTTAGTTTTTGGTCCATTAAAACCTAAAGGACTTATAAATCCTAAAACTGATAAGATGGACTATGCTGTAGTTCAACTTAGGCAAGATGACAAAGAGGGAAAACTATATAATATAGTAGGATTTCAAACAAACTTAAAATGGGGAGAGCAAAAAAGAGTATTTTCTATGATACCAGGACTTGAAAATGCTGAGTTTATAAGATATGGTGTTATGCATAGAAATACTTTTATAAATTCTACTCAGCTATTAGATGAAACATTAAAATTAAAGACAAAAGATAATATTTATTTTGCTGGACAGATTACAGGTAGTGAAGGGTATGTTTCTTCAGTGGCAACAGGAATGATGGCAGCTATAAATATAGCTCATAGATTGGAAGAAAAATCTTCATTTATATTAGATGATAGAAGTGCAATAGGAGCAATGGTAAAATATATTACTGAAGAGAAGAAAAATTTTCAACCTATGGGACCAAATTTTGGAATAATTAGAAGTTTGGATGAAAGAATAAGAGATAAAAAAGAAAGATATAATAAAATTTCTAACATAGCTTTAGAGTATTTAGATACAAAATTAGATGAGATAAAATAGTTTATCTATTAAAGTAGAAAATTGAAAAAATAATAAAAATAAGGTATAATTATGGAGTGATATGGTAGAGATGGCAAACTGGAATATAGAAAAAGATATAAAAGATTTTTTATATTTTGAAGAGTTTGGTAATAATAAAAGTCCAAATACTATAAAATCTATGAAAAAAGATTTATTCCAATTAGCAGAATATTTAAATGAAATTGAAAAAGTGGATAATTGTATGGCTATTGATTCAGTAATGATAAGAGGATTTATAATAAATCTTCAAGAGAATGGTATTACTAAAAGAACTATAAATAGAAAGTTATCATCGCTTCGCTCATTTTTTAAGTATTTAGTAAGAGAAAAACGGATAAATCAAAGTCCAGTAGAAGTTATAGCATCTCCAAGTTTTTATACTCAAAAACCAGATATACTAACTCTTGAAGAGATAAATAAATTGAGAGAAGTAATATCGTTAAAAAATGCCAATGGTTTAAGAGATAGGTTGATATTAGAATTACTATATTCAAGTGGAATTACATCTGTAGAGATGCTTGGAGTAGGAGAAGGAGTTTTTGATTTAGATAAAAGAGAGTTATATGTATCTAATGGAAAAAGTAGAAGAGTAGTATTTTTTAGCGAAAGAACAAGAGAATTTTTCAAAAGGTATATTAAAGCAAAAAAAGAAAAATATAAGGAGAAATATAATCCTGATATATTGTTTGTAAATGGTTCTGCTACGAGATTAAGTGATAGATCTTTACGTAGAATAATAGATAGGTATGCTGTTAAAGCAGGAATAGAAAGAGAGATTAGTCCATATAGTTTTAGGCATACATTTGCTGTCCATATGCTTTCTCATGGGATGGATATTCTCTATTTGAAAGAGTTAATGGGACATGTAACTTTGGAAAGCACAAAAGTCTATCAAGAATTAATAAAATTAAAGATATAGAGCAATGAGGAGAGAGATTATGATAAAAGCTACTACTATAATTGCAGTAAAAAAAGATGGAAAGGTTGCTATGGCTGGTGATGGGCAGGTAACTTTTGGTGAAGTAGTATTTAAAAGTAATGCTAAAAAAATTAGAAAAATAGAAAAATATAATATAATGGCTGGATTTGCAGGTGCAGCGGCGGATGCTTTTGCTCTAATGGATAAATTTGAAAGTAAATTAGAGGAGTTTGGAGGAAATCTAAAAAAATCTGCTGTAGAATTGGCTAAAGATTGGAGAAATGATAAAGCATTAAGAGTTTTAGATGCTATGCTTATAGTAGCTGATAAAGATACTATATTAGTACTTTCAGGAAATGGAGATGTAATAGAACCTGATGGAGATATAGCAGCTATAGGAAGTGGTGGAAGTTATGCTTATGCAGCAGCTAGAGCCCTTCTACTACATGGTAAGGATATGCCAGTAGAACAAATAGCTATTGAAGCAATGGCAATAGCAGGAGAGATGTGTATATATACTAATTCAAATATTACCTATGATGTAATAAAATAGTGAGGAGAAGATATTATGAGTAAGAAAATTTGTATAGGTTGTGGAATTGAACTACAAAGTGATTACCCAGAAAAAAATGGATACCTTCCAGCAGCAAAATTAGAAGAACCTGGAGAACACTATTGTCAAAGATGCTTTAAAATAAAAAATTATGGGAAATATATGCCTGTAAGACTTACAAGAGATGACTATAGAAAAGTTGTTCAAGAAGAAATGGTAAATTCTCAAGTGGCGATAGCTGTT
Source organism: Fusobacterium mortiferum ATCC 9817 (assembly GCF_000158195.2). Lineage (NCBI taxonomy): Bacteria > Fusobacteriati > Fusobacteriota > Fusobacteriia > Fusobacteriales > Fusobacteriaceae > Fusobacterium > Fusobacterium mortiferum. The sequence goes on from NZ_GL987994.1 coordinate 466,601, forward strand.
TTTGATATAATAGACTTTGAAGGTTCTTTTGATGATGAGATATTAGATGTATTAAGAGAGATGGATTCAATAGTTGTAATTAATAAACTAGATCTTATTCCAGATGAAAAACACCCTTCAGAAGTTGCTAACTGGGTAAAAGTTAGACTTGCTGAGGAGGGAATAGCTCCTTTAGATATAGCTATTGTAAGCAGTAAAAATGGGTATGGAATTAATGGAATCTTTAAGAAAATAAAGCATTTTTATCCAGATGGAGTAGAGGCATTAGTTTTAGGAGTTACAAATGTTGGTAAATCAAGTATAGTAAATAGACTTCTTGGACTTAAAAAAGTAACTGTTTCAAAATATCCAGGAACAACTTTAAAAAGTGTAAGAAATCAAATTCCACATACTAAAATTACTTTAGTAGATACTCCAGGACTTATTCCAGAGGGAAGAATATCTGATTTAGTATGTGAAAATTGTAATTTAAAAATGGTTCCAGCTAATGAAATTTCAAGGAAAACTTTTAAAATGTCTAAAGGAAGAGCTTTAATAATAGGAGAATTATTATGGTTTAGAATTTTAAATGAAGATGAAATGAAACCAATATTTTCATTATATGCAGCCAAAGATGTAACTTTCCATGAAACTAATGAAGATAAATTAAAGGAATTACTAAAAACAGACAGAGGAGATTTATTAACTCCACCTTGTGAAAATTGTATAGATGAATATAGAAAGTTAGAAAAAATAAAACATAGAGTTACAGTTAAAACAGGAGAGGAGCTTGTATTTAAAGGATTAGGATGGATATCTGTAAAAAGAGGTCCTTTAGAAATAGAGATAACTGCTCCTAAAGAAGCAGGAATTGTTATTAGAGATGCTTTTATCAAACCAAAGAGATAAGATGTGAATATGAAAATAGATAAAAAAAATATTAAAGGAAATCTCATTACAGCAGTCTTATATGTGATAGTTTTAATAGGAGTAGTTATTTTAGGTGGATATAATGTTAAGGATTTGAAAGAGGTTAAAAAAGCAGAAAAAACATTAAATAATTTAATGGAATTAAGAGTGGCATTAGAAACTTATTATCAGTTAACAAATAGCTATCCTGAATTGACAAGAGATGGGGTAAAAGATAACTTAAAACTTTTAGACTATATAAATGAAAAAGGAGAGTTAATATCTTTTGCTCAAATTTATGGGCATGATTCTATTCCAAAAACTTCTGGGACAGAAGAAGTGTTAGAAAATAATAATGTTTATGATGTTTCAGATTTTACTAAGGGAAATAATAACGGAGGATGGAACTTTGATTTTTCTGGGCATACTGGAGAAATTCATGCTAATCTTCCAAATAATATATATTTCCAAGGTATCAATTGGTGTGAATATTAATTAAAATAAGTTAAAGAGAGGAACAAAATTATGAAGTATGATATCATTTTTTTAGGTGGAGGGCAAGCTGGAATTTTTGGAGCTTATGAAGCAATAGAAAAAAAGCCAGACTTAAAAATTTTAGTACTAGATAAAGGTAAAATGTTAAAACAAAGAGTTTGTCCTAAAGAAAAACTAGGAAAATGTGTAAATTGTCCAACTTGTGCGATAATATATGGAGTAAGTGGAGCAGGAGCTTTTTCTGATTCAAAATTTAATATGGATTATAGAGTTGGTGGAGATGTACATGTTGTAACAGGTAAAAAAATAGTAAACGATACTATTAAAGATGTAGTGGAGGTATATAGAAAATTTGGATTTAATGAGGAGCCTACTGGATTAAAATATAATCCAACTATGGAGAAAATAAAAAAAGGTTGTATTGAAAATAGAATACAATTAGTAGATACTCCAACTATGCATTTAGGAACTGATGGTTCGAGAAGACTTTATACTCAACTTATAGATTATCTGTTAGAAAAAGGTGTAGAGTTTATAACTGAAAGAGAGATTGAGAGTCTAATAGTAGAGGATAATCATGTAAAGGGGATTATAGTTACACATAAGGGAAAAGAGGAAAGATACTATTCTGATAATGTAGTAGCAGGAATGGGTAGAAGTGGAGCTAAAAAGATGAAAGAGCTCTGTCAAAAGCATGATATTAAATATGAAAATGGAGCTATTGATATAGGAGTAAGAGCTGAAATTCCAGATATAATAATGAAAGAGATAAATGAAAACTTTTATGAAGCTAAAATGATTTATTACTCAAGAAACTATAGAGATAAGATGAGAACATTTTGTAGTAATCCAAGTGGATTTATTGCAGCAGAAAAGTATGATGATTTTATATTAGCTAATGGTCATGCATATAAGGACAGAAAATCAACTAATACAAATCTAGCTCTACTTTGTACAAAAAAATTTACAGAGCCATTTAATCAACCATTTGAATATGCTACAGCGATAGCTAAGATGTCATCTATGCTTACTGGAGGGAAATTATTAGTTCAATCATATGCTGATTTAAAAGAAGGAAGAAGATCAACTGATGAAAGATTAGAGAGATTAAACATTGTTCCAACAACTGAAGATTATGTTGCTGGTGATATTGCTCTAGCTTGTCCTCAGAGACTTTTAGATAATATAATGGAATTTATTGAAGTATTAGATAAAATAACTCCTGGTTTTGCTTCTGGAGATTTATTGTTATATTTCCCAGAAATAAAATTTAGAAGTACAAGATTAGAGATAAATGAGCATATGGAAACATCGATGAAAGGACTATATGCAGTAGGAGATAGTTCAGGTTATGGTAGTGGATTAAATATTGCTGCTGTAATGGGTATACTTGCTGTAAGAGACATAATTAATAAGTAAAAATAGAAATGGTGTTTTGTTTTTCATTTTTTGGAGAAAAAAGCACCATTTTTTATAGCTTTGAATTGAAAAAAATAAGAAATTATGGTAAAATTGAGTAAGAAGAGTTAGTGGAGGAAAAAAATGGGTTTTTTAAGTAAACTGTTCGGTAGAAAAAAAGATGAAGAAAAAAAAGAACCTCTAAAAATTGCAGAGGTAGAAATAGATGAGATATTAGAAAAAAATGAAGAGATTTCAGAAGAGGTTAAAGAAAAGAAAGAGACTGTTCAAGAAAGTATAGAAAAGAAAGTTGAAAAAGTTGAAGCCAAAAAAGAGATAGAAGATGATATAAAAAGTGAAGCTATTGTTGAAAAAAATAGTGAAGAAGCTCAAGTAATAAAAGAAGTAAAAGAAGAAAAAAAAGGATTTTTTGCTTCATTAAAGGATAAACTTTTTAAATCTAGAGAGGGACTTTTTGGTACATTAAAGTCATTTATTTTAGGTAGAAGTGTTATAGATGATGAGATGTATGAAGAATTAGAAGATATATTAATACAATCAGATATTGGAATGGATATGACAGTTAAGATTGTAAAAGAGCTTGAGAAAGAAGTTAAAAGAAGAGGAGTAAAAGACCCTAAAGAAGTTTATCCAGTACTTAGAGAAGTAATGGAAGGATTTTTAATAAAAGAAAATAATGAAATTCACATAGAAGATGGGAAATTAAATGTTATTTTAGTTGTTGGAGTAAATGGAGTTGGAAAAACAACAACTATTGGGAAATTAGCTTCTAAATATGTAAAAGAAGGGAAAAAAGTTATTTTAGGAGCAGGAGATACCTTTAGAGCAGCAGCCATAGAGCAACTAGAAGAGTGGGCAAATAGAGCAGGAGCGGAGATAGTTAAAAGTACTCAAGGCTCTGATCCTGGGGCAGTTGTTTTTGATACTTTAGTAGCAGCTCAATCAAGAGGAGCAGATATAGCTATAATAGATACTGCTGGAAGACTTCATAACAAAAATAATTTAATGAAAGAGTTAGAGAAGATCCATAATATAATTAAGAAAAAATTAGGAGAACAAAAATACGAATCTATTTTAGTTATAGATGGAACTACTGGTCAAAATGCTCTTAATCAAGCTAAAGTTTTTAATGAAGTTACTGAGTTAACAGGATTTATAATAACTAAATTAGATGGAACCGCTAAAGGTGGAATAGTGTTTAGTATATCTGAAGAGATAAAAAAACCTATTAAATTTATAGGGGTAGGAGAAAAAATAGAAGACTTAAGAGAGTTTAATGCAAATGAATATATACAAGCTATATTCGATTAACAAAAATTATATATTTTATAAATTTTTAAAAAAAATAATTGTAATTACAATTAAAATTTGTTAGTATATACTTAACGACTGTAAAGTTGTTGTTAAATTAGTATATAAAAAATTAAGATAAAATATAATTATTAAGGAAGTGAGTGTTTTGAGTTTTTTAGTAAAAATTAGAGAAAAGGCAAGAGAAGTACAAAAATCTGTTGTATTACCAGAAGGAACAGATGAAAGAGTAATTACAGCTGCAGCTAAAATAGTTGAGTTAGGAGTTGCAAGACCAATTGTTTTAGGACACAGAGAAGACATGGAAAGAATAGCTAATGACTTAGGAATTAGCTTAAGAGGAGTAGAAGTTATAGAAGCTAAAAATCCTCCAAAACTAGAAACTTATGCAGCAAAATTAGCAGAGTTAAGAGCTAAAAAAGGAATGACAATAGAGCAAGCTAGAGAAATTTTATTAAATGACCCTAACTTCTATGGTGCAATGATGGTTAAGATGAAAGATGCAGATGCAATGGTATCTGGTTCTGATTCTCCAACAGCTGATGTATTAAGAGCAGGATTACAAATAATAGGAACTAGACCAGGAATAAAAACTGTATCATCAGTATTTGTAATGGAATTAACAGAAAGACAAGATACTTATGGAGATGTATTATTATTTGGAGACTGTTCAGTAATTCCTGTACCTACAGCAGAACAATTAGCTGATATAGCTGAAGCTTCAGTAGTAACTGCTCACAATGTAGTTGGAATGGAAGGTAAAGTAGCGTTAATGACTTTCTCTACAAAAGGTTCAGCACATCACCCAGATATCGATGTAGTAATTGAAGCTGGAAAAATATTAGAAGAAAGAAATGTAAAATTCCACTATATAGCAGAAGTTCAAGCAGACGCTGCTATAGTTAAGTCAGTAGCTATGAAAAAATGTCCAGAGTCTAAAGTTGCAGGAAATGCTAATATTTTAATATTCCCTAACTTAGCAGCTGGAAATATTGGATATAAATTAGTACAAAGATTAGCAGGAGCTAATGCATATGGTCCATTAATTCAAGGTTTAGCAGCTCCTATTAATGACTTATCAAGAGGATGTTCAGTGGATGACATTGTAAACCTAGTAGCAATAACAGCAGTTCAAGCAGCAGAATAATAAAAAATTTATTTTAAGGAGATAATAATGAAAGTTTTAGTAATTAACTGTGGAAGTTCATCATTAAAATATCAATTAATGAATCCAGAAACAAGAGAAGTTTTTGCAAAAGGACTTTGTGAAAGAATAGGAATAGATGGTTCTAGAATGGAATATGAAGTACCAGCTAAAGATTACGAAGTAAAAATAGAAAAACCAATGCCTACTCATAAAGAGGCTTTAGAGTTAGTTATAAATGCGATAACTGATAAAGAGCATGGAGTAATAGCTTCAGTAGATGAAGTAGAAGCTATAGGACATAGAATGGTTCATGGAGGAGAAACTTTTGCTAGTTCAGTATTATTAACTGAAGAAGCAATGGCTGCTGTAGAGGCTAATAATGAATTAGCACCTTTACACAATCCAGCTAACTTAATGGGAGTTAGAACTTGTATGGCATTAATGCCAGGAAAGCCTAATGTAGGAGTATTTGATACTGCTTTCCATCAAACTATGCCTGCAAAAGCATTTATGTATGCATTACCATATGAGGATTATAGTGAATTAAAAGTTAGAAAATATGGATTCCACGGAACATCTCACTTATATGTTTCAGAAACTATGAGAGAAATTATGGGAAATCCTGAGCACTCAAAAATTATTGTATGTCATTTAGGAAATGGAGCTTCTGTATCAGCAGTATTAGATGGAAAATCAATAGATACTTCAATGGGATTAACTCCATTACAAGGATTAATGATGGGAACTAGATGTGGAGATATTGATCCAGCAGCTGTTTTATTTATCAAAAATAAAAGAGGATTATCTGATAAAGAAATGGATAATAGATTAAATAAACAATCTGGAATTCTTGGAATTTTCGGAAAATCTTCTGACTGTAGAGATATGGAAAATGGAGTAGCTGAAGGAGATGAAAGAGCTAAGTTAGCAGAAGAAATGTTTATCTACAGAATAAAATCTTATGTAGGGGCTTATGCAGCAGCTATGGGTGGAGTAGACGCTATCTGTTTTGCTGGAGGAATCGGAGAAAATGCAGCAGGAATTAGAGCAGGTGTAATCGAAGGATTAGAGTTCTTAGGGGCTAAATTAGACAAAGCTGTAAATTCAGTAAGACAAAAAGGAAATGTAAAATTATCTACTGAGGATTCTAAAGTATTAATTTATAAAATCCCTACAAATGAAGAGTTAGTAATCGCAAGAGATACTTATAGAATAGTTACAGGAAAATAAATTCAAAAATTTAAAAAAAATATTAAATAATTATTGACAAATTTTAAATATCAATTAAAATAATATAGTAGAAGTAAATTTAAAAAATACTTTCATAAAAGATTTATAGGAGGAATTGTAATGGTTAAAAAAATGCAGACAATGGATGGAAACCAAGCTGCAGCATACGCTTCATATGCGTTTACTGAAGTAGCTGGAATTTATCCTATCACTCCATCATCACCAATGGCTGAGTATACTGATGAATGGGCTTCAAAAGGAATGAAAAACATATTTGGAGTACCAGTTAAAGTTGTAGAAATGCAATCAGAGGCTGGAGCAGCAGGAACTGTACACGGTTCTTTACAAGCTGGAGCATTAACAACAACTTATACAGCATCACAAGGGTTATTATTAAAAATACCTAACATGTACAAAATAGCTGGAGAGTTATTACCAGGAGTAATACACGTATCAGCAAGAGCACTATCTGCTCAAGCTCTATCTATCTTCGGAGACCACCAAGATATTTATGCAGCTAGACAAACTGGATTTGCTATGTTAGCAACTAACTCAGTTCAAGAAGTTATGGACCTTGCAGGAGTAGCTCACTTAGCAGCTATCAAAACAAGAGTACCTTTCTTACACTTCTTTGATGGATTCAGAACTTCTCATGAAATTCAAAAAGTAGAAGTAATGGATTATGAAGTATTCAAAAACTTAATTGATATGGACGCTGTACAAGCTTTCAGAGAAAGAGCTCTTAACCCAGAGCACCCAGTAACAAGAGGAACTGCAGAAAACGATGACGTTTATTTCCAAACAAGAGAAGCTCAAAACAAATTCTATGATGCAGTACCAGATGTAGTAGCTCACTACATGGCAGAAATCTCTAAAGTAACTGGAAGAGATTACAAACCTTTCAATTACTATGGAGCACCAGATGCTGATAGAATAATCGTAGCTATGGGATCAATTTGTCCTATATCAGAAGAAACAATAGATTACTTAAATGCTAAAGGGGAAAAAGTAGGAATCTTATCTGTACACTTATACAGACCATTCTCTGCTAAATACTTCTTTGATGTATTCCCATCAACAGTTAAGAAAATCGCAGTTCTTGATAGAACAAAAGAGCCTGGATCACAAGGAGAGCCATTATTACTTGATATTCAATCTCTATTCTATGGAAGAGAAAATGCTCCAGTAATAGTTGGAGGAAGATATGGACTATCTTCAAAAGATACAACTCCAGCTCATGTAATAGCTGTATTTGATAATTTAAAATTAGACCAACCAAAAGACAGATTCACAGTAGGAATAGTAGATGACGTTACATTTACTTCACTAGAAGTAGGAGCACCTGTAACTGTAACTGGTGACGATGTAAAAGAGTGTCTATTCTTCGGATTAGGAGCTGACGGAACAGTTGGAGCTAACAAAAACTCAATAAAAATCATCGGAGATAAAACAGATTTATATGCACAAGGATATTTCGCATATGACTCTAAAAAATCAGGAGGAGTTACTAGATCTCACTTAAGATTTGGAAAATCTCCTATTAAAGCAAGCTACTTAATTTCTAACCCACATTTCGTAGCATGTTCAGTACCAGCTTACTTACACCAATATGATATGACTTCAGGAATCAGAAAAGGTGGTTCTTTACTAGTTAACTGTATTTGGGATGCTGAAGAAGCTGTAAAACAAATACCTAACAAAGTTAAGAGAGACTTAGCTAAAAACGGAGCTAGATTATTCATAATCAACGCTACTAAATTAGCTGAAGAAATTGGATTAGGACAAAGAACAAATACAATAATGCAAGCTGCTTTCTTTAAACTAGCTGACATTATTCCATTTGAAGAAGCTCAACAATACATGAAAGACTATGCTAAAAAGTCTTATGCTAAAAAAGGTGACGATATAGTTCAAATGAACTACAACGCTATTGATAAAGGAGCAGAAGGATTAATCGAAGTACCAGTAGATCCAGCTTGGGCTGACTTACCAGTTGAAGAATTAAAACCAGCTGAAGAGTGTTGTTCATGTGGATGTGGACACGAAAAATCAAAAACTGAGTTATTCGTAGAAAGAATTGCTAAACCTATCAACGCAATTAAAGGATACGATTTACCAGTTTCTGCTTTCAACGGATATGAAGATGGAACTTTCGAAAACGGAACTTCTGCTTTCGAAAAGAGAGGAATTGCAGTTCACGTTCCTGAGTGGAAAGCTGAAAACTGTATCCAATGTAACCAATGTTCATATGTATGTCCACATGCAGTAATCAGACCATTCTTAATGACTGAAGAAGAAAAAGCTGCATCTCCAGTTGAGTTAACAACTATTAAACCAGTTGGAAAAGGATTAGAAGGATTACAATATAGAATGCAAGTTTCTACTTTAGACTGTACAGGATGTGGATCTTGTGCTAACGTATGTCCAGCTAAAGAGAAAGCATTAGTAATGGTAACAATCGGAGAATCATTAGAGAAACAAGAAGACAAGAAAGCTGATTACTTATTCAACCATGTTGAGTATAGAAGCGACTTAATGTCTAAAGATACTGTAAAAGGATCTCAATTCTCTCAACCATTATTCGAGTTCCACGGAGCATGTCCAGGATGTGGAGAAACTCCATACTTAAAAACTATAACTCAATTATTTGGAGAAAGAATGATGATAGCTAACGCTACTGGATGTTCTTCAATATACAGTGGATCTGCACCAGCTACTCCATATACAACTAACAAAGATGGACATGGACCATCATGGGGATCATCTCTATTCGAAGACAACGCTGAGTACGGAATGGGAATGCACGTTGCTGTAGAAACTATGAGAGATAGACTTCAAAATATAATGGAAGAAAATATGGATAAAGTTCCAGCAGAAGTTGCTGAGTTGTTCAAAGAATGGATTGAAAACAGATCATTTGCTGCTAAATCAAGAGAAGTATCTGATAAGATAGTTGCTGCTTTAGAAGGAAAAGACTGTGCAGTATGTAAAGAAATCTTAAGCTTAAAACAATACTTAGCTAAGAAATCTCAATGGATATTCGGAGGAGACGGATGGGCTTACGACATCGGTTATGGTGGAGTTGACCACGTTCTAGCTTCTAAAGAGGATATCAACGTTGTAGTTCTAGATACAGAGGTTTACTCAAATACTGGAGGACAAGCTTCTAAATCAACTCCTACAGGAGCAATTGCAAAATTCGCAGCTGCAGGAAAATCAGTTAAGAAGAAAGACCTTGCTGCAATAGCTATGTCTTATGGACATATCTATGTAGCTCAAGTATGTATGGGTGCAAACCAACAACAATACTTAAAAGCATTAAAAGAAGCTGAAGCTTATAATGGACCATCTTTAATCATCGCATACGCTCCATGTATCAACCACGGATTAAAGAAAGGAATGGCTAAAGTTCAAAACGAAATGAAGATGGCTACTGAGTGTGGATACTGGCCAATATTCAGATATAACCCTGCATTAGAAGCAGAAGGTAAAAACCCACTTCAAATCGATTGTAAAGAGCCTAACTGGGATAAATATGAAGAGTACTTATTAGGAGAAGTAAGATATGCTACTCTTTCTAAAGCTAACCCAGCTGAAGCTAAAGATCTTTATGAGAGAAATAAAGCAGAAGCTCAAAGAAGATGGAGACAATACAACAGACTTGCTGCTATGGACTTCTCTGCTGAGAAAAAATAATAGTAAACTGTTATACTGTTAAAAAATAAAATCATTACATAGAAGACCGACACTAAGTGTCGGTCTTTTTTCTTTTTTATTTTCTATGCTAGTAATTTAAATTAATTATAGAGTTTTTTAAAATAAAAATACATCTTTTATCTTAATATTTAAGGTGAAAGATGTATGTAGATATGTAGAGAAGTATAAAAATTAAATTTATAGTGAATTACGTTGAACTTTCTCTATCACATTATTATTTTTTAAAACATAATTAATATTAGATAAAATTTTTTCTTTATCTTCAGGAAGTGTACCTTGAAGGTTTAAATAATTTGATATATGGTTAGCTCTTAATGTAAGAGGAGAATTTTTAGAAATGTTTAAATTTTCAATCATTATTTTTATTTCATTAATTATTTCATAACTAGAAGCTTCTATAAATTTTCCTTTTTCAGCTTGTTTAGCCAATATAGTATTTGGAAGAATATTTAAACAAAGTATTCCCAAATATTTTGGAGAAACCTCTTGAATAGCATAAGCTGTTTTAAGAGCGTGTTTTTTACTAGCATCTTTGTTTTTTCCAGCTAAGCCAGCTATAACTGTTATTGAAGTTTGAAATCCAACTTCTTTAGCTTTTTTAACTCCAACTATAAAATTTTCAACTGTACTTCCTTTATTTACATTAGTAAGAACCTCATTATCACCACTTTCAAGACCAATATATACTAATTCTATTCCAGTTTCTTTAAGTGTCCTTAACTCTTCAGGTGTTTTTAGCATAAGAGATTTGGGGCTAGCATATATAGAAACTCTTTCTTTTTCTGGAAATTTTTCATTTAAATAATTTAAAATTTCTAAAAGAGTAGAGGTTTTGATTATAAGAGCATCCCCATCAGCGAGGAAAATTCTACGGACATACTTTATTTGAGCTCTAAAAAAATCTATTTCTTCTTTTATCTCATCAAGAGTTTTAATTCTAAATTTTTTATCTTTATACATATTACAAAATGTACATTTATTATGAGAACAACCTAAAGTGATTTGCAAAATAAGGCTATGAGCTTCACTGGGTGGTCTATATAGTGGATAGTCGTAGATATCATACATTGTTTTACCTCCAAATATATTTATTATATATGATACCAGAAAAATATATAGAAAACAACCATAAATAGAGATTATGATAAATAAGTTGCTTAAAGTACAGAAATATGGTAAAGTATGATTAAATAGAAAGAGTTTTTTGGAGGAAAAATGGAAAGTTTAGTAAAAAAAGTTGCAGCAATACATGATTTATCAGGATATGGAAGAGCATCATTAACGACAATTATACCAATTTTATCAAATATGAAAGTACAGGTTTGTCCAGTACCTACTGCTATTTTATCTACACATACTGGAGGATTTGAAGGATATAGTTTTATAGATTTAACTGATTATATGCAAGAACATATTGCCCATTGGAAGAGATTAGATTTAGAGTTTGATTGTATTTACTCTGGATTTTTAGGATCTCCTAAACAAATAGAAATAGTAGCAGATTTTATAGATTATTTTGGGAAAAAGTCTAAGTTTATAGTTGTTGATCCAGTAATGGGAGATAATGGGAAATTATATAGTACTATGGATAATGAAATGGTAGTAGGAATGAGAAATCTTATAAAAAAAGCTGATATAATAACACCTAATTTTACTGAAGTAATGTATTTATTAGGAAAAGAGTATGATAAAAATATAGATATAGAAAAAGTAAAAGAGTATTTAAAAGAATTATCAAATATGGGACCTAAGATTGTAATAGCAACAAGTGTTCCAGAAATTGAAGAAAATAAGATGGATAAAAAAACAAGTGTGGTAGCATATGATAGAGAGAATGATGTTTTTTGGAGAGTAAGTTGTAGATATATCCCAGCTTCATATCCTGGAACTGGAGATGCATATACAAGTGTAGTAATAGGAAGTTTACTTCAAGGTGATAGTTTACCAATGGCAATAGAAAGAGGAGTTCAATTTATAACACAATGTATAATGGCTAGTTATGGATTCAAATATCCTAAAAAAGAAGGGGTACTTTTGGAAAAAATGTTAGATGTTTTAAAAATGCCGATGATAGCCACAAATTATGAGATGTTAGAATAGGAGGAAATCTATGTTTGATGATAATAGTGTAAGGGCTTTGATTCTATCTTTTATAGCAGGAATGTCAACTTTAATAGGGACATTAGTTGTTTTTATTGTGAAACAGAGAAGTGAAAAATTAGTTAGTGCATCATTAGGGTTTGCTGGTGGAGTGATGATAAGTGTATCTTTTACTGATTTATTGCCCAACGCTAATGAGCTTTTGCAAAGTTATTCTGGAGAAAAAATAGGGATAATTTTAAGTACAATATTTTTGTTACTTGGAATAGTTATAGCTGGAGGACTTGATAGATTTGTACCTCATATTGAGGAGCAGCAAGGGGAAGATTATAAGCATCAAAATCTATTTAGAGTAGGATTTGTGTCAACTTTAGCTATAGGGTTACATAATTTTCCAGAAGGGATAGCTACATTTATGGCTGGTTATGATAACTTAGCATTGGGATTATCTATTACTTTAGCTATAGCTATGCACAATATACCTGAAGGAATTTCTGTGGCTATGCCAATCTATTTTTCTACTGGAAGTATAGGAAAAGCTTTTAAATATACTTTTTTATCTGGAATAGCTGAACCTATAGGAGCTCTTTTAGCTTTTTTAATTTTAAAACCTTATATAAATGATTTTTCACTTGGGGCAATTTTTTCAGTTATTTCAGGAATAATGTTATATATTGCAATAGAAGAGCTTATTCCAAGTTCAAGACAGTATGGATATATTAGGACAGCTCTTATTTCTACTTTTATTGGAATAATTTTAATGCCACTTACTCATATATTATAAAATGATTAAAGGAGAAAGTTATCTTAATTAAAGTATAATTTCTCCTTTATTTTTTATTATTTAGAATATTTATTTACAAAATCTGCAAAGCTTTGGAAAGTATAGATATTATTTTCTGGTTTTTCCAAAGATATTTTTTTGAAAAAGCACGAAGGTATTTCATTAAGCTGTAAACATTTTTTTACACATAGCTCACATCCTCTATCGTGATTAATAGGATTAAGTGGGCATTTGTGGTCAGTACAAGTACAAAATTCTTTTGCTGTCATAAAAAATCACTCCTTAAAAGATATTAAAAAAGCTCAATTTTTCTATTTATAAGAAAATTTGAACTGGTAATAGTAAGTTAAAAATTGTTGTTTTACAGCTAGATTTTAGAATAAAGATATAAAAAAGTCAATAGCAAAAAATATTATAAGTATGATATAATATAAAAGAGGAAAGATTATATAGAAGTCAGGTGAAGAGATGAGTAAGAAAAAAATAGTAATTGTAACAGGGTTAAGTGGTAGTGGAAAAACAACAGCTTTAAATGTACTTGAAGATATGGGGTATTATACAGTAGATAATTTACCTTGTGAGATAGGTATTCCATTTATAAGTTCATCAATTGAAAAGATAGCTCTTGGTATGGATATACGTTCTTTTAAAAAAATAGAAGAGTTTACAAATTTTTTAAAAGACTTGAGAGGTAACCCAGATGTAATATGTTCAATTATATTTTTACAAGCATCTAAAGAAGTAATTTTAAATAGATATAATCTTACTAGGAGAAGACACCCAGTAGAAGAGAAAACTTTACTTCAAAGTATTAGAAAAGAAAGAGAAATAATGGCAGATGTAAAGGAGTTGTCTACTGGAATAATTGATACAAGTTTTGATAAACCAAAAGAATTGACAGAAAAATTAAAAACAGTTTTAGGTTTAGATGTAGATATAAAAGATATAAATATTCATGTTCAATCTTTTGGATTTAAATATGGTATTCCTATTGATGTAGATTTAGTTTTTGATGTAAGATTTTTACCAAATCCTTATTATATAGATGAATTAAAACCTAAAAGTGGGCTGGATAAAGAGGTATCTGATTATGTAATGAGTTTTGATATATCACAAGAATTTTTTAAAAAATTAATGGATATGTTTGATTTCTTAATACCTCATTATATAAAAGAGGGAAAGAAACATCTTACAATAGGAATAGGTTGCAGTGGAGGAAAGCATCGTTCTGTAACTTTTGCTGAGTTAATATATAAAGAGTTATCAGAGATTGAGAATCTTAATGTCTATGTAAATCATAGAGAGAAAGAGAGAGGAAATTGGTAGAAATTTTTGATATAAAAAAATTAGATATTCCAGAAAATCCTGGGGTATATTTAATGAAAAAAAATAGTAAAGTTATCTATGTAGGAAAGGCTAAAAACTTAAAAAATAGAGTTTCTTCTTATTTTAACAGGGAACATGAAAGTGAAAAAACAAGGGAATTAGTAAAAAATATTGAGGATATAGAGTTTATAATTTGTAATAGTGAGCTGGATGCTTTAGTATTAGAAAATAATTTAATAAAAAAATATACACCTAAATATAATATTCTTTTGAAAGATGAAAAGACTTACCCATACATAAGGATAAGTAAAGAGAATTTTCCCAATATAAAGATAATAAGAACAACAAAAGCTTTAGATACAAAATCAGGTCTTTATTTTGGACCTTATCCCTTTGGAGCTTGGAATTTAAAAAAGGCTCTAGTTAAAATTTTTAAAATACGAGATTGTGAAAGAGATATGAATAAGATATATCCTCGTCCATGTTTAAAATATTTTATGAAAATGTGTCCAGGTCCTTGTACATATAAGGATATTTTTTTAGAGTATAATGGACAGGTAGAGCGAGTAAAAAATCTTTTAAAAGGAAAAGAGAAAGAGGTAATAGCCTCCCTTAAAAAAGATATGGAAAAAGCTGCTGAAGATATGAGATTTGAAGAAGCTATCAATTTGAGAGAGCAGATAAAAGAAGTAGAGAGTGCTGTTGTAAATCAAGTAACAGAGTATGGGAAAGAGTTAGATGAAGATATTTTTCTTATGCAAAAAGAGGGGGAAAAGGTTTTTATCTGTGTTTTAAATGTTAGAGATGGAAAAATTCTTGGAAAGATATCTACACATATTGATTTGAAAGATAAGATAGAGGGAAATTTAGAAGAAAATATAGTGACTGCTTTTTATTCTAAGCATCCAATACCTAAGAGTATAGTTTTTCAAGAAAAGATGGAAGATGAATTAAATCTTGTAAGAGAGATTTTAGAGTTACAAAGAGGAAAAAAAGTGGAATTTCACTTTCCTAAGATAAAAAGTAGAAGAAAAGAGCTTTTAGAAATGGGAGAGTTGAATATTTCTAGAGATATAGAGAGTTATTTTAAAAAGAAATCTGTAGTGGAAGAGGGGCTATATAAAATATATACAGAGTTATCTTTAAAAAAATATCCAAGAAAGATAGAGTGTTTTGATATTTCAAATATTCAAGGAAAGGATGCTGTTGCTTCTATGAGTGTATCAGTAGAGGGAAGAGCATCTAAAAAGGATTATAGAAAATTTAAAATAACTTGCAAAGATACTCCAGATGATTTTGCTATGATGAGAGAGGTAATTACAAGAAGGTATAGTAAACTACCAGAGCATGAGTTTCCTGATATAGTTTTAATAGATGGAGGACTTGGACAGATAAATGCAGCTGGAGAGGTTTTTAAAGAGATAGGAAAAGATGGAATAGCTGAATTACTAAGTCTAGCCAAAAGAGATGAGGAGATATATAAATATGGAGAAGCTATCCCCTATTCATTTCCAAAGGAGTGGGAGGCTCTAAAAATTTTCCAAAGAGTTAGAGATGAAGCTCATAGATTTGGTATAACTTATCATAGAAAGCTTAGAAGTAAAAGAGTAATCTCTTCAGAGTTAGATAAGGTAGAAGGAGTAGGAGCAAAGAGAAGAGAGGTACTATTAAAAGAATTTGGCTCAGTAAAAAAAATACTGGAAGAAGATGTGGACTCTTTAGCTAGATTTGTACCTAGAAAAGTAGCAGAGAATATTTTAGATACCTTAAAAAATAATAAAGATACATAATTTTACAGGAGGAAGTATGAAGAAAAAAGCACTATTTCTATTAGCTTTAGTACTGCTTACTACAAGTTGTGGAAGTATTGTGGCAAGAAAAGATAAAAGCCAGATAGTGAAATTTGAAAATAGCAGAATAGTAGCTGATAGTTATGATATAACTTTTTATAACATATTATATCCAGAGAAACCGTATGATAAAGATAAATTTTATGAGCAATTTGATGTGTTGACTTCAAAGATGGTAGCTTATAATAAAGATATAAATTTAATTATCCCTTTAGAGTTATATAAGGATTTATTAAATTTACAAAAAAGAGAGGTAAGAGAGGGAGAAAAAATCTATTATAAACAAGCTTACTCACTAACTGAAGAGGAAAAAGAATTTATTGATAGTAAAGTTGATGTAGAAACTCCTGATAATACAGGAAGTGTACAAAAATATTTAAATAAGCAAGTAGCATATTGGTATGATTACTTGAAAAAACCTCAAGAGTATGATTCTAAAAAATATTACACTGAGTTAGATAAGGATAGAATAGTAGATGAGGTATTTGAAAATAGAAAATTTTTCTCAAATACAGTTTTTGCAGTAGCTAATGATTTAGTAGTAGGAGTAACTGAAGATGAATTAGAAGAGATAAAAGATTTACCTTACCCTCTTTATCTAAAAACTGATAGCATTCCAGTAGATAAACTTAAAGAGGTAAAATCTAAAATAATTCTAGTTGAAGGTAAAGTTGAAGACACTGTTATTCCAGAAAAAATTGTATTAATAGATAATTTAACAGTAGAAAATGTAAAAGATTATGAGATAACTACTAAGATATTAGATATAGATAATCCTTTAAATTTAATACCAAACGTTGATGAGTATCAAGATTTAAAATTGAAAAATATTCAAAAATTCGATATAAAATATGTTCCAAATAGTGTTTTAAAAAAAGCTAGTGTAAGAAAGGAAGAGAGAAAGAGAGAGACTATTAACTTTGATAAAACACAAACTAATTGGAGGATAGAGTAATGATATACTTTATTTTTATACTTGCTATAGGGTTGATGCTGTATTATTCTAAGAAAAAAGAGGAAGAGATGACAGAAGCAATGATGACTATCCTTACAAGTATCAGGAATAAAAAACAGCTAGAAGATGTTCCAGAAATCTTAAAAGAAGAGTATGAAGATACAATAAAAAATGTTATAAAGCAAGATTTAGAATTGGAAAATTCTATTGGAGAGTTGAGAGAGTACAGAAAAGAATTAGAGGAAACTTACAACTCTTTGGTACAAAAATCTACTCAGTTAGAATATAGTAACCAAATACTAGAGAGAAGGGTAGAAAATCTATCTAATTTAAACTCTTTATCAAGAGCTGTACTTTCAGTGTTGGATTTAGATAATATTATAAATATTATATTAGATGCTTATTTTGTGCTTACAGGAGCAAAAAGGATATCTCTATACCTTTGGGAAGCTGAAGGGCTTATCAATAAAAAAACAAAGGGAGAGTGTAATTTTAAAGAGAATCTACTTTTTTCTGAAGAGGAGATAAAGGAGTTCACTAAAAAAGATTACCAAGAGATGTATGAGAAACTATCTAAAAAATTTATATTGGCGGATAATGAAGTGATAGTAATATCCCCTCTAGTAGTAAAAGAGAAACAACTAGGAGTTATCTATGTAATAGAGGATAAGAATAAATTGATTGATTTAGATGAGGAGACTATATCAGCTCTAGTTATTCAAGTCTCTATTGCTATCAATAATGCTCAAATATATTCTGAACTTATTGTAAAAGAGAGAATGTCTAACGAACTTGATGTTGCCTCAAGAATTCAAAAGAAAATTCTACCAGCAGATGTAGATGAGATATTTGGTCTTGAGATAGCTCAATATTTTGAACCTGCTAAGGAGATAGGTGGAGATTACTATGACTACACAATCTTAGATGACAATGTTTTCTCTATTACGATAGCAGATGTAAGTGGTAAAGGAGTACCAGCAGCTTTCTTGATGGCATTAGGTAGGTCAGTACTGAAAACTCTTACTTTAACTGGAGATTTTGCTCCTAATGAAAACTTAAATGAATTAAATAAAATAATCTACTCAGATATAACTGAGGATATGTTTATAACTATGATGCATAGTAAATATAATAAGGAAAATAAAACTCTTTATTACTCTAATGCTGGACACAATCCACTTGTAGTATATAGAGCAAGTACTGATAGTATAGAGTTACACACTGTAAAAGGTGTAGCAATAGGATTCTTAGAAGAATATAAATATAGACAAGGGGAGATTCAACTGAATAAAGGAGATATAGTTATATTCTATACCGATGGAATTACTGAAGCAGAAAATAGTAATAAAGAGATGTTTGGGTTAGAAAGATTAAAAGAGGTAATCTATAATAATAAAAATAAATCTCCAAAAGAGTTAAGAAAAGTTATTCTTGAATCAATAAATAGATTTAGAAAAGATTATGAACAGACAGACGATTTGACATTTGTAATATTGAAAAGCAATGTCTAATAGAAAGGACAGATATGAACGAGAGAATAAGTATAGGAGGACAAGCTGTAATAGAGGGAGTGATGATGAGAAGTCCAACTTGTATAGCTACAGCGGTTAGAAAGCCTTCTGGTGAAATTGTATATAAAAAGACGCCTATTTCAAAAAAGAAAGGGAAATTAGCAGAAATTCCTTTTATAAGAGGAGCTGTTATGCTTTTTGATGCTCTTGTTATGGGAATAAAAGAGCTTACATTTTCAGCAAATGAAGCTGAAGAAAAAGAAGAGGAACAAATCAGTCAAAAGGAAGCTATTTTGACTACAGTAGTTTCATTGGGATTAGGGATAGGACTATTTATAGTTTTACCTTCATTGATAGGAAGCTTTTTATTTTTAGATAATAAACTATATTCAAATCTTTTAGAAGCTGTATTGAGATTACTGTTTTTTATTCTATATATTTGGCTTATATCTTTTTCAAAAGATGTGAGAAGAGTATATGAGTATCATGGAGCAGAGCATAAATCAATATATGCTTATGAAAATAATATGGAGTTAACTCCTGAAAATGCTAAAAAGTTTACAACATTACACCCAAGATGTGGAACTAGTTTTTTACTTATAGTTATGTTGATAGCAATTATTGTATTTTCAACAATAGATTTTCTATTTCCAACACCAGCTACTGTGATAGGAAGAATAGCAATGAAAGTAGTTTTAAGAGTAATATTGATGCCTCTTATAGCTGGAATATCTTATGAGATTCAAAGATATAGTTCAAAGCACTTAGATAACTTTTGTATAAAGACTCTAGCTTTACCAGGGCTTTCATTACAAAAGATAACAACTAAAGAACCAGACTTGAAACAACTGGAAGTTGCTATTGTGGCTATAAAAGCAGCACTAGGAGAGAACGTGGAAAACGCAAGAGAGGTAAGTAAATAAAAGTTGCAAATTTTGGTATACTATGATATAATAACTCATATATTAAAAAATCAGGGAGATTGTTATGAGGATTAAAAATGAAATTGAGTATGTAATCAGAATTCTACTTTATTTAACAAAATATGGAGAGAATAGAATAGTATCTTCAAATGAGATATCTGATGCTGAGGATATTCCACATCTATTTAGTTTAAGAATTTTAAAGAAATTAGAAAAAGCTAGTCTTGTAAAAATTTTTAAAGGAGCTAGAGGAGGATATCAATTAACTAAACCTAGCGAAGAAATAACATTAAGAGATGCAGTAGAGACAATAGAACCAGTTATATGTATAAAAGATTGTGTAAATGACCCTGAGTCATGTTCTTTAAGAAAAGGAGAATGTGCTGTGCATAGAGCATTTAATGGAATTCAAAGAGAATTTATTAAAGCTTTAGAATCTCGTAACTTTAAAGAGCTAGCAGAAGAAACTTATCAAGAGTGTAAATATAATAAATAGTATTTTAAAAGACAACTTTTTTAGGTTGTCTTTATTTTTAGGAGAAATATGAAAAAAATATATGATATAGGAAAAATAGAGATAGGAAAATTTGTAGATAGACCTAATAGGTTTATAGCTGAAATAGAGATAAATAATAAGGTAGAAAAATGTCACGTACATGATTCTGGTAGAATAAGAGAGCTACTTTTTCAAGGAAATGAGGTAGGAGTAAAGAGAGCTACTAATCTAGAAAAAAGAAAGACAGCTTTTGATGTTATTTCTGCTTTGACTCAAGAAAAAGATGAAAGAGTATTAATAAACTCTTCTTTTCATAGATATATTTCAGAAAATATCTTAAAAGATTTTGATATTTCTCCTTTCGGAGAGGTAGATAGTATAAAAGCTGAGGTGAAAATAGGGGATAGTAGATTGGATTATCTTTTAGCTAGTGGAGATAAAAAGATATGGATAGAGGTAAAGGGAGTATCTCTTTCAGAAGATAAGGTAGCAAAATTTCCAGATGCTCCAAGCACAAGAGCTTGTAAGCATTTAAAAGAGTTGATAAAATTAAAAGAGAGTGGAGATAGAGCTGCTGTTATGTTATTGGTATTTAGAGATTCTGATAAATTTAGACCTAAATATGAAACTGATGAGGAGTTTTCAAAGCTATTTTATGAAGCAAAATCTAAGGGAGTGGAAATATATCCTATACAGTTGAGATTAGAAGATGGAGCTATATATTATATAGAAAAGAAGATAGAGATTATATAAAATTTAAGTAACTATCCAGCTATTTATGATTTAAAAAGAAAACTAAGAATTGCTTCATATTCTAAGAAGTTGATTAACTATGAGCTTCCAAAATTCTAAGAGCTTTAGCTCTCTAAGAATTTTGAGACACAGAAAGCAAAGCTTTAAGTGTTTCCTTAATGTAACACAGAAAATAAATTTCTGTGTTACAATAGTAGTAGTCGTTAAAACTCCGCTACTATTGGAAGGGTTGAGTCTTCGACTTATTGCATTTTTTAGCGTTCGATTTCACTAAGTTAATCTAGCTTCTCTTTATAAATTACACAATTCTTTGAGTTTTCTTAAATTAATTTACTAGCTGAATAGTTATATAATTTCTTAGATTATAACTACTACTCTTCAGTTGTTTCAGTATTGAGTTCTTTATGAGCTAAAGTCAATTTTACTTTAGCAATTCTTTTATCTTTCACAGATAAAACTTCTAGAATAACATTATTATACTCCAATACAATTTTTTCCTTTTCATTTGGAACTCTTTCTAGCTCTCCCATAATAAATCCAGAAAGGGTATCGTAGTTATCAGAATAAAGATTTAAACCTAATTCATAGTTAAGAGTATCAAGGGAGAAAAGTCCATCTACAAGATAAATATTTTCTCCAATAGGAGTTAGTTTTGGTTCTTTATTCTCATACTCCTCTTCAATAGAACCAACAATCTCTTCAATTAAATCTTCCATAGTAACTATTCCAGAAAAACCACCATACTCATCTATGATAATAGACATAAATATCTTTGAAGCTTGCATCTCTTTGAATAAAATATCTATTTTCTTAGTTTCAGGGATAAAATATGGTTTTCTCATTATAGAACGAACATCGACATTTTCAAAGCCTTTTTTTCTAGCTTCTAAAATAAAATCTTTGATAAAAAGAACACCGACAATATTATCTATCTCCCCATCATATATAGGAATTCTTGAATGTTTTTTAGTTAAAAACTCATCAAGATACTCATCTAATGGAGTATTGATATCAATCATATAGGTATCTGTTCTTGGAGTCATAACCTCTTTTGCATATTTATTATCAAAAGATAGTACAGATGTAATCATATCCTTTTCTGTCTTATTAAAAACTCCGTGTATTTGTCCAACTTCTAATAGAGATTTTATCTCTTCTTCAGATACCTGTTCTTCAACATTATCAATTTTAAATCCAAGTATACGTAAAATTATATTTGTAGAAACTGATAATAATTTGATAAAAGGGAAAGTAAGCTTTGCTATGATATATATTGGTCTTATAGCAAACATACTTATTGCTTCTGCCTTGTGTAAGGCTATCCTTTTAGGAACTAACTCTCCAAATACAAGAGTAAAATAAGATAGTGTTATGGTAACGATTATAATAGAAATCTCCTTAGTGTAAGGAAGATTAAAAGCAACTAATCTCTTACTCAATATCTCAGCAAAACCTGTTGCTGCAGAAGCACTGGCAAAGAATCCAGATAGAGTTATAGCAACTTGAATAGTTGATAAAAAATTAGTTGGCTCAGCTAAGACTTTCTGTATGAGTTTAGCTGTCTTGTTACCATTTTCTGCAAGTAGATTGATTTTGTTCTTGTTAATAGAAACCATAGCTATTTCTGTACAAGCAAAAAAAGCATTTGTCATAGTCAAAAAGACTAAAAATAAAAGATTTAAAAAAAGATTAAATTGGGGTCCCGTATCCATAAATAAATCTCCTCCTTATAAATATTTTAATTGACTGTGATATCAAATTGTTGACTTAATGTAGTTACTAGACTAGTTTTAGTAATAATTCCTCTTAAAATTCCATTTTCATCTACTACTGGTAAACTAGATAATTTATTTTCATTTACTTCTTTTAAAACATCTATTATAGAGTTTTCTGGTCCAGTAGTAAACTCTGGAGTTTCTAATATCTCTCTTACAGTTTTATAATGATCTTTCTCTTTTTGTATAAGCTTACCAGTTATTATTCCTTCAAATTTTCCTTTTCTGTCAATTACAAGAAGCGAGTCAACTCTTTCATGTCTCATTTTTCTTACACACTTAAATAGACTCATCTCAGCAGAACAAGTGATAGGGTTGTCAAGCATAATATCTTTTACTTTTATATACTCTGGAGATGACCAAATTCTATTTTTTCCAACAAAATTACTTACGAAATCATTTGCTGGATTTTTTAAAATAGTTTCAGGATCATCATGTTGAATGACTTTACCAGTACCCATTATACATATTTTATCAGCAATCTTAACCGCCTCATCCATATCATGACTAACAAATATTATAGTCTTTTTATACTGAGTTTGGATATTGATTAGCTCATCTTGGAGCTGAGAACGAGTAATAGGGTCAAGAGCTGAAAATGGCTCGTCCATAAGAATTATATCAGGATTTGTCATAAAAGCTCTGGCTATACCAACTCTTTGTTGCTGTCCACCACTTAGCTGTTTAGGGTATCTATCAGCAAATTTTTCATAGGGTAATCCCACCATATCCATAAGCTCTTTTACTCTTTCTTCTCTTTCTAACTCTGGAACTTTTTCTAACTTAGCTACTAATTCGATATTTTCTTTTATTGTCATATGAGGGAAAAGACCTGTCTGTTGGATAACATATCCTATTCCTCTTCTTAAATCAATAATATTTTTTTTAGAAATATCCTCTCCATCTATAAGGATTTTTCCAGATGTAGGTTTGATAAGTCCATTTATCATTTTTAGTGTAGTAGTTTTTCCACAACCAGATGGACCTACAAAAACTGTAATACTTTTATCTTCTATTTTTAAATTTATATCGTGTAAAACTATATTATTTTTAAATATTTTATTTACTCCTATAAATTCTATCATTTCATACCTCCTTTTAATATCTAAAATTATTTAGATATTAGACCTCTTTCGATTAAAAACTCATGAGCTACTTCTTGAGGTTCTCTTTTGTATGTATCTACTTGATTATTTAATTCTCTCATTACTTCATCTGTTAAAACATCAACAAGTGAATCAGCTATATTTTTTAACTCAGGATATTTATTAGCAATATCTTCTCTTATTAATGGTACAGCATGGTAAGGTAAGAAAAACTCTTTATCATCATCTAAAACTACTAAATTATATGTAGATATTAATCCATCAGTAGCAAAGGCATCTATTACATCACTCTCTTTATTAGCAATAGCCTGATAACGAAGAGCTCCATCTATAGATAGAGAGTTTTTAAATTTCAGTCCTGGATAAGCTTCTAAAAGTCCAGGTAACCCATCATGTTTATTTGTAAATTCAAATGTAGATGAGATAGTTAATTGTGGAGCAACTTTAATTAAATCACTGATATTTTCTAAGTTATATTTATCAGCAGTTTCTTTTCTAACAGCTAATCTGTATGTATTATTAGCTGAAATCTCCTTTCCAACTAATACATCATACTTCTCTTCTATCTCTTTTTTTGATATAGAATAAACATCAGAAGATTTAACATTTTCAGCTATAGGGTTATGCTTTAACATATCAGCAAACATAGTTCCAGTATATTCCATATACATATCTACTTCTCCTTTATTTAAAGCACCAAAAATAACTTGAGTTCCTCCTAAGGCTAACTTTCTATTAACTTTGATATCTGTTTTATCTTCAATTAAATCTGCTAACATATTACCAAGAAGAATTTGTTCTGTATAATCTTTACTTGCAATAGTAACTACTTTTTCTTGTGGAGCTATAAAGTTTTTAACAATATTCTTTCCACTAGAAAATAAGATTAAAAAAACAGCAAGAGTTAAAATTAGTTTATGTAAGAAAGGGATTTTTTATTTTCCTCCTCTCCACTAACTATTCCTTTAGGAACAACTATTTTTTCTATAATAGCTGCTGTCCAGTCAATAAATAGAGCCAATATACAAGCTGGAATAGCTCCAGCTAAAATTTGATATGTATTGGCTGTTCTTATTCCAGAGAATACTAAAAATCCTAATCCACCAGCTCCTACAAAGGCAGCAATAGTCATAAGTCCAACAGCTGTAACAGCAGAGATACGTACACCTGCCATTATAACAGGAAGAGCCATTGGGATTTGAATTTTAAAAAGTATTTGTAATTTTGTAAGTCCAATTCCTTCAGCTGCTTCTATCATCTGTGGGTTTATTCCTTCAATACTTGTATAAGTATTTTTTATAATAGGTAGTAAAGAGTAAAGTACTACCATAAAGATAGATGGCATAACTCCAATACCTAAAAAAGGAATAAGAAAACCTAAGAGTGCCATACTTGGAATAGCTTGAATAGTATTAGCAATTCCCATAACTGTTTTATTTATTTTTTTAAAATGACTTATTAAAATCCCCATGGGAACTCCAATAAGAATAGCTACAAGTACAGATATCAGTGTAAGATTTATATGTTCTACTAAAAGAGATATAATCTGAGCTCGTTCTTGTATAATATAAGTAAAAAAATCCATAAGTAAACCTCCTAAAAAATTGTACAAAAAAACACCAGGCTAGAGTCATGGTGTTTTAATTTGTAAAATTAAAAATATAACAAAATAAAGCCTCAACTCTTTTCAATGCTGACGAGGTTAGCTGCCGGACTCGGATTGAAAAGTATCCTATTCCATAAAGGAAATTCGCCCCAAAAAAGTGGGTCCCCCGCTTTATATCATAATAAAGATATAAATTAAGCAATTTGCACATGTACATTATACAAGATTTTTTATAAAGAGTCAAATTTAAAGAAAAAATAATTTTATTTTGTTTTATTATTTTGATATAGAGTATATAGACCTTTTATACTTAAATCTGCTTTGTATACATCTATCTCATCAATTTCAGCAGATAAGATTTTTCCAAGTCCACCAGTAGCAACTACAAAGCACTCTTCTCCTACTTCCTCTTTCATTTTTCTGATAATATGTTTTATCTGTCCAGCATATCCATAGAATATACCAGATTGGATTTGAGAAATAGTATCAGAACCTAATGCACATTCAGGTGTTGTAAATTTTACCTTAGGAAGTTTTGCTGTGTTACCACAAAGAGCATTGATGCTCATCTCAATTCCAGGAAGTATTGCTCCTCCAACATAGACATTTTTCTTTAATACATCAAAAGTTGTAGCAGTACCTAAGTCTATGATGATAAGATTTTTATCAGGATACTCTTCAAGAGCTTGGACAATATCAATTATTCTATCAGCACCAAATCCAGTAGGATTCATATTACTAGCAAATGTAAAAGGTAGATTTTTTTCTAAGTCTACTATCATAGGCTCAATATTAAAATATTTTCTTCCAAAGAATTGGAAAATAGTTATAAGATTGGGAACAACTGAAGAAACAACTATTCCACTAACTTTTCTTATTTCAATTCCATTAAATTTTGAAATATTTCTAAAATAAGAGAAATATTCATCTTCTGTCAATTTATCATTTGTAGAAACTCTAAATGTAAGAAGAGTATTTCCTTTTTCATCAAAGATTCCTGTTACAATATGAGTATTTCCAATATCTATAGTTATAAGCATAAAACACCACCTTAATTTATTTTAAATTTTCTGGATTTAAAGCTTTTAATTCATCTAAAACAAAGATACCATCTTTTCTAATTAATATATCATCTATCCAAATCTCTCCACCACCAAACTCTGGTCTTTGGATAAGAACTAAATCCCAGTGAATACTAGATTTATTTCCATTGTCAGCTTGTTTATAAGCTTGTCCAGGAGTAAAGTGAATACTTCCAGATATTTTTTCGTCAAATAGAGTATCTTTCATAGGTTTTAGAATATATGGGTTTACTCCAAAAGCAAACTCTCCAATATATCTAGCTCCCTCATCAGAGTTTAAAATTTCATTTAATTTTTCTGTATTATTAGCAGTAGCTTTTACAATTTTACCATCTTTAAACTCAAATACTATATTTTCAAAAGTAAATCCTTCATAAACAGATGGAGTGTTGTATGAGATTACACCATTGACACTTTCTCTTACTGGAGCAGTATAAAGTTCTCCATCTGGAATATTTCTAAGTCCGTAACATTTAACATTAGGCATTCCTTTAATAGAAAAACTGATATCTGTTCCAGGACCTACTATTCTAACTCTATCTGATCTATTTAAAAGAGAACTCAAGCTGTCCATAGCTTTTTCCATTTTAGAATAATCAAGACAACATACATCAAAGTAAAAATCTTCAAAATTTTCTAATGATGTATTTGCAAGCTGTGCCATTGAGTTATTAGGATATCTTAGTACTACCCATTTAGTATTATTAACTCTTTCTTTTAAATGTACAGGTAGCATAAAGATATCTGAATACATTCTCATTTTTTCATCTTCTACATCAGATAGTTCTGCTGTATTGTCACTACCTCTGATCCCTATATAGCAGTCCATATCTTTCATTCTTTCTAGCTCATATTTTGCCATTAGTTCTAGTTGCTCTTTAGTAGAAGATTTTAAAAGCTCTCTAGTAATAGATTGGTCTTTTAAAGTGACGAAAGGTAATCCTCTAACTAAATGAATCTCTTTAACTAATGCTTTTGCTAGATTTTTAGGAGTATCTCCAAAAATTTCTATTAAAACTTTTTCTCCTTTTTGTACTCTACAAGAGTGAGAAACAAGATTTTTTGCTAATTTTAATATTCTACTATCCACAGTATTCACCTCATAATATTTTTTTCAATTATAGCATAGAATATTGAAAAATAGAATAGAAGAGAAAAATAAAATTGAAGATTACATAATTAAAAAATTTAAAATAACTTAAGTTGAATTAAAAATAAGAAGATAGGAAAATTATTTTGATTAGGATAAAAAAAAGCCACTCAATAATTTGAGTGGTTGATTGCAAATGGCTGGGGTGGCTGGATTCGAACCAACGCATGACGGAGTCAAAGTCCGTTGCCTTACCGCTTGGCGACACCCCAATTTAAGATGGTCGGAATAGCAAGATTCGAACTTGCGGCCCCCTGCTCCCAAGGCAGATGCGCTACCGGACTGCGCTATATTCCGTCTCATCAACAAAAGTAATAATATCATATTTTAAAAAAAATGTCAATAAAAAAAATTACTTTTCAAAAAAAAAAATAATGGTATTATATTAAGGTATAAAAATAAAAAAGATGAGGAGTTAAGTTTATGAAATATGAAGCAATAGTTTGTGATTTAGATGGAACACTTTTAAATGAAAAACATCAATTATCAGATGAAACAAAGGAAGTTATAAAAAAGGTTAAAGATACAGGTAAAAAGATATTTATAGCTACTGGAAGACATCACTTAGATGCTTTAGCAATAAAAAAACAATTGGGATTAGACTCATATCTTATCAGTTCAAATGGAGCTAGAATACATGATGAGCATAATAATGAAGTATATGAGAGAAATATTGATGAAGAGACAGCTAATTTTATTTTAAATGTTAAGTGTAACAAAGAGATTGAAAGACATATATATACAGATACAAAATGGTATGTTGAAGAGCATAAAGAGGAGTATATAGAGTTTCATAAAGAGAGTGGATTTTTATATGAGGTAAAGGATTTCTCTAAAATAGTTGGAGAAAAATTTATAAAAATATTTTTTATCAGCAAAAATCAAGAGGAACTATTTAAGCTAGAAAAGTATTTTGAAGAGGTAATAGGAGATAAGGTTTCAATAACACTATCTGGACCAGAGTGTTTGGAACTTATGACAAAAAATGTAACAAAGGGAGAAGCTGTAAAAAATATTATGGAAAAACTTAATATTCCATTAGAAAATACTATGGCTTTTGGTGATGGATTAAATGACTATGAGATGTTAAGTGAAGTAGGTAAGGGACTTCTTATGGGAAATTGTGCTCAAAGACTTAGAGAAAAGCTTCCTAATAATGAGATGATAGGTAAAAATATAGATAATGGAGTAGCTAAGTATTTAAGAAAAACATTTTTATAGAATTTCTTTGGAGGGATATAAAGAATGGACAAAGTCA
The DNA here is from genome assembly GCF_000158195.2 of Fusobacterium mortiferum ATCC 9817. NCBI lineage: Bacteria > Fusobacteriati > Fusobacteriota > Fusobacteriia > Fusobacteriales > Fusobacteriaceae > Fusobacterium > Fusobacterium mortiferum. Next base: position 495,483 of record NZ_GL987994.1, read on the forward strand.
AATTAGAAACAGAAAATCCTTATTATAAAAGAAATCAAATAAATAGAACTTTGAAAAAAATAGATAAAGAAAAGAGAAAAAGAGCAAGAAATAGAGGAATAGTTCTTCTTCTTTTCTTTTTGGTTATATTGAGCAACTTAAATATGGCTAGTGCAAGTTTTTATAGTATCTACTTTGAAGGAATAAAGGTTATTAGAAACCATTTTATCTATATAATTTTAGGGATAATCTGTTTTATAATTACTTCAAAGATAAATTACAAATTATATAATAAAAATAAAATAAGTGGAATTTTATTTTTATTATCTACAATTATATTTATTATAATTATAATAGGAAGTAAAATACCATCATTATCAAGGGTAATACCTCATGTAAATGGAGCAATAGGTTGGATAAGATTTGGTTCTTTTAGTGTGCAGCCATCAGAGATGATGAAATTGCCATTTATTATAATAATAGCCCATATTATGGAAAAATGTGAAGAGGAAAGATACAACGATAAAAAAATACTATTTTCTTTGTTACCAGTTATGGGAATATTTATGCTATTAATAAATCTACAAAAAGATTTGGGAACATCAATACACTATTTGGGGATATTTGCTTTTATGTTGTTTATGAGTAGATTAAATATGAAATTGATAGTAGGAAGTGTAGGAGCTGTTTTAGTATCAATAGGAGGTCTATTTTACTATGTAAGTAATCTAACTGACTTATCAAATGAGAGTTATAAAATAAAGAGAGTTGGAAGTTTTTTAAATGGTCTTTTGAAAAATGAATATGACTATGGAATAGGATATCAAGTGGGGCAATCTCTTATAGCTTTTGGAAGTGGTGGATTAGTAGGTAAGGGATATGGAAATGGAGTACAGAAGTATAGCTATTTGCCAGAGATAAAAACTGACTTTATCCTTGCTTCCTATGGTGAGGAGTTTGGATTTATAGGAATGTTACTTCTTTTGACAATATTTCTATTGCTTTTTAATATTATTCAAAAAACAGCTGTGGAAACAAAGGATTATTTTGGAAAATATTTAGCAATAGGAATTGGAGGATATATAATAATTCAAATGGTTATAAATCTTTCTGTTGCTTTAGGAATACTTCCTGTATTTGGAATACCTATGCCATTTTTTAGTTCAGGAGGAAGTTCTCTTATAACAGTATTTTCAGCCTTGGGAATAATAATAAACATAAATAAACAAAGATAGAGTGGGAAAACCACTCTATTTTTAAAATAATATTTTTCTAAAGTTTACAATAGGTAAAACAGGGAATACTCCATTTTCAGCATAGTTGATAAGTCCTACTTGTAATCCTTCTAGTTTTTTAGTAGCATTGACAAATCCGAATTGAAGCCCTCCCACTTGTTGAGCATAGTTAACAAAACCAATTTGAACCATAGCTTCTTGATTAACCATATTAAGTCCACCTAATTGGAAAGTAGCATTTCCTCCAACTGTATTTACAAGTCCAAGATTTCCACCATTTACATCTCCTTTAACATCATTCCAAAGAGCTAAAGAGATTCCTCTCATATTTCCATCTACTCTAAAAGCTTCAAAGAAAAGTGAAAGGTGTAATCCATTAAAATTACCATTGACTTTTCTATAACCAATAAGAGATAAATCTACCCCTGAAACATTTTGGTTTTCAGCACCAAGAACATTAAAACTGAATCCATCTATTGAGTCGTATTTAGTAGCTCCAAATTGAACTCCTGGTAATACTGAAAATTGAGCTCCTTGTGTAGCAGCAAAAGAAACAGAAGACAGTAGTGCTACTCCTGCTATTAAAGATTTTAATTTCATAAAAATTTTCCCTCCACAAATTAATTTTAGACCTTATTATATCATATTTTTGAAAAAAATACTATAAGAAACTTATCATATAAGATGATTTTAAATTTACGTCATTAAATTGATAAAATGTGGTATAATTATGTTAGAAGAATAGAGAGAGGAGAAGAGTATGGGAGCTAATTGGGGACATAGTTTGAGATTATCAATTTTTGGGGAATCTCACGGAAAAGCAATAGGGATAAATATAGATGGATTAGCTAGTGGTATAGATATAGATTTTGAAAGCATAGAGAGAGATATGGGAAGGAGAGCACCAGGGAAAAATAGTTTTTCTACTCAAAGAAAAGAGAGTGATAGCTTTGAGATTTTAAGTGGAATCTGTGACGGTAAGACTACAGGAGCTCCTCTTTGTGCAATTATTAGAAATGAAGATAAAAAATCTAAAGATTATTCAAAATTAAAAGAGGTAATGAGACCTAGTCATAGTGATTATTCAGCATATATAAAATATAGAGGATATAATGATGTAAGAGGTGGAGGTCATTTTTCTGGAAGAATAACAGCCCCACTTGTTTTTGCTGGAAGCTTGGCTAAGAGTATCTTAGCTAAAAAGGGAATATATGTAGGAGCTATGATAAAGAGTATAAAAAATATAGAATTAGAAACACCAAATGAAGATAGATTATCTAAAGAGCTTTTTGATGAGCTGGCTAAAAAAGAGCTGGCTATTTTAGATGAAAAGAAAATAGTAGAGATAAAAGAGGAGATAGAGAGAGCTAGAATGAATCAAGACTCTGTTGGTGGAACTATAGAATGTTTTGCCATAGGAGTACCAGCAGGATTGGGAGAGCCATTTTTTGATTCATTAGAGAGTAGTATAGCTCATTTAGCTTTTTCTGTACCAGCTGTAAAAGGAATAGAGTTTGGAAAAGGATTTGATATAGCAAAATATTATGGTAGTGAAGTAAATGATGAATACTACTATAAAAATAGTATAGTGAAAACTAAATCCAATAATAACGGAGGAATATTAGGGGGGATATCCAATGGAATGCCTATAAATTTTAAAGTTGCTATAAAACCTACTCCATCTATTTCTAAGCTTCAACATACAATAAATATAAAAGATAAAAAAGATTGTGAATTAGAAATAGAGGGAAGACATGACCCTTGTATAGTACCGAGAGCAGTAGTGGTAATAGAATCAATAATGGCAATAGCATTGTTAGATAAGATATATGAAGCAGGAGGCAGATATGAATAAATATGGTCTTGTGGGAAAAAAATTGGGGCACTCACTATCTCCAGAGATACATAACTATATTTTTGATAAGCTTGGAGTAGAAGCAGAGTACTCACTGTATGAGATTGAAGATGGAAAAGATATTTTAAAATTAATGGAAGAAAAAGGGATAAAAGGATTTAATATAACTATTCCTTATAAAGAGATTGTGATGAGCCAACTTGATTTTATCTCTGAGGAGGCAGAAAAAATTGGAGCTGTAAATCTAGTGAAAATAAAAAATGGTGAAAGCTACGGATATAATAGTGATTACTATGGGGTCGTAGAGATGCTAGAAAAACATGATGTCAAAGTAAAAGGAAAAATATGCTATGTTCTAGGAAGTGGTGGGGCTTCAAAATCTGTGATAGTAGCTCTACATGACTTAGGAGCTAAAGAGATAGTTGTAGTAACAAGAGATGTGGAATCAAAGAGAAGAGAGTTGAAAAATAGATTTAGAAATATAGAGGTAGTATCTTATGAAAATATAATAGGTGGAGATATTGTTGTAAATACTACTCCTTTAGGGATGTATCCTAATATAGATAGCTCTCCACTAGATGAGGAAATTTTAAAGCGTTTTGATATAGCTGTTGATATTGTATATAATCCTAAGACTACAAAGTTTTTACAATTAGCAAAAAATTGTAGTTTAAAATGTGTAGATGGAGTATCTATGCTTGTAGGTCAAGCTATAAAAAGTGATGAACTTTGGGAGGGGATAGATATAGATAGAGATACAAGAGAAGAAGTAGAGAAAAGAGTTATAGAGAGATTAGAGGAGATGAAAAAATAGTGAAAGTAATGGTAATAAATGGACCCAATATAAATTTTCTGGGAATAAGAGAGAAAAATATTTATGGTGTACAAACCTATGAAGAGATGTGTGCATATATTAAGGAGAATTTAGCTAAAGATATTGATGTAACAATATATCAAAGTAATATTGAGGGAGAGATTATAAACTTTATACAAAGAGCATATTTAGAAAAGTATGATGGGATAGTAATTAATCCAGGAGCATATACTCATACTTCCATAGCTCTGTATGATGCTATAAAAAGTGTAGATATTCCAACAATAGAAGTTCATCTTTCAAATATTCATAAAAGAGAAGAATTTAGACACAAATCTTTCACAGCACCAGCTTGTATAGGACAAATTTGTGGATTAGGAAGTGATGGATATCTCTTAGCTATAGATTTTTTATATAAAAAAATAAAAAACAAATAGTTTTATTTTTGATTAAAAAGTACAGATTATAAAATAAAAAATAGATAAAATAAGAAAAAAAGTTTTTATTTTGACAAAGTTTCACTTTTGTGATATTCTTAACATATAGAAAGAAATATATCTCATATATACCTCTAATATGGAGAGGAGTTTCTACGGTTTACCATTGTAATAAACTGCTATGAGTTGAAGGATTTTTTTGTTGGCTCCTTTAGTATATATGGGGAAAAATATTAGGAGGAGAAAATGCTATTTGTTAATAAAAAGAAGAAAAGACTGAAAAGTAGGCTTAAAACATTTACTAACAAAGGCATAATTGTAAACTTAAGAATATATATAAATAGTGGTCTAAGTGTGTACTTATGTAAAGCATGAGTGTGTACTTAGACCTTTTGTTTTAATAGAAACTTCAAGGAGGGAAATGTGAAAACTGATATTCAAATAGCTCAAGAGGCAAAAATAGTAAATATTTTAGAAATAGCAAAGAAGGTAGGACTTACCGAAGATGATATTGAACAATATGGAAAATATAAAGCAAAAGTCAACCTAGATGTGCTAAAAAGATTAGAAGATAAAAAAGATGGTAAACTAGTATTGGTAACGGCTATCACACCAACTCCAGCTGGAGAGGGAAAATCAACAGTTACAGTAGGACTTACTCAAGCTTTAAATAAATTAGGAAAATCTTCAGTAGCTGCTTTAAGAGAACCATCTCTTGGACCTGTATTTGGAATGAAAGGTGGAGCTACTGGTGGAGGATATGCACAAGTAATTCCTATGGAAGATATAAATTTACATTTTACTGGAGATTTACATGCAATAGGAGTAGCTCACAACTTAATAGCTGCTTGTATTGATAATCATATTAATTCAGGAAATTTACTAAATATAGATGTTACAAAAATCTCTTGGAAAAGAGTAGTAGATATGAATGATAGAGCATTAAGAGAGGTAGTTATTGGACTTGGTGGAAAAGCTAATGGAATACCTAGAGAGTCATCTTTCCAAATAACAGTAGCTTCTGAGATAATGGCAGCTCTATGTTTAGCAAATTCACTTATGGATTTAAAAGATAAGATTAGAAGTATGGTATTTGGATATTCAAGAGATGGAAAAGCTCTTACAGTAGGAGATTTAAAAATAGAGGGAGCTGTAACTGCATTATTAAAAGAGGCTTTAAAACCAAACCTTGTTCAAACTTTAGAAAATACTCCAGTATTTATCCATGGAGGACCATTTGCTAATATAGCTCATGGATGTAACTCAATCTTAGCTACAAAATTAGCATTAAAACTTTCTGATTATGCTATAACAGAGGCTGGATTTGCTGCTGACTTAGGGGCAGAAAAATTCTTAGATATAAAATGTAGAAAAGGAAATCTAAGACCTAACTGTGTAGTAATAGTAGCAACAGTAAGAGCTCTAAAACATCATGGTGGAGCTAAGGAATTATCAGAAGAGAGCTTAGAAGCATTAGAAAAAGGAATAGCTAACTTAGATAAACATATAGAGAATATGAAAAAATATAACTTACCAGTTGTGGTAGCAATCAATAGATTTGTAAGCGACACTGAAAGAGAACTTGAATTTATTGAAAAGCACTGTAAAGAGTTAGATGTACCAGTTGCTCTATGTGAGGTATGGGCAAAAGGTGGAGAGGGAGGAATAGCTCTTGCTAAAGAGGTAATGGCTCAATTAGAAAAAGAGACTGATAACTATACACCACTTTACTCATTATATTTAAGTATAAAAGAGAAAATAGAAACAATAGCAAAAGAGATATATGGAGCTGATGGAGTAGAGTTTAGCTCTGGAGCTAAGAAGATGTTAAAGACAATAGATGAGCTAGGATATGGGAACTTACCAGTTTGTATGTCTAAAACTCAAAAATCTTTATCAGATAATGCGTCATTAATAGGTAGACCAACAGGATTTACTGTAACAATAAATGAACTAAGAATATCAGCAGGAGCAGGATTTATAGTAGCTATGGCTGGGGATATAATAGATATGCCAGGACTACCTAAAAAACCAGCAGCTGAGTTGATAGATATAGATGAGAATGGAAAGATAGAAGGATTATTCTAATAAAAAAATCTATGTTAAAATTTTTCAGGAGGAGAAATGAATTACCGTATTTTTGTAGAAAAGAAATCAGGATTTGATTTAGATGCTAAAAGACTTGAGAATGAATTAAGAGAGAGTCTTCAATTAAAGGGGCTAGAAAAAGTAAGGTTACTAAACTGCTATGATGTCTTTGGAATAGATAGTGAAGAGTTAGCAAAGGCTAAAAAGCTTATATTCTCAGAGATAGTAACAGATAGAGTAACTGAAGAGTTAGACAGTAAAGGGGCAAAATACTTTGCTGTAGAATTTTTACCAGGGCAGTTTGACCAAAGAGCTGACTCAGCTATGCAATGTTTAAATCTAATCTCTGATAAAAACCAAAATGTAGTAGTAACAAGTGGAAAAGTTATAATCTTAGAGGGAGATATATCGGAAGAGGAGCTAAACAAAGTAAAAAATTATTATATCAACCCTGTGGAGATGAGAGAGAAAACTCTTGAAAAATTAGAGATAGAAGAGGGAGAGTTAGCTCAAGAAGTTCCTGTATTTGAAGGATTTATTACATATGGAGCTGAGGAGTTAGAAAAATTTAGAAAAGAGCTTGGACTAGCTATGACATTTGCTGATATAGCCTTTGTACAAGAGTATTTTAGAGATACGGAAAAAAGAAATCCAACTGAAACAGAGATAAAAGTATTAGACACTTATTGGTCTGACCATTGTAGACATACAACATTTGAAACTAGAATAAAAAATATTGTTTTCCCAAAATCAGCTTTTGGAGAAACATTACAAAAAGCTTTTGAAAACTATTTGGGAGCAAGAAAATTTGTACATCAAGAAAGACTTGAGAAAAAATATATATCTCTAATGGATATGGCAACAATCTGTGGAAAAGAGATGAGAAAAACTGGTAAGCTAGATGACTTAGAGGTATCTGATGAGATAAATGCTTGCTCAGTATATATAGATGTAGATGTAGATGGGAAAATAGAAAAGTGGCTATTGATGTTTAAAAACGAAACTCACAACCACCCTACTGAGATAGAGCCATTTGGAGGAGCTTCTACTTGTTTAGGAGGGGCAATAAGAGACCCATTATCAGGAAGGTCTTATGTATATCAAGCTATTAGGGTAACAGGTTCTGGTAACCCACTAGAAAAATTAGAGGATACTTTACAAGGAAAATTACCTCAAAAGAAAATAACAACAGGAGCAGCAGCAGGATACTCATCTTATGGAAACCAAATCGGACTTACTACTGGGCATGTAGCTGAAATCTATCACGATGGATATAAGGCTAAGAGAATGGAAGTAGGAGCAGTAGTTGGAGCTGTACCAGCTGATTGGGTAAGAAGAGAGAATGCTTCTAAAGGAGATATAGTTGTACTACTTGGAGGAAAAACAGGAAGAGATGGTTGTGGAGGAGCAACTGGTTCTTCTAAAGAGCATACAGATGATTCCTTAAGACTTTGTGGAGCAGAGGTACAAAAAGGAAATGCTCCAGAGGAGAGAAAAATCCAAAGATTATTTAGAAATCCAGAGGTTACAAGACTTGTTAAAAAATGTAATGACTTTGGAGCTGGAGGGGTATCAGTAGCAATAGGAGAGTTAGCTCCTGGACTAGATATCAACTTAGATGTAGTTCCTACTAAATATTTAGGACTTAGTGGAACAGAGCTAGCTATCTCTGAATCACAAGAGAGAATGGCAGTAGTAATAGAGGCTAAAGATAGAGATAAATTTATAGAATTAGCAAATAGAGAGAACTTATTAGCAACAGTTGTAGCAGTGGTTACTGACACAAATAGACTTGTGCTAAGTTGGAAAGGGAAGAAGATAGTAGATATCTCAAGAGAGTTTTTAGATACTAACGGAGTGACTCAAGAGACAGAGGTAGAAGTAGAGAATATCTCTTATGAAGAGAGCCCTCTTACAAAAGTAGCTTACGAAGGAGAGAATTTGGAAGCTAAGTGGTACAATATGTTATCATCTTTAAATGTAGCTTCTCAAAAGGGACTTATGGAGATATTTGACTCTACAATAGGAGCTACTACAGTACTTATGCCATTTGGTGGAAAATATCAAATGACTCCAACAGATGTAAGTATACAAAAATTACCATTACTTAAAGGGGAAACAGATACAGCTTCTGCTATCACTTGGGGATATAACCCAGTATTATCATCTTGGTCACAATTCCATGGTGGAGCTTATGCAGTAGTTGAATCATTAGCAAAATTAGTAAGTGTGGGAGTAGATTATAAGAGAGTAAGACTTTCATTCCAAGAATACTTCCAAAAACTTGGACAAAATCCTAAAAATTGGGGTAAACCTTTCTCAGCTTTATTAGGAACAATAGAGATGCAAAGAGCTTTTGAAATACCAGCTATTGGAGGAAAGGACTCTATGAGTGGAACATTTAATGATATTCACGTTCCACCTACACTAATATCTTTTGCTGTATCTCCAGTAAAAGCTAGTGTAGTAATATCTCCAGAGTTTAAAAAGGCTGGAAATAAAATCTACTTAGTAAAACACCATATGTTAGAAAACTATATGCCTAATGTGGAAGAGTTAAAAGAAAACTTTGAATATGTACATGAAAATATAGTTAATGGAAATATAGTATCAGCTATGACATTAAAAACTGGTGGTATAGCTGAAGCAGTAAGTAAGATGACATTTGGAAACAGAGTAGGAGCTAAGATATCTAATCTTGGAGATGAGTTATTCAAGTTAGGATATGGAACATTTATAGTGGAGTCAAATGTAGAACTTACTGGTAAAAATGTAGAATTATTAGGAGAAACAATCTCTGAATACAAAGTAATAGTAGGAGATATTGAGATAGATATGACTGTTGGAGAGAAGGTATGGTTAGATAAACTATTCCCAGTTTTCCCTCATAAAACAGTAGAAAAAGTTGAAAAATATATCTGGACTCCTTATACTACTAAAAATATAGTAGTATGCAAAAATAAGATAGCTAAACCAAGAGTATTAGTACCAGCTTTCCCAGGAACAAACTGTGAATATGATTCAGCTAGAGTATTTGAAAAAGCTGGAGCAGAATCAAATATATTAGTATTTAGAAACCTAACTCAAGAGTATATCAATGACTCAATAGAAAAGATGGTAAAAGAGATAAATAGCTCTCAAATCCTAATGTTCCCAGGAGGATTCAGTGCTGGAGATGAGCCAGATGGTTCTGGTAAATTTATAGCAACAGTACTTACTAACCCTAAAGTAGCAGAAGCTATCCATAAGTTCTTAGAGAGAGATGGACTTATATTAGGAATTTGTAATGGATTCCAAGCTCTTATCAAATCTGGGTTACTTCCTTATGGAGAGATAGGAAAGATTACTGAAGATTCACCAACTCTTACATTCAATAAAATTGGTAGACATATATCTCAAATGGTAAAAACTAAAGTAACTTCTAATAAGTCACCTTGGCTTGCTGGAATAGAAATAGGTTCAGAGTTTGAAATAGCAGTGTCACATGGAGAGGGAAGATTCTTTGCTAGTGATGAGGTAATTAAAAAGCTATTTGAAAATGGACAAGTGGCAACTCAATATGTCAACTTAGAGGGAGAACCAACTAATGAGTTTAGATTCAACCCTAATGGTTCAAGCTTTGCTATTGAAGGAATTACTTCGCCAGATGGAAGAGTATTTGGTAAGATGGGACATACAGAAAGATATGGAAACAATGTATTTAAAAATATAATTGGAAATAAAGAGCAAAAAATATTTGAAAATGGAGTAAAATATTTCAAATAATTTAGGAGGACAAATGAAAGTAGCTATTATTTTCGGAAGTAAATCAGATACAGAGAAGATGAGAGGAGCAGCTAACTGCTTAAAAGAGTTTGGAATAGAGTATTCAGCTCATGTACTTTCAGCTCATAGAGTACCTGAAAAATTAGAAGAAACATTAGAAAAATTAGAGGTAGAAGGTTATGATGTAATTATAGCTGGAGCTGGGCTTGCAGCTCATTTACCTGGAGTTATAGCTTCAAAAACTACACTACCAGTAATAGGAGTACCTATTGAGGCAGCTTTCAACGGAATGGACGCATTATTATCAATAGTACAGATGCCTAAATCAATTCCAGTTGCAACTGTTGGAGTAAATAACTCATACAACGCAGGAATGTTAGCTGTACAAATGCTTTCATTAAAATCTCCAGAACTAAAAGAGAAATTAAGAAACTTCAGAAAAGATATGAAAGCTAAGTTTATAGCTGATAATGAATCAGGAGTAGAACTATAAGATAAATTATAATATTGAAAACTTAAAGAGTTGCGTAAATTACGTAAAGAAGTTAGAGGTATAAAATTCAAGAATAACTTTCGTTCAAAGAATAAAGAGCAAGTATGGCTCAGCTCATTAAAAACACAAGGGTTAAGCCTTTGGCTTATTGTGTTTTTGGGCATTCGCTTTCACTGACTTGCTCTAATATTCTCCTCAATCTTCGTTATTCTTGATTTTAATCAAGAGATTTTCTATGAAGTTACAGATAATAGAAGTTTTCAAATTTAAATTTCAATAAAAAATAAAAATAAGGTATAAAATATTAAAAGTATCTCAGGAGGAATTAAAATGTCAGTAGAAAAAAAAGATTTTATTTATGAAGGAAAAGCTAAACAAGTATATTCAACAACAGATGAGAACTTAGTAATAATTCACTATAAAGATGATGCAACAGCAGGAAATGGAGCTAAAAAAGGAACAATAGTAAATAAAGGTGTAATGAACAACAAAATAACAGCTATGTTATTCAGAATGTTAGAGAAAAATGGAATAAAAACTCACTTAGTAGATGTATTAAATGATAGAGATCAACTTTGTCAAAAAGTAAAAATATTCCCATTAGAAGTAATAGTAAGAAACGTAATAGCTGGTTCAATGGCAGCAAGAGTTGGAATTCCAGAAGGAACTAAACCAACTAACACAATATTTGAAATCTGCTATAAAAATGATGCTTATGGAGACCCATTAATCAATGACCACCATGCAGTTGCTTTAGGACTTTGTACTTATGAGGAGTTAGCAGAGATATATAGAATTACTGGTCAAATCAACAACCTATTAAAAGATGCTTTTGATAAAATTGGAATTACTTTAGTAGACTTCAAAATAGAATTTGGTAAAAATGCTGCAGGAGAAATCTTACTAGCTGATGAGATAACTCCAGATACTTGTAGATTATGGGATAAAGAAACAGGTAAAAAATTAGATAAGGATAGATTTAGAAGAGACCTTGGAGGAATAGAAGAGGCTTATATAGAAGTATTAAAGAGATTGGGGGCTTAATGATGAACTGCACAGAAATTCTAATGGCTAAAGATAAAATGGAAGAGGAGTGTGGAGTATTCGGAATATATTCAAAAGAGGTAAATGAAGTAGCACAAATAACTTACTACGGATTATATGCTCTTCAACATAGAGGTCAAGAGAGTGCGGGAATATCTGTTTCTAATTTTGGAGAGATAGTAACTTATAAAGGAATGGGACTTACTGCAGATGTATTTACACCAGAAACTTTAAATAATCTTGTTGGAAATGCTGCAATAGGACATGTGAGATACTCTACAACAGGGGCGAGCAAATTAGAAAATGCTCAGCCTCTTGAGAGTAGATATAAATTAGGACAAATAGCAGTAGCTCACAATGGAAATTTAACTAATGCAAAGATAATAAGAGAGTTATTAGAAGATGCTGGTTCTACTTTTAATACTTCAATAGACTCAGAAGTTATCATCAAAATGATAGCAAGAAAAGCTAATGGAAATGTTGAAGATGCTATAAGAAGTACAGTAGGAGCTATAAAAGGAGCTTATGCATTAGTAATCTTAGCTGGAAACAAATTGGTAGGAGTAAGAGACCCATATGGAATAAGACCACTTTGCTTAGGTATAAATGAAAATGGAGATTATATTTTAGCTTCTGAATCTTGTGCCATTGATGCTGTGGGAGGAACTCTAATTAGAGATGTATTACCAGGAGAGATGGTAATAATAGATGAGAATGGAGTAAAATCTGTAAAATATTCAGAAAATAATAAAAAAGCACCTTGCTCATTTGAACACATATACTTTGCTAGACCTGATAGTGTAATAGATGGATTAAATGTATATGAGTCTAGGGTAGAGGCTGGAAGATTACTTGCTAAACAGATGAAAGTAGAGGCAGATGTAGTAATAGGTGTACCAGATTCTGGAATACCAGCAGCTATCGGTTTTGCTGAAGCTAGTGGAATACCTTATGCAATAGGGCTAGTAAAAAATAAATATATAGGAAGAACATTTATAAAACCTACTCAAGCTTTGAGAGAGCAAGCTGTAATGGTAAAATTAAATCCATTAAAAGTAAATCTTGAAGGAAAAAGAGTAGTAATAATTGATGACTCACTAGTAAGAGGAACAACAAGTAAGATTTTAATAGAGATAATCAGAAGGGCAGGAGCTAAGGAAGTGCATTTCCGTTCAGCTTCTCCAGCTGTAAAACACTCTTGTTACTTTGGAATAGATACAGCTCATAGAGAGGAGTTAATAGCAGCTAGATTATCAGTAGAAGAGATAAGAAAAGAGATAAATGCAGATACATTAGATTATCTATCAATGGAAAATATGTTAAAATCCCTAAAGGGTTGTGATTACTGTGTAGGTTGTTTCAATGGAGAGTATCCAGTAGATACACCAACAGAAGAGTAAAAAATAATTTAAATTTTGGAGGAAAAAATGGCAATTTCATATAAAGAAGCTGGAGTAGATAAAGAGGAAGGATACAGAGCAGTAGAGCTTATGAAGAAAGCTGTTGCTAAGACAATGAATAGCAACGTATTAAATGGACTTGGAAGTTTTGGAGCTATGTATGAGTTAGGAAAATATGAAAATCCTGTATTAGTTTCTGGAACTGATGGAGTAGGAACAAAATTAGAGATAGCTCTTACTACAAAAAAATATGACACGGTAGGAATAGATGCTGTTGCTATGTGTGTAAATGATGTACTTTGCCACGGAGCAAAACCAATATTCTTTTTAGATTATCTAGCTTGTGGAAAATTAGATGCTGAAGTAGCAGCTGAATTAGTTTCTGGAGTAGCTGAAGGTTGTTATCAAGCTGGAGCTGCCCTTATAGGTGGAGAAACAGCAGAAATGCCAGGATTCTACAAAGTAGGAGATTATGATATAGCTGGTTTCTGTGTAGGAGCAGTAGAAAAATCTAAAATAGTAAATGGAAGTACAACTTCTGAAGGAGATATCTTAATAGCTATACCATCTTCTGGAGTACATAGTAATGGATTCTCATTAGTAAGAAAAGTAATAACTGACTATAATAAAGAGTACAATGGAAAACCAATTAGTGAAACTCTTCTTACACCTACAAAAATATATGTAAAACCAGTTCTTGCTGTATTAGAAAAATATAATGTAAAAGGTATGGCTCATATAACTGGAGGAGGATTACCTGAGAACTTACCTAGAACAATAAGTGAAGGACATCAACCAGTTGTATTAAAAGAAAAATTAAGAGTATTAGATATATTTAAATATATTCAAAAAGAGGGGGATATCCCAGAAGATGAGATGTATGGAACATTCAATATGGGAGTAGGTTTTGTACTAGTAGTAGACCCTAAAGATAAAGATGGAGTAATAGAAGAGCTTGCTAAATATGGAGAAGAAGCTTTTGAAATAGGATATGTTCAAAAGGGAGAAAAGGGACTATGTTTAAAATAGGAGTTTTAGTTTCTGGTGGAGGAAGCAATCTTCAATCTATAATAGATAAATCTCAAAGTAGAGAGTTACAATGTAAAGTTGAAGTTGTAATTGGAGATAGAGAGTGCTATGGAGTAGAGAGAGCTAAGGAAGCTGGAATAGATGGATATACCTTAGATAGAAAAGTTTTAAAAAAAGAGCTATGTAGAGAGATAGATAAAATTGTTTCAGAAAGAGGAATTGATTTGATAGTTCTAGCTGGATTTTTATCTATCATTGATGAAGAGTTTGTAAATAAATGGAAGGGGAGAATAATCAATATTCACCCCTCTCTTCTTCCAAAATTTGGTGGTCCAGGAATGTATGGTATAAGGGTACATGAAGCTGTACTAAAAGCTGGAGAGCAAGAGAGTGGTTGTACAGTACACTATGTAGATACAGGAGTGGACAGTGGAGAGATAATAGCTCAAAAGAGAGTAAAGGTCTTAGAAGGAGATACTCCAGAGATTTTACAAAAGAGAGTATTAGTAGAAGAACATAAGCTTTTACCTGAATCTATTGCAAAAATTATATCAGAAAGAAGATAAAGGAGTCTATTATAATGAAAAGAGCATTAATATCAGTTTTTGATAAAAATGGAATATTAGAGTTTGCACAATTTTTAGTAAAACACAATGTAGAGATAATCTCAACAGGTGGAACATATAGATATTTAAAAGAGAATGGAGTACCAGTAATAGAGGTAGCTGAAGTAACAAAAGCTCCAGAGATGTTAGATGGAAGAGTAAAAACTCTACACCCTGTAATCCATGGAGGAATTTTAGCTATAAGAGATAATGAGGAGCATATGGCCACTATAAAAGCTAGAGGAATAGAAACTATTGATATGGTAGTTGTAAATCTATATCCATTCTTTAAGAAAGTAAATGAGGATTTGACTTTTGAAGAGAAAGTTGAATTTATAGATATTGGTGGACCTACAATGCTAAGATCAGCAGCAAAATCTTTCAAAGATGTTGTAGTAATTAGTGATACAACTGATTATGAAACTGTTATGAGAGAGATGGAAGCTGGAGAGGTAACATTTGAAACAAGAAAAAGACTTGCTGGAAAAGTTTTCAACTTAACATCTGCTTATGATGCAGCTATATCTAGCTTCTTACTTGGAGATGAGATGCCTCACTATTTAAATGCTTCATATGAAAAAGTTATGGATTTAAGATATGGAGAGAATCCTCATCAAAAAGCTGCTTACTATGTATCAACTACTGATAGTGGAGCTATGAAAGATTTTGAACAATTAAATGGTAAAGAGCTTTCATTTAATAATATAAGAGATATGGACGTAGCTTGGAAAGTAGCTTGTGAATTTGAAGAGCCAGCTTGTTGTGGGGTAAAACACTCTACTCCATGTGGAGCAGCTATTGGAAAAGATATACATGAGGCTTATGTAAAAGCTTATGAGTGTGACCCTGTATCTATATTTGGAGGAATAGTAGCTCTTAATAAAGAGGTAGATAAGGCAACTGCTGAGGAATTAGTAAAAATATTCCTAGAGATAGTAATAGCTCCAAGTTTTACAGAGGAAGCTTTAGAAGTATTAAGAACTAAGAAAAATCTAAGAGTAATAAAATGCTATCATAAACCTATGGACAAAGTAAACCTTGTAAAAGTAGATGGAGGAATCCTAGTACAAGATGAAGATTTAAGTTTTTCTACTCACTATGAAACTGTTACAGAAAAAGCTCCTACTGAAAAAGAGATGAGTGACTTAGATTTTGGAATGAAGATAGTAAAACATGTAAAATCTAATGCTATTGTAGTAGCTAAAGATAAGATGGCTATTGGAATAGGAAATGGAGAAACAAATAGAATTTGGCCTACTGAACAAGCAATAGAAAGAGCTGGAGAGAGAATAGAGGGAGCTGTCCTTGCTTCTGACGCTTTCTTCCCATTTAGAGATGTAGTAGACACTTGTGCAAAACATGGAATCAAAGCTATAATTCAACCTGGAGGTTCTATTAGAGATAAGGAATCTATCGAAGCTTGTAATGAGCATGGAATAGCTATGATATTCAATGGAATGAGACATTTCAAACACTAATCGTATCTACTTAAGTTATTAAAAAATTAAAAGAAAACTAAGAATTGCTTCAGACTACAAAAAGTAGATTAACTATGGCTTATCTTACTAAAAACACAAAACTCGTTTCACTCAAACAGTTGTGTTTTTTAGCGTTCGATTTCGCTGAGTTAATCTAACTTTTCTCCGTAATTTACGCAATTCTTTGAGTTTTCTTGATTAAAGTTTGTAGTTGAAAGTAGCTACTATTAATTTTTTAAAGGAGAAGAGAGAATGAAAATATTAGTAGTTGGAAGCGGTGGAAGAGAGCATACTATCTGCTGGAAAGTAAGCCAAAATGAAAAAGTAGAAAAAGTATATTGTGCTCCAGGAAATGGTGGAACAGAGTTACTTGAAAAAGGAGAGAATGTAAATCTAAAAGGAGTAGATGAAATTCTTGCCTTTGCTAAAGAGAATAAAATAGATTTAACTATCGTTGGAAGTGAGGAGCTTCTAGTAGATGGTATTGTAGATAAATTCCAAGCTGAAGGATTAAAAATCTTTGGACCAGATAAGAAAGCTGCTCTACTTGAAGGGTCAAAAGCTTTTGCTAAAGATTTTATGAAAAAGTATGGAGTAAAAACAGCTGCTTATGAAGTATTTAATGAAGCTGACAAGGCTAAGGAATATATAAAAACTTGTGAGTTTCCTCTAGTGGTAAAAGCTAGTGGACTTGCTGCTGGTAAAGGGGTACTTATCTGCCAAAATCTTGAAGAGGCTCTAAAAGCTGTAGATGAGATAATGATAGATAAAGTATTCAGCAGTGCTGGAGAGCAAATTGTAGTAGAGGAGTTCTTAGATGGAGTAGAGGCTTCAATCTTGTCAGTAACTGACTCAAAGATTATCCTGCCTTTTATCTCTGCTAAAGACCATAAGAAAATTGGAGAGAAAGAAACAGGATTAAATACAGGAGGAATGGGAACAATAGCTCCTAACCCTTATGTAACTAAAGAGGTATATGATAAATTTATAACTGAGATAATGAATCCTACTCTTGAGGGAATAAAAGCAGAGGGAATGGATTTTGCTGGATTTATATTCTTTGGGCTAATGATAACTGCTAAGGGAGTTTATCTTCTTGAGTACAATATGAGATTGGGAGACCCAGAAACTCAAGTTGTATTACCACTACTTGAATCAGATTTTATAAACCTATTAGAGAGTGGAATAGATAGAAAACTTTCTGAGATAGATGTAAAATGGAGTAATAAATCAGCTTGTTGTGTAGTTCTTGCTTCTGGTGGATATCCAGAAAAATATAACAAAGGTTATGAGATAACAGGTATGGATAGTGTAGATAATATGGTATTCGTAGCTGGTGCTAAACTAGAAAATGGAAAACTTCTTACTAATGGTGGAAGGGTAATCAATGTAGTAGCTATTGGGGATAACCTTGAAGAAGCTAGAGCAAAAGCTTACTCTGATGCTGAGAAAGTAAACTTCGAAAAGAAATACTTTAGAAAAGATATTGGAGTATTATATAGATAGATTATAAAGGGGTTATTACAATTAAAAAATTTGTAAAGCCCCTTTATTTTTTTACTATCTGCAAAAATATTCATCTTTAAAAATTTAAAAAAAATATAATTTTTCTGAAAAAAAGTTATTTTAATTGACATTAATAAAAGAAAGTGCATATAATGTTAATAATATTAATTTTATAGTTATAAAAATATAGAATAAAATATTTTTTAGGAGAGAATAAAAGATGAATATTGGAGAAAAAATACTAAAAAAGTTTTTTTTAATTATTTAATAGAAAATAATTTAGATGAAGTTGAAAAATTATTTTCTGAAAGTTTTAAAAGTGTAGGAACTAGTCAATTTGAAATAGCTAAGAATAAAAGTGAATTTCTATTAAGTATAAGGAATCAAATAGAAAATTTAAAAGGAAAGATGAGTTTTTATATAAATGATTATGTCGAAGATTATTTTGGAGATTTAATTTCTTCTTATTGTGAAGTAACAATTATTTATTTTGAAGAGGAAGAGAAAAAAATAACAACTAGATTAACAACTGTTTTTTTTAAAGAGAATGATGAGTGGAGAATAATAAATATGCATAATTCAATTGCAAAAATAACTCAGGAAAAAAATGAAATGTTTCCAATAAGCTATATGTCAAAACTAGAACAAAATAATGAAACTAATATATTTTTACTTGAAAAATTTAGGCGAGGTTTCTTTTCTTTAAAGGAGATTGCATATATTGTTTATTCAAGTATAACAAGAAAAACAATTTTCTATTTGAATAATTTAGAAAGTTTTGAGTTAAAGAAAAAATTTTCTGAGGTTGAAGAAAAATTAAAAAAATTTTCTTTTTTTTGTAAAGTAGATAGAGGAACTTTGGTAAATTTAGAATCTATAAAAATATTAGATTTTAAAGAAGAGTGTATTGTATTTAAAAATCAACAAATATTATATCTAAGTAAAGTAAAATTAAAAAAAATAGAAAATAGATGGAAAAAAATAAAAAAAGAAAATAATATAGAGTTATAAAATAAATGTATTTTTTTTATAAAATTGATGTCTAAATAGTGGAAAAGATATGTTGTATTTTTATCTAACTAGTGTAGCAATAGACTTTTAAGATAATATTAATGTTATAATTGGAGTGTTTAAGAGCAAAAATGTTCTAAAACACTTTTTTTTATGGGAGGAGTTAAGTTGAAAATTTTATTATTTATATTGTTGAGTTTCTATTCTTTTGCTTTTGAATTTACTCCTATGGGATTTGATAAAAGACTAGATACAGGAGAAGGATACGGAGAGTTTCAATATACAAATTCAACTTTAGATGTCCAAAGATATAAAATATCAATTTTGGATAATGGAAAAGAGAATAACATTTCACAGTATGTCAGTGTTTATCCTAAAATTTTAACAGTGAAGCCTAAAAGTGTTGGGGTTATAAAGGTTTATGTACAAACTCCTCCTACTTTAAAAAAGGGATTATATGGTTTTATCCTTAGAAGTGAGGGAGTACCTGTTCCATTTTTACAAAAAAGAGAGAGTGGGAAACTTACTCCAGCAGTTTCTATGAAAACAGCAGTTAATTTAGAAATGCAAGCATATGTAGGAGAAGTAGGAAATGAGTTTGAGATTAGTAATGAAAAAATAGTTACCAAAGAGACAAAAGATGGAAAAAACAAAAAATACTATACAGCTAAGCTAAAAAATAAAAACGGTAGAGGCTATGAATTAGGAGTATGTTTTTTAGATTCTGTAGGAAGTATAATCTCTGTAATTCCAAAGGGAAGATTAGGAAATAATGGAGAACTTACTCTTGAAGAGGAGATTCCTAAATTAGCTGAGTATATATCTTTTTATGATTATAACAACCAAGTATTCGTTTGTCAGAAAATAAGGATTATAATGTAAAGTTATAATAAATAAATTAAAAATCAAGGAGGAAGTAAAAAAAATGAAAAAAATGTTATTGGGGGTAAGTATCCTATCAACACTAGCTTTTGGAGTAAGTAATCCAGGAGATAATGGAGCATCAGCTAGTGGTCAAGGAGCAGCAAGAGTAGGAGTACCTATGGAGGTAAGAGTAGAGATATTACCTAAATCTGGAAAATTGGTATTAGTGGATGAGAATAATAAGTTAATAGATAAGCTTATATTTGACCATGGAAAATTAGTGAAAGGTGGAGCTGTAACTGATTCTATAGTAGAAAAAACAGTAAAATTAAAAAGAGATGATGGGGAAGCTTTTGGAGGAAGCAGTGCATATAAGGTAACTTTTGAAGCTAAAGATTCTTCCGGAGCAGTAGTTAAGATAGCTAATGACTTAGTATTAGTAGGACATGGAATGACTACTGATGAAAAATTAAAATCTAAATTAAAATATAGAGAGGGAGAAATAACTTTAGTAGGAACAGAAACTGAAGTAGAAACAAAGGTTCAATCTATAATAGAGGCTACAGCTTTAAATGGTTCTTCTATAAAAGAGGGGTTATATGTAGGAACTGGAACATTTGAAGCAAAAGTAGAAAATGTAGATTAAAAATAATATTTTTAAAATAAGGAGGAAGAGATTCCTCCCTATTTTAAATAAAAGGGAAGGTATGGAGATGTTTAGAATTTTAATTTTTTTATTTTTATCAATAAAAATATGGGCATATGTTAATATTACTCCATTAACTTTTGATAAAAGAATAGATGGAGAGGGGGGATATAAGGAATACACACTTTCAAACTCAAGTAAAAATATTACTAAATATAGAATATACATTGAAAAAAATAATAAAGAATATGATATGAGTGATTGGGTGGAATTTTTTCCTAAAACACTTACATTAAAGCCAGGGGAGAGTAAAAAAATTAAAGTCTTAATAACAGCTCCAAATGATAGTAGAGAAGGGGAATATACAACTAATCTATGTATCAAAGAAGTTGAAGTTCCTTTGAAAAATAAGGAGTTAAATATTTTAACTAATTTAAAAATAGAGTTAGCTGGTTATGTGGGAGATTTAAAACCAAAGATTGAGATAACAAATATTTATAGGGAAGATAAGAGTTTAAAAATATCTTTTAAAAATACTGGAGAGATAAGGCAATACTTTGAAATGTATTGTTTAGATTCCAAAGAAAAAGAGTTAGTTTATTTAGATAGAGTTAGACTTTTTTCTAAAGAGGAGAAAGAAGTTAAGCTTTTAGTTGAAAAAATAAAAGGAAAGCTTATCATATTAGACCAAGAGGGGAATAATGTTTTAGAAAAGAAAATAAGGAGATTTAAATGAAAAAAATAGATAAGTTTTTATTTATTTTTCTTTTTTGTTTAAACTATATATTTTGTTATTCAAGTAATATTAACTATGAGGATTTAGAAGAGTTATTGAGAAATAATATTATCTCACAAGAAGAC
This sequence comes from Fusobacterium mortiferum ATCC 9817, assembly GCF_000158195.2. NCBI lineage: Bacteria > Fusobacteriati > Fusobacteriota > Fusobacteriia > Fusobacteriales > Fusobacteriaceae > Fusobacterium > Fusobacterium mortiferum. The sequence goes on from NZ_GL987994.1 coordinate 516,593, forward strand.
TATAATATTTTAATGGGAGAAAATAATCAAGAAACAACCGAAGGAATTTATGGACTTAAAATAAATGGAGAGAGTAAAGCAAAGATTTATAAAGTTTTTGTAAAAAATGGGAAATTATATTTTCCATTAAAGAGTTTTTTTGAAAATATAAATTTTCAAAATTATAGTTTTTCAGATGAGAATGAATTAAAAATATACTTGGGAGAAAATTTAAAGGAGATTATATTAACAAAAGAGGAATTAAAAGTTGATAAAGAGAGAACTAAAAAAATAGAAAAAGATGATATTATCTCTAAAGATGGGGAGTTATATTTAGCTGAAGATTTATTTAAAGAGATATTTTTAAGTAATTTAAGAATTGATAATAATAATTATATTGTAGGTATGTATTTAAATTTTCCAACTCCTGAAGAGATAAAAATAAGAACAGACAGAACTAAGGAAAAATTAGAGGAAGATAAAAATAAGAAAACTTTACAATATACAAATACACCTGAATTATTTGAGTTGGGATATTTGAGAACACAATTTTTGCAAACTTATGAAGTTTCTAAAGATGATGATACTAAAAAGAAAGATTGGGAAGGAAATTTAGAATATCAAGGAGCTTTTTTATATGGACAATTGACAGCAAATTATGATTTAAAAGAAAAGAAGTTTCAAGATATAACTTTAAAATATAATGAGATTTGGGAAAAACATACTTTAGAAGTAGGAAATTATAGTGTAGGTAGTGAAGCAGCAAGAGAGTGGGGAGTAAATTTTAAAAAAGATAAAGGGTATATTATTACATCAGATAAAACATATATTATAAGAGAAAATGTTCCAATAGGAAGTAGGGTAGAATTACTATATTTAGGATTTGCTATTGATGTACAAGATGAAAAAAATGGAAGTGTAGAATTTAAAAATTCAGAAATAAAGAGTAATAGAGAATACACATTAAAAATTTACGAACCTTCAGGGAATATTATTCTAAAGAAGATAAGTACAACTAGTGATTACAATCAACAAAATAAGGGGCAGTTTGAATACAATATAAATTTAAGAGAAGATGATGAGAGTAAAAAGGTTAGAGCAAATTCAAAAATTTATTATGGATTGACTGACAATTTAACTTTTGGATTAGGATATGATAAAGAGATAGAAAATTTAAATACTAGATATGAATATATTGAGAATGGTAGTTTAGAAGCTATTTATAATGATACTTTTTTTAGCTATCCATATGTTTTAAGCTATGAGGATAAAAGGGTATTTACAAAAATATATGATAAGGATAGAAAGAAAAATACTAAAGACAAAAACAGTAAACACTTTAAAGGACAGATAGATATAAATAAATTAAGATTAAAATTTGAAAATGACTTTAAAGAAAAATATTATGAAGAAAAGAGAGATGAAAATTATACAGTAGAGTATAGACCTTTTAAATCATTAGAATTAGGATATGAATATGATAAAACATATTATTATGATGGTTCTGAAAAAAATAATTCTAAATATAAAGTAGGTTACTCGAAAAGTTTTAAATCTCTGTTGTGGACTGCTGAATATGAAAAATATATAAATGATAAATCTGAATATAATCTAAATGTTTATTACAATGGATTTAGAAATCACTCTGTAAGATTGGAAAATAGCTGGACAAATGATGGAAAAGATTATGAAGTAGGACTAACTTTATTTTCAAATACTAATAAGACATTTGATTATACTTTTGAGGCTAGGTACTCTGAAAAAACAAAAGAGGCTTTTACTTTTAGGTTTAATATGAAACTTAATGATTGGTTTACTTATGAAGGAAATTTTGATAAATTAGGAAATCAAAAACATAAAGTAGGGGTAGATAAAATATTTGATTTAAAACATCCTTTAGAAAAGGTAGAGACACTAGATAGTTGTAGAGTAAAAATTATTACATTTATAGATTTGAATGATAATAATATCTGTGATGAAGATGAGCCAAGAATAGATAATGTTAAAGTAAAAGTTGGGGGTAAAGAAGTTTTAACAGATAAAAGAGGAGAAGGTATGTTATATGGGATACCAAATCATATTGTGTATGACTTAAATCCTACTATAAGGAAACCATCATTTGTTTTAGGAAATAATAAAATAAAAATAAGAGGAACAACTTCATCTACACTAGTAGCCTATATTCCAGTAAAGCCTTTATTAACTCTAACAGGAATAGTCAATGTTGATAGTAGTTTAAATAAAACTTTAAATGAAAAAATAGCTATGTTTGAAGAAATTTTAATAAAGGTAAAGGATATTTCAGGAAAAGTTTTAGATATGGCTATTCCTGATGAAACAGGAATTTTTGAAATAAGTGGATTACTTCCAAAAAAATATTATTTAGAAATTATTTATACTGGAATAGATAAAAACTTTGAAAAATATGAAGAGATAATACAGTTGAGTTATTTTGATAAGACAGATGGAAATATGTTTGTTGTTAATTTATTAGAAAATGCAATAAGCTTAAATAAAAAAGGAGAATATGAAGTTGAGTAGGAGAGTTATTTTAATTATCATTATTTTTTTTAATTTTATTTTCAGTTTTTCTGAAGATAAAATAGAAGTATATCCACCATATTTAGAATTAGAAGACGGAATGAAAATTCCTCAACTTCCAACTGATGATTTAACAGAAGTTGACTTACAAGGAAATATTATAGGAAAGAGAGAATTAGAGAAAAATACCACAGTATATTTAGAGAGTAGAGTAAATGTTTTTGTTCCATTAGAGATTATATCTGATATTGATATAGAAGCAATTATCTTAGATAATCAAAAATTAAAGATACCTTTTGAAGTGGAGTTTAATAAGGTTCCAGAGAAGAAAGATTATTATAAATTATGCTATAGTGAGACTGAAATAGATATAGATCAAGATGGAAAAACAGATACGTTTATCTACTCCTCTCCATTTATCAATACAAAGATAAAAACAGATAATATTTTATATATAGATGGAGAAAATATTTCAAAGGAAGGTACTTTTAAGAAAAAAGTATATATGACAATAGAGATAAAGGAGTAAAGATGAGGAAAATAGGGATTACTTTATTATTTATGTTAAACTCTCTAATAGCTCTTTCAGAAATTGGAATAAAAATTTTTGAACCAATTAGATTTAAAGAGGTAATAACAAATACTATAAGTAGTGAAGAAGTTATAGGAGAAGGAGTATTAGAGATAGCTACAGATAATTTAAAAGAGGATAAAGGGAAAAATTAAAATTTTATTTTCCTAAAAAGGATTGATAACTAATAGAAAAAAGTGGTTAAAAATAAAAGAGTATAGATTAGAAACAAAAAATAATGATTTTATAGTAACAAAAGAAGTTGAGTATGTGAGGATATATGCAGTTTTAAATAAAAGAGATATTGATAATGGAGAAGAAGCAGAAATAATAGAGGGAGAGTATATAGGGTATGTTCCTATTATTGTTTCACAGTATGGAAGGCTTATAAATTAAAGGGGAAAAATGAAGAAGTTAATTTTAATATTTTATGTAATTATTAGTTTTAAAACTTTAAGTGTAGAAAATTTAAGATTTGAAGTAGAAAAGATAGATGAAAATTTAGTTTTGGTTAATATTGTTGGTGTGGAGAAAAAAGAGATAAAAAATGATTTTGAAGAGTACCCTTATCATAAAGTAAGAAAAGGAGAATACTTAAATAAAATAGCTAAAGATTATCAAAAAAGACCAGCAAAATTAGTACAGATAAATGAGTTAAAAAATCCTAATTTAATTTATCCAAAACAAAAAATCTATTTAGAAAAAAAGAAGAGTATAGATATTGAAAAAATTCCAAAATATCATATAGTTCAAAGAGGAGAAAATATTATTTCAATAGCTTTAGAATATGAACTAGATTGGAAACAAATATTGAGATTAAATAGTTTAGAAAGTGTAACCGATATATATCCTGGTCAAAAGATAGTATTAAAGTAAGTTTTGGAGAGAATAATGATTAAATATTTAAAAAGAAGAATAAAGCTTTTATTATATTTTATGATTTTTTTTATAAATATATTGGCGGTAGAAAGAGAGATACCACATAGTATTATTACTGAAAATCCTAAAAAAGATGTTACTACCATAGAGACTCTAAAAAAATATAAAGATAAAGCTGAACTTAATATAACAGTAACAAAATTAAAAACAGAAGAGATTCCAGTTGAAGTAGATAAAAACAGAAAGAAACTACTTTTAACTTTAAAGGGAATAGAGGGAAAGAATGTTTATCCAGTTGAAAATATAGAGGATATTCCCAATCCTAATACTAGCTTAGGCAGAAGAAATATAAATAGAATGAGAGTTAATAATAATCTAAGAACTACAAGATATGATATAACAACTGGAGAAAAGAGAACAAAATTAGAGATAGACTATAAAGAGTTACCTAAAAATACATATTTGGCAGTTACAGATAAAAATTTTAATTTAGAGAAAATATATAGAGCGAATTATAGAGATTACTCCGCACCTAGAGGGAATAGTGTTTCAGTTAAGCTGTGGTTGTTTGGAGAAGAGATGGGAAGCTTAACAAATTTAATTATAAATCCAAATAACAACAGTAGTGGAAATATTGAAATAAGAAAAAATGGAGAGTTTATTTTTCCTGAATCTGCTACTGAACAAAATGGACTTAATACAGTTTTTGATATACAGGGAAGTCCATTAGTTTATGACTATGAAGATAGTGATTATATAGAACTCCAAAATATTGGCGGAGCAGGAAGTACTTCAATTTCAAATATTCAAAACAGTAAAGGAAGTTTTTATAGATATAGAAATGAATATGCTGAATGTAGTATACCAGGATATAATCTAAAAACTAGAATCTGGAGTGATAGTTCAAAGTTGGAATTTACATTGAGAAAGAATGGAACAACTGATGGATATGTAAAATTTAAGATAGTACATAAAGCTTCTGATGGAACTATACGTCAAGAAATAACAGTAGAGATGTTTATAAATAACAAAAAATTTGATAGTTATTTTTCTGTTTTAACAGCATATAGTAGAGTATATAATTTTAGAGAGATAAGTCCAAGTTATGATTATAGTGTGGGAGATTATTATTACCATATTCCTATAAATGAAGGAGTTGTAGTTTCAAATTTAATATGTGATAGATTGGATTATAATATCAAAACTCCTACATCTTCTAATTCAATAACAGTAGTTAAGACTTGGGGAGAGAGGGCAGGACAATATTTATTACAAGATTATTGGAATGAGATTGAATCATATTTTCAGGGATTTAATGAGGAAACTTATTATAAGAAGATAAATGCTAAAGTAAGTAGTAGTTATGTAAAAGTATATGAGAGTTGGATAAATCCAAAATCTGGTAGTGGAACAACACAATATTTTGAATTCCAAGGAAGTTATTTAACTTATGCTAATAACAAGAGAAAAATAGAATTAAAAACTACAGGTTGTTTAACAGATGGACGATTTAGTAGTTTTGGTGTAGATATGAGTGGTGAAATAGTTGGACTTCCAATAAAAAATAGAGACCTAAGCATAAATTTAAAAAATGGTGTTAATAAAGTAATTGATTTTAAAAATGGAGAGAGTTTTTATGTGACAAAAAAAGAAAGTAACTCTAGATTTTATTGGATTTTTAATGGAAATTATACCAATGATTTATATGAAGATGGAGTTAGATTTGGTGAAGTATATTCAGCAAATAGAGATGGGTTTGATTATTATACTTTACAATTTAAAGATATTGAATTAAAAAAATATAAAAGAACATATAACATAGTTGGGAAAGATGGGGTTTATTATAGTGGGAATGAAATCGTAGTACCTGAATTTAATCCTGTGATACTTATAGATAATTCTCATTCTTCTCTAGAAAAGGAAATTGTAAGATATGTTGATATTAGTGATAAATTTGAAATAAATTCTAGTTTAACTATCAATTTAGGGGAAATATATTTTAATGCTTATGATGATATAGTTGTATTAAGAGATAATGCTTCAAAGCCCCCATATATAGTATTACCATGGGATGTCTATCTACAAGATAAAGAAAATGGAACAGAAATTCAGGTTGAGTTAACTTTTAGCAGAGATAATGATAGTAGTAAAAAAATGGTAATGAAAAACTATAACACTTCTTCAGCTTTTGGTGGAGGAAATGGCGGAACTGTTTATTTAAAAATAGATTTTTCAGAATATCAAAAATTAGTAGCTAATGGTGGAAATAGAACCTATACTCTTATGGGAGAAAAAATAAAAGTAGGAATAGATATAGATAAAGCTCCTTTAAATGGGACTCCAGCGAGAGAAATTGAAAAAGAGATTGTTTCTAGTATAACTATACGTACAAATAAGGTAGAGCCTTCAATCTCAAAAATTATCTTTAAGAAAAATACACCATTATTAAAAAGTGAATTTTTTAGTATTTTAAATCAAAATATAACTTATTTAAATCCCAATAAAGATGGATATAATTATAATCAAACTATTGATTTATCTGGAGAAATTGCACAATATAATTATACTACAAGAAAACATAACTATGAAATTTTAGATAATGATGGAAGGATAATAAAAGGATTTATTACTTCTAATGGAAGTGGAGGATATTGGGAAAATTTAGATATAGGTGATGGAAATAAAGTAACTATTTCTCAAGGAAAAGATACAAAAACTTATATGGCTTTAAATAAATGGAATTATAGGGCAAGTTCTGGAGAAATATCAATAAAACACTATATAGAAAGTTATCCAGAAACAAACCAATATTTTAAATTTAATTTTGAATTGCCAGATTTTGATCCATATACTTATTATGACGAAAATACAGATACAATAGGGAAACTAGCAAGTGTAAGTATTAATTTATCCAATGGAAATTCTGTCAATGGAAAAAAACAGGTAAAATTAGGCAAAGTAAGAACTAAAAACTATGATATTGAGATAACTAAAGATGAAAATGATTCACAAGGATTAAGAATAGAAAATCAATCTTTAGAGGTAGATATTTTAGAGGAGGGAACACTTACTCCAACAAGTTATAAAGCAAAAATTATTATGAAAACTAGTAGTGGAGAGATATCAAGTATTGTAGGAAAAGCTCAAGAAGCTGATATATATGTAGAGGTTCCTGATAATTTACCAAGTAATAAGAATTATATTATTCAATCTTCTCATAAAGAAGGAAATATATTTGATGATAATAATTATCTGCTTAGAATTGGAAGAACAGGATTTTTCAAAGAGTTGATAAAAGAGATAAAAATAGGAAGTCAACGAATAGAAGGACAAGCAACTATCAATGTAACCTCTGATTATACATTGGGTGAGAAGATAATTTTTAAAACTGCAAGTAATCCTTTTAATGAAGGATTGAGTTTAGAAAATAGTGTAACTGGTATTAGTTTAGAAGAGATTACTGGGCATGGAATGTTAAAAATTCAATCTGGAGATAAAGCACAAGTTCAAATTGCTTCATCTAGAACTAATAGAGAAACAGCTTTTTATTCTAATGATAATAGTTTTGTAGAGGTTGCTTTTCCAAATGGAAATAAGATGAAAATAGGATTTGATAAGAATGAGAATAATAAATTAAAACTTTCATTTACTAAAATTATGTTGGGAAATTCAAAAGAATCTAGATTTAGATTAGTTATTAAAGGAGCAGATGATACAATAAAAGCTGTGTATAAATTTAAAGTAAAATTTCCAGAGAGTTTTCTTAGGATAGATAAAATTGAAAATATGGATTTTGGACAAGGAATAGTGGGGTTAAATGGTTATAAGGCAAAGGGAACAGTATTTATAAGTACAGCAAAGTCAATTTCAAGTACCAATTTGAACATAGTGCTTGATACTAAAGAAGTTTCTTTAATAAAGGAGAATAGTGCTAGCTTACCTGAGTTAAAGGCAAAAATAGAAGAGGAAAAATTAGAGGAAATAACTGAGAGCACACTAGAAAATAATTATAAATATATACTAGGTGGGGAATTAGATATCCCTAAAGATACAAATCTAGGTATATACAAAGGTACAGTACAAGTAACAGTATCTATAAGGGAGTAAAAATGAAAAAAAAATATATTATTTTTATTATAATAATAGCGATATTTTATTTAAAGACTTATCATGCAAAGCAATTTATAGAGTGTGATTATGATAGTCAATATAATATCGTAGCATTATCAAATGATTTTTTTAAAATTGAATATAATGGGAAGTTTGGAGTAATGTCAAATAGAGGAAAAATTCTAATAGCTCCTCTTTTTGACAATCTTATCCTCGAAAATAATTCTGATAATGTAATTGTTGAAAAAAATAGAAAATTTGGTCTAATTAATAGTAGAAATGAAATAATATTAGAATTTGAATATGATGTTTTAACTAAATTAAATAACAATTATTATAAAGGGATAAAAGATAAAGAAATATTTTTAATTAATATAGGTAATAAAAAAATAGCATCGTATGGAAAAAATAAAGATATAAAATTTTACAATAATAAATTTTTTATTATTGAAAATGAAAAGATAGATGTTTATAATGAGGAATTAAATTTATTAACAACATATGAAGGAAAGAATATTTTTAAAATAAATGATAAAGTTCTCTTATTACAGAAGGATAAAGAGTGTTTTTTAATCTATGATAAACTTATTTTATACCATGAAGATATAGAACAAATTTTTGAGGAATATATGGTAGTAAATTATGGAAATACTAAACAATTAAAAAAAATAGGGGAAAGTAATCCTTTATTACAAGGATATTCATCAATTTTTATAAATACTATTAATAGTATTATTGTAGAAAAAAATAATAATTTTGGTGTTATTAATTTAGATGGAGAAATAGTTATTCCTTTGAATTATACAAGAATTACACCTTTTTATCAAGGATATTATGGTGTAGAGGAAAAAAGTTCTTTTTATAAAAAGGATAATAATGGGAACTTAATTTTAGAAGATGGATATAAATGTGGATTAATAGATAAAAAAGGTAAAGAAGTTATTGAAGCAAATTATGAAGCAATAATAAATTTTAATAAGTATTTTGCTATTTTATTGGATAAGAATAGTATTAAGGTAATAGAATTAGAAGATAAAAAAGAGATATTATCAACTAATATTGGAGAGATTGATATTTTTGATAATGATAAAATAATTTTTAAAGAAAATGATAAAATTCTTTTATATGATAAAAAAGGAGAAATTATATTAACTATTAAAAATGAAAAAATTAAATTTATACAAAATAACTATATTGTTACAAATAAAAAGATATATTTATTATAACTATTAAAAAGGAGATAGGAAAATGGAGAGAAAAAATATAGATAATAAAATAATATTATATAATAAAGGTGGAATAAAAGTATTTAAAGTAACTCTAATTTTCTTTCAAGAAATAAAAAAATATTTTACAAAAGATGATATAGTATTTTATATAAATATAAATGGAATAGTTTCAATAAATAATATTATTTTGTTTAATGAAGAAGGAATTTTTCTAAAAAATAGTTTAGAACTAGAAAAGATAAAAAATATAACTGAAAATTATTTTGGAACAATATATCTTATAAAGAAAAATTTTTTTAAAGAACTAGGAATAGATATATTTCAACAAGATAGTAAAAAATTTAGAGTACAAACAAAAGAAATTTTTGGATTTTTTAAGTGGAGAAAATTTGAAGAAAAGTTATGTGATATTCAAGTATTTTTTTCAATATTTAGTATTTTAAAATTAATAATAGATAAAGAAATAGAAATAGAGGAACTTCCATATCTAAAATATAAAAATAGAATAATTGACATGATAGATAATAATATTGATAAAAAAATAAAAGATATAGTAGAAAGAATATGCAGCGATTTGAAAATATCAATTCCCACTTATTATAAAATATTTAAAATAATTTTTAATGAAACTCCTAAAAAATATATTATAGAGAAAAAATTGAGTAAAAGTTGTTATGAGTTGAGTAGAAATGACAAAAGTATAGATGAAATAGCAAAAAATATAGGATTTTCTAAAGTATTGTATTTAAAAAAATTTTTAGATTATTATGGATATAAGGTAGATGAATTTAGAAAGATAGAGGAAAGTATATGCAGGAAATAACTAAAATTATATATTCAAATAATTTTTTTAATGTAATTAAAGTAGAGAATAATCTTCAATTAGATAATATTTTAGATGAACGAGAAGCTGTAATAATGATATTGTTAGAAGGAAAAATTTATTTTTATAATGAGAGAATATTGAAAGAAAAACAATATATAATAAGCAAGGTAGAAAATGTTTTAAAAGGGATAAAAATATTATCTAATAACTATAAAATGATTATAATCACATTAAAAGAGAGTTTTTTAAAAGAAATGGGAATTTTTAAAATAGAAAAAACTATACATACTAACCTTGATAATTACTGTGCTGAATTAATTCGTAATTTGAAAGAAGAGTACTTATTGGAAAATCCTTGTTATCCAATAGAAGTTATAGTTAAATTTTTTAAAATTCATAATTTTTTGAGTGAAGAAACTCTCAAATATTTTAATATTTTAGAAAAAAATAAATATCAAAAAGTTTTTAAAATTATAGAAACTAATATAAAATTATTACCTGAAGATATAGAGAAAAAAATTTTTGAAAGTTTAAAAATAGAAAAGAAGAAACTAGAGGAGCTGATTTATATTTCTCAAAAATTGACTTTAGAGAAATATATTTTTAAACTGAAGTTGGAAAAAATAATAGAAATTTATTTAAGTAAAAATATAGCTTTAAAAGATATAATTAGAGAATATAATTTAAAAGATACTAAAAGAATAAATATTTATTTAAAAAAAATATATAGAACAAATATTAAAGAGTTGAAGAAAGAAAATAACCTTAGAAATATTAATACTAGTGAAGGAGATAAAAAATTAAAAATAAAATCTAAGGAATAACATATGAAGAAAATTTTAAAAAAATATTGTGGTAAGAAATTAGATGGAAGATATTTAATTTATTCATATGATAAATTAATAGAAAGAGGTAAATATGAAGAAGGAAAAAGAGAGAGAGATTATGGGTAAAATATTATAAGAATGGAAAAATAAAAAATATAGAAATTTATTAATTAAAATTTTATTTTTTTATAATAAAAATAATATGTGGGAATGAAGCTGAATAAAGTATTGGTTGAATACTATTCAGCTTTTTTATATATTAAAAAATATAGGAAAATTATTCTATAATTTTTTAGATAAAAGAGATAAAATTTAAAAAATATGGTATAATATTCAATAGTGTTAAGGAAGCTTAACTGTTATATAATAAAAATTTGGGAGGTATTTATTATGAGAATGTTTCGGCAGCGTGTAGAAAAAATTATGGATAAGAGAGAAAAGTTATTAAATAAGTTAAGCATATATATTATTAAAAATTATAATACTACAAATATTAAGAATTTAAGTATAGAAGCGAAAACTTATTAGTTATCGGGAGGAGAATTGAAGGTAGATTTACATTTACATGATAGTAAATATTCAAGTGATAGTCATGTTTCAATAGCTGAGATAATTGAAGAGGCGAGAAGAAAGGGATTAGATGGGATAGCTCTAACTAATCATGAGAGTGTTGAAGTAAAAGAAGAGATAGAGGAGTTAGTAAAAAAATATAACTTTCCAATATTTCCAGGTGTTGAGTATTTAACTAAAGATGGAGATATAGTGGCATTTGGAATAGATAAGTTACCTGAAGAGCAGATGACAGCTCAAGAGTTTATAGATTATGTGAATAAACAGGGAGGAACTTGTACAGCAGCACATCCATTTAGAACTAACAACAGAGGATTAAAAGAGAAATTAAATATTGTTAAGGGACTTACAGCGATAGAAGGGTACAATGGAAGTACACAAGATATACACAATGATATGGCAGCTCAAATTGGAAAGAAATTAGGGATACAGGTAATAGGTTCTAGTGATGCTCATATTCAAAGTAAGGTTGGAGTATTTGCAACACTGTTACCATATCCAGTAAAAAATGTAAAAGAGTTGATAGAAGCTCTGAAAACTAATAGATGTAAACCATTGGTTTATAAAGATGGAAAATATGAGGTAATTGAATATTAATATTTTGGTATAAATTTAGGAGGAGCAAGATGAAAAAAATTTTATTAGCAATGCTTTTTGGAGCAATGACTTTAACTTCATTTGCAGAAGGGAAATTAAAAGTAGTAGCAGCTTATGGTGGAAAAGAAAAGATATTCCAACAATTTAGTAAAGATACAGGAATAGAGGTAGACTTCATAGATATGTCATCAGGAGAGGTACTATCTAAGTTACAAGCTGAAAAAGGAAAACCATCAGCAGATGTTTGGTTTGGTGGAGGGCTAGATAGTTTTATAAGTGCAAAAAATAAAGGACTTTTAGAGAAATATATATCTCCAGAGATGGAAGAAGTACCTCTAAAATATAGAGATAAAGATGGATATTGGTCAGGAGTTTCTTTAGTTCTAGTAGGATTTATGGTAAATAATGAAATATTAGAAGATAGAGGATTAGAAGCACCAAAAACTTGGGCAGACTTAGCAAAAGAGGAGTATAGAGATGAGGTTATTATGGCTAACCCAGCTATCTCTGGAACTAACTATGCAATGGTAAGTAACCTTATTCAAGAGATGGGAGATGAAAAAGCTTGGGCATATTTTGAAGAGTTAAATAAAAATGTTCCTTTCTTGGCTAAAAGAGGAGGAGAGCCACCTATGAAAGTGGTAACAGGAGAGTTTGGTGTAGCTGTAATCCCAATGTCTGGAGAGTTTATCCTATTAGAAGAAAAATATCCAGTAACTACTTATTATCCAGAGGATATGATTCCTTGGGTTCCAGCTGGAATGGCAATATTTAAAAATGCTGAAAACTTAGACTCAGCTAAGAAATTTGTTGACTGGGCTCTATCTGAAAAAGGTCAAACAGTTATAAGAGATGAAGATCCAAGAGCAATGGTAAGAGATGGAATAGCCACTCCAGATGTAGTTAAAAAAATAGATATGGACAAACTTATTAATATAGATATAGATGTATTGGGAAATGACAGGGAAAAGGTTTTAAATGAATGGAATAAGAGATTTGGAAATAAAGCGAAATAATCTTATTTATTATGGAATCTTACTTTGTGTAGTAGTTGGGGTAGTAGTTTTTTCTTTCTACCCCATTTATAAAATACTAGAGGTAAGTTTCTATGATGAAAGTGGATTGACATTGAAACATTATGAAGGGATTTTTAGAGATAACTATCCTTTGTTAAAAAATACTCTAATAACCTCTATAATTTCGGCACTACTCTCTACCATATTTGGTGGAATGATAGCTTTCTATATGGTATTTTCCAAAGAGAGAGTGAGAAAGTTTTTTCACTATATTTTAATGTTGACAATGATATCTCCACCATTTATTTTTGGTATCTCTTATATAACTCTTTTTGGGAGAAGAGGGCTTATAACTTATAGATTTTTAGGATTACATATAAATCCCTATGGACTAAAGGGAATAATATTATTACAACTGATAGGAGAACTTTCCTTTGCTACTTTTATGCTATATGAACTATTTAAAGGTTTAGATTATAATCTCATAGCTGTGTCAAGGTCATTGGGAGCAAATATGTTGGAGAGTATAAAAAGAGTACTACTTCCTATTTCAGTTCCAGCATTTTTAGGGACATTTTTTATTCTATTTACAAAAAATTTAGCTGACTTTGGAAGTGCTGTAATCATAGGTGGAAGGTATAGTACATTAGCTACAGAAGCATATCTTACAGTGATAGGAGAGGGAAATATGCCAAAGGGTTCTGCTATGACTTTGCTTCTTATTTTTCCAGCTCTTCTATCCTATGTGTTATACAGATTATTTTTATCTAAGAAAAAAAATGAGTATAATCAAAATAAAGGAAATGTTTTAAGAAGAGTGGAGTTTTCTCTTCCCATATATTTAAAATTGATTTTAGGAGTTGTGGCTTGGAGCTTCTTTGGAATTATGTTATTGCAGTATGGAGCTATTTTCTTTTCAGGTTTCTATAACTATACAACAAAGGGGATAGTTTTTACATTGGAATATCTTGAAAGATTTAAACTTTCTACTTTAGATGTCTTTGTAAGAACTCTTATCTATGCTCTAATTGCTGGATTTTTTTCTGCAATAATAGGGGTGTTGATATCATATTTTAATAAAGAGAGAGATGGCATATTAATAAAAGTGATTGAATTTTTTTCAAGCTTGCCATATATAATACCAGGGACATTTTTTGGATTGGGATATATACTAGCTTTTAATGATGGGGTTTTAACTTTGACAGGAACAGCTGCCATAGTAGTACTAAACTGTATATTTAGACAGATTAGTATAGGTATAAAGGCGGGAGATTCTATCTTGGCGAGATTTGATTTGAATTTGCTAAAGGCTGGAAGAGATTTGGGAGCTACTAAGCTCAATCTTCTTTTGGATATAGTTTTACCAAATTTGAAGTCAGCTTTTTTAATAGCTTTTGTCAACTGTTTTATAGCTACAATGACAACTATAGGAGCAATTATATTTTTGATATCTCCAGGGGCAAATGTGGCTACAGTTGTATTATTTAACTATGTTTCACAAGGGGAGTATGGACTAGCTTCTATTACAGCTTTAGCAATAACTTTAATCACTTTTTCTTTGAATATATTAGTAGTAAAATTTTTAAATAATGGAGAGAAAGAATAATGTATCTAAAAATTGAGAATATTAGTAAGATATTTGAAAAGGAAAGAGGGGTAAAAAATATCTCTTTTCAACTGGAAAAGGGAGAGTTGGTATCTTTTTTAGGTCCTAGTGGTTGTGGAAAAACAACGTTACTAAATATAATAGGTGGATTTGTAAAAAATGATAGTGGGAGTATCTATCTAGAAGATAAAGATATAACTGAGTACCCTCCAGAGAAGAGAGAGATTGTAACAGTATTTCAAAACTATGCACTTTTTCCTCATATGAATGTAGTAGAGAATGTAAAATA
The DNA here is from genome assembly GCF_000158195.2 of Fusobacterium mortiferum ATCC 9817. Taxonomy (NCBI): domain Bacteria; kingdom Fusobacteriati; phylum Fusobacteriota; class Fusobacteriia; order Fusobacteriales; family Fusobacteriaceae; genus Fusobacterium; species Fusobacterium mortiferum. The sequence goes on from NZ_GL987994.1 coordinate 531,633, forward strand.
TGGATTAAAATATAGAGGATATAATAAAGAGGAACAGATAAAATTAGCTAAGGAGTATCTAAAAATAGTAGGACTTGAGGGGTATGAAAAAAACTCTGTGGGAGAACTAAGTGGAGGACAGCAACAAAGAGTTGCCTTAGCTAGAGCTTTGGTATTACAACCTAAAATTTTACTTTTAGATGAGCCTTTTAGTAATCTTGATGCAAAATTAAAAATAGCTATGAGAGAGGAGATAAAGGAGTTACAAAAGAGATTGGGAATAAGTATGATATTTGTAACTCACGACCAAGAGGAAGCTTTGAGTATCTCTGATAGAATAGTTGTTATGTCAAATGGAGAGATAGTTCAAATAGGAAAACCTGAAGAGATATACTATTCTCCTAAAAATAGATATGTAGCTGAATTTATAGGGAAGATAAACTTTTTAGAAATAGGAAATAAAAGACCAGAAGAGATAAAAATGAGAAGGGATGACAGTGGAGATGCTGTTATTTTAAATAGAGAGTTTATGGGAGCTACAACTCTATTTGTAGTGGAGAGATTGGAGAAAAAAATATATGTAACTATTCCTGGAGAAGAAGCTTTAAAATATAGAGTGGGAGATAGGGTGGTACTAGAGTTGAAATAAAAAATTATTGACAAAAGAAAACAGTTGTGATATTATTATTTCAACAATATTAGAGGAGGTAGTAGAATGCTAAGGACAATGAAGTTAAGGAAATATTTAACAAAAAAATATTTATTAACTTTTAGTGTGTCTGAAAATTTTACTATTTCACAATTAGGAGAGAGGTGTAATTAGTATACCTATTTTCTAGTTATTTTGTGTATATAATTTTTGTATTTAACAGACTTACATTAAAAGTAGGTCTGTTTTTTTTATTACATCAAAGGGGGAATATTTTATGAAAGGAAGTGTAAAATTTCTATTGATAGGAGCTATGGCTCTTATGCTTGGAGCTTGTGGAGGAGGTGAGAAGCAAACTGTATTAGACACAAATCGTGTATATAAAGTTGGAACTACTGCTGAGTATCCACCATTTGAAACTTTGGAAAATGGAAAAATAGTAGGTTATGATGTAGATGTAATTGATGCTGTGGCAAAGAAGATAGGAATTAAGTATGAGTGGAAAGATATGAATTTTGATGGATTAATCTCTGCTTTACAGTTTAAAAAGATAGATATTGTAATAGCAGGAATAAGTTCAAGTCCAGAGAGAGAAAAAGTAGTTAATTTTTCTATACCTTATCACGAATCAAAGACGGCCTATATTATGAATAAAAATAATCCTATGACTATGGAAGAGCTAAAGGGAAAAACTTTTGGAGTAGATTTAGGAACTAGCTATGAAACAACAGCTAGAAGTATAGAGGGAGCAAAGGTAATAGCTTTTTCATCAACGGGCGGAACACTATTAGCATTAAAAAGTCAGAAAGTAGATTGTATTATGGTAGGAGAGGTAGTGGCTAATGAGTATATAGAAAAAAATCCAGAGTTAGTTATCTTTGGTTATGGTGATGGAGAAGCTTGTTCTATAGCTTTCAATAAAGATGATATAGCTTTACAACAAAGTTTTAATAAGGCTTTAGCTGAGTTAAAAGAAGATGGAACTTTAAAAAAATTACAAGATAAATATGGAATTTAATATATAAAACAACGGAGGGAAAAATATGTTTAAAAATGTAATTGTGAGAACACCAAGTAAATCAATATGTGATGGAATAACTTCAGCACCAGAGTTAGGGAAACCTATCTATGAGAAAGCTTTGGAGCAACATAAGGGGTATATAGAGACATTGAAAAAATGTGGAGTAGAGGTAGAGGTATTAGAGCCACTAGATGAATTTCCAGATTCTTGCTTTGTAGAAGATGTAGCTGTGCTAACTAAAAATTGTGCTATTATAACAAATCCAGGGGCAAGTAGTAGAAATAAGGAGAAGGAGTATATCATTGAACCTATAAAGAAATACTATCCAGAGGAGAAGATAGAGTATATAAAAGAGCCTGAAACTTTAGATGGTGGAGATGTGATGATGGTAGGAAATCACTTCTATGTGGGAAAATCTGCTAGAACTAATGCAGAGGGAATAAAACAGTTTATAGAGATTTTAGAAAAGTATGGACATACTGGAAGTGAAGTAACATTAGAAGAGGTATTACACTTAAAAACAGGAGTAAACTATATAGAAAATAATACTCTTTTAGTATCTGGAGAGTTTATAACAAAGGAAGAGTTCAAAGATTATAAGAAGATAGTGATACCAGAAGATGAGGCTTATGCTTCTAACTGTATCTGGGTAAATGGAACTGTGATTGTACCAAGTGGATATCCTAAGGTGAAAAAAGCAATAGAGGAAGCTGGATACAAGGTAATATGCACAGATACATCTGAGTTTAGAAAGATTGATGGGGGACTTAGCTGTCTATCTTTGAGATTTTAGTAGTTTTGGTGTTGATGAGAAATCATTGACACCTTTTTTTATTTAAAGAGCTGATACTTATTTATATTAGTTGGTATCGGTGAGAAAATAGTAGTAAAATTATAGAAGGTATGGAAAGTAAAGATAATAAAAAATCTATCTTACTAAAATTTTAGTAGAATGGGATATAGAATTAAAAAGATAAAAAGCACTATACTAAAATTTAAGTATAGTGAGAAAAGTAAGTAAAATCTATTTAGAAATTATAGGAAAATATGGTAAAATAGAGTAGAAAAGCTGGATAAAATTAATAGAAGAAAATATTTATTTCAGAAGTAAGTTTATTTTTAAAAAGATTATTTTGAATTAAATAATAAACTTTATACTTTATTATGAAATGAGTTATTAGAAAGTTTAGTTAAATATGAGGGGGAGAAGTTGGAAAATATAATAGTATGGGGAGGAATAATTACAATGAATTTACTATTTGTATTTATTTCTCCAATATTGGATAGCTTATCAGATAATGAGAATAGAGAAAAATTAGAAAAAAAGTGGTTAAAAGCTTTTATAATAATTTTGATAGTAAGTAAAATAATAACTTATTATATAAATGAATATGAGATTGATAGTCAATTAATATTTGATTTTATTAATGGAAATTTAAAATTTTTATTTAATAAGGGAGAAAATCCAATAATAAATTTACTAGAAATTATAGTAAATATTTCTTAGTCTTTAGAAATATATTTAGGAGTAATTTCAGTTTTAGTTGCTATATATATTTATTTAATAGGATTAAATGATGATTTTAAAAAATATGTATTATTAACTTTATTAGGAGAAGGAAGACCACTTTATTTAACAGTATTTTTGTTAATTTTATATTTCTTTAATGTTTCTCCTATTCTTTTTATTGGGTTAAATATAGTTGTTTTTTATGAGTTATATAATATGATAAAAGAAACTTTTAAAATAACAAATAATGGATATTTTAAAACTAACTGGGATAAAGAAATTATTAACCAGTTACTAAAAATAAGAAATATAAAAGCTTTAGAGAATATGTATTATGAAATAAGAAAAAAATTATGAAAGCTATTTTAGAAAAAGATTTCATTCTTTTAGAAGAAACAATATTTTATTACCAAGAGCTTTTGATGGCAGACAGTTTAAAAGAAATTCCAGAAGATTATATTTTACCTTTTGAAAAAATTGATAATAAAAAACAGGAAGATTTTCAAGAGAATATTAATTTACCAAAAGAATTTAAGAATAGTGTTACGAATAGTGAGCAAGAGAGAATAGAAAGAAAAGAGAATTACGAAAGAAATACTTTAGTTATTAGAGAAATGAAAAAAGCAGTGAGATTTTTATATAAAATATATAAACTGTTAATTAAAGAACCTGATAATAATTTATTTGAAGAAATTTCAGATGTAAATTTAGTATTAGGAAAATATTATTTAGAAAAACAAGAATATTCAACAGCAAGAGCATATTTTGATTTTTTAAAATTAAAATATAAATACTTAAAAAATAATGAAGTGTATTCTAAAGAAATAAAAGAGCTGTATTTATTTAGTGGACTAAGATATTATGAAACGTATTATGAAAAATTATCAGAGGAACAAGAGATAATTATACTAAAATCTATACTAAATCTATTTAATGAGATGGTAGAAAATGATGATATTGAAGATATTTTAAGGTACCAAGAAATTTTTACAAGAAAAAGAGAAGAAGTTGATATGATTTTATTAAAAGAATACACAAGGTTACTTTTGATATTTTTATTAGAAAAAAAGGGGACTAAGAGTAAAAAAGAAACTGAAATAAAAAATATCATAAATTCAATAGAAAATAAATATTTATATGATTCTAACAAATTATTAGAAAAAATATATATTCAAAGTGCTGAGAAAGAATGGGATAGAAAATTTGATATAATTGATTATATTTATAATAAGCCAGATATTTTTGGATTATCAACAGGGAGTATTCCAGTTAATTGTACAAGAGATATAATTTTAAGATTAATGGATAAAGTATATTACAGTATTAGTGATGACTTTATAATAGATAACTATGAAGAGCTAGAAATAAAAATTTCTGAATTAAAATTAGAAAATTTAAATTCTAGGCTTAATGAGTTATCTGATAGTATAAGAATGAAAAAGGCTGAAAAAATAAGTAAAATTCAATTAACAGAGGAAGAATTAACTAAAATTTATAGTTTTGTTAGTGAAGAAAATAGTAGTTTTTATAAATTTTTAAATTTTAATTTAAAATATAGTTTTTCTTTAATTTTTCTATCAAAGAAAAGTGAATGGGAGAAAGATTTTAAAGGGTATAAAACAATTTATGAAAATAGATTTATTAAAAATTTAATAAATACTAAAAGTTACTTAATAAATTCCTATATCAATTTACTAAATGAATTTTGGTTTATTGAATGTATAAAAACTCAAATTAAAAAAATTGAGAATATTGAAGAAATATTCAAGCTAGAAAAAGATAAGTATTTTATACTTTCTAATAACTCAAATAGGAGATTTTTAAATAAGATTGGAATTTTAACTCATTACTTTTCAAATTGGAATATGGAAAAAACTTATATTATAAATAAAAAGTCAATAAAAGAGATTATCTTCTATCTTCCAGAAGGGTATGACAGATTAAAATATACTTATGTAGAAATTGAATCTTTAAAAGATAATAAAGATGAAAAAATCTTAGAGATAATTGAGGGAGAAACTAAAGAAGAAAAAGAGTTAATAAGACAAGGAAGTAGTATTTTAAAAGTTGCTAAGAAAATGGAGATAGTATTTAATGATGAAATTGAAATTTATGAGGTTTCAAATGAAAAACTAAAAGATGAGGAAAGATAGACTATGACAAATACATTTAAAGGAAGTAAGTTTGAAGAGGTTACTAAATTATTATTAGAAGAGTATTTACAAGAAAAATTAGAGGAACAAAAGAAAGTTGAGATAGGATTTGAGGAGAAGAGAGAACATAGATTTGATTTGGGAAACTCAAATTATTTGATAGAGTGTAAGGCTTATGAGTGGACAAAGGAGAATAATAATCCAAGTGCTAAATTATCTACTTTAAGAGAAACACTGTACTATTTCTTTTTGGCTCCAAAAAATTATAAAAAGATTTTAGTTTTAAAGAAAAGTAGAGTAAAAAATGGAGAAACTGTTTTAGATTATTTTATAAGACTAAACTATCACTTGATACCTAAAAATGTAGAGATATTTGAAATAGATATGGATAAAAAACTTCTTGTTAAAAAAGAGATAAATAAAACAGAGATTTTAAAGAATACAGAGGAAAAAGTCATAATAGTTACAAGAAAAAATAAAAAGACAGATAATCCAAGTGTAGATGAAGTAAGAGCTTATATTAAGAAACAGCTAGATGATTTAAAGGCTAAGGGAGTAAAAGAGTATGAGATTGTAGCTGGAAATATAGAAAAAGAAATGAAAATAGTTAGAGCTCCTAAAACTGTATGTTCAGCTATGAGGAGTTGTGGATATGACTATGAAGAGATATACTCTCCACCTAAAAAGAATGGAAGTAGCTTAAGATTGAAGTATATCTTATCACTTTGAAAGTCATTTTTCTAAATAGTAAGTAAGAAGTTACTGAAAAGTTCAGTAAGATAATTCTTTCTTACTAAAATTTTAGTAGAATGGAATATGGAGTAAAAGAGATAATCAAGTTAGAGTATGTTTTTGATGGGGAAAAGGTAATTAGTTCTGTTGAAAAATAGAAGCTTGTATTAGAAAATAGAGTTATTACACAATCTAGGTAGTAGCTCTATTTTTATTTGTAAAAAAATATGATAAAATATATAGGAGAAAATTTGATAAAATGGAGGGATAAGATGAAGGTAGCAATATTAGGAGCTGGATACATAGGTGGTATCATGGCAGAAACAATAAAAGGAATGGCTCATAAGGATATAGAACTATATGCAGTGGGAGCAAGAGATATAAAGAAAGCTGAGGAATTTGCACAGAAGTATGGTATAAAAAAAGCTTATGGAAGCTATGAAGAGTTGGTAAAAGATGAGAAGATAGACTTAGTATATATAGCAACTCCACATTCTCATCACTATCAACATGGAAAACTATGTATAGAGAATGGGAAAAATATTCTATGTGAAAAAGCTTTTACAGTGAATGAAGAGCAAGCTAGAGAGTTATTTAGATTAGCTAAGGAGAAAAATATATTTATAACAGAGGCAATTTGGACAAGATATATGCCATCAAGAGAGATAATAAATGGAATTGTAAAGTCTGGGGAGTTAGGAGAGGTGCATACTATTCAAGCTAACTTAGGTTACCCTATAAAAAATGTAGAGAGAATGAGAAAGCCAGAGCTAGCTGGTGGGGCATTATTAGATTTAGGAGTTTATCCAATTAACTTTTCTATGATGGTATTTGGAGATGAGGTAAAGGATATTCAAGCTCATGCTACATTTTCTCCAGAGGGAATAGATTTTACAGATAGTATTACTCTTTTCTGGGAAGGGGGAAAGATGGCAACACTACATGCTACAATGCTTACAGCCACAGATAGAATGGGATATATCTATGGAGAAGAGGGGTATTTAGCTATTACAAATATAAATAATCCTGAGAAAATAGAGCAATTTGATAAGGAGCATAGATTAGTAAAAACTTATGAGATACCAAAACAGGTAAGTGGATATGAGTATGAGGTAATAGCATCTTATAAAGCTATAAAAAATAGTAAGTTAGAGTGTGAAGAGATGCCACATGAGATAACTTTAAAAGTGATGAATGTGATGGACACTATTCGTAAACAATGGGGAATGAAATTTCCTTGTGAAAATCTATAATAAAAAAGAATACTTAAATTAAACTAACTCAAGGATAACTTTTATTTTAGTTGTTCTTGAGTTTTTTTATTTCTAAATTGAAATATAAATAGATAAAACTAGAAAATTAAAAGTTCTATAAGCTACACTGGAAAATTTGAATTTTGTAGTTAGATATGCTAATATAGAAACAGGATAAAAGTAGGAGGGGTATGAAAATGAAGATTTTACATACATCAGATTGGCATTTAGGGAAAAAATTAGAGGGTGCAAAGAGAATAGAGGAGCAAAAACTCTTTATAGATACATTGGAAAAGATAGTTACAGATGAAAATCCAAAACTTATCTTAATAGCTGGAGATATATTTGACACACCATCTCCAAGCTCAGAGGCTGAAAAGCTATTTTTTGATGCTATGAAAAAGATTTCTAACTTTGGGAAGAGAGCCATTGTTATAATTCCTGGAAACCACGACAGTGCAGAGAGATTGGTAGCTTCTAAAAATTTAGCTAAGGATTTTGGAATTATCATCTATGAAAATCCTTTAGAGGTAAAGGAGATAGGAGAGTATGGACAATTTCAAGTGGAAAGGGCAACTGAGGGGGGACTAATCCTGAATATTGAGGGGGAGAGAGTATTTCTTTACTCCTTACCATATGTAAGTGAAGCATATTTAGATGAGATGTATAAAAATGTCTTAGTTGAAAAAGAGGAGGAGTTAGGAGAGAGCATAGATGGAGATTTAACTTACTCTGAAAAGATAGGAGCTTTATTAAAGAGAGGGGTAGTGGAGGTAGAAAGTGAAAATATTCCTAAAATCATAATGGCACATCTTTTCATAATGGGAAGTGTAGGAGATGGAGATGAGAGAGAGGCAGAGCTAGGTGGAAGTAAGGGAGTGGACTTAGATGACTTACCAGAGGTGGACTATATAGCTTTGGGGCATATACACAAACCTATGAAGTACAGTAGAAAAAGAGCCTGTTACTCTGGTTCTCCAATAGAGTATAGGGTTACAGAGAATAGATACAAGAAAAAAATATTCCTAGCTGATGTAAAGGGAGATTTAGATACAGAGATAAAAGAGATAGAGCTAGAGAACTACAAGCCTATAAAAAAGTATGAGGTAAAAGGGATAGACAAGGCTCTTGAATTATCTCAATCTCTTGTAGGGGTACAGGAGTGGATATATCTAAAAATCGTTACTGATAGGTATCTAGCTAGTAGTGAGATAAGAGAGCTTCGTAAGAATAAGAATATTGTAGAGATAGATGTGAAATATGTAGATGAAAATGAGGGAGAGAATATCACTTACTATGAAAATGGAGAGCTAGATATCAAGGAGAGTTTTAAGGAGTACTATAAAAAGTTTGATGGAATAGAGCCAAGTGAAGAGATGGTAGAGCTATTTATGAGACTAGTAGAGGGGGAGGAGCAATGAGACCACTGTTATTAGAGATAGAGGGATTACAAAGCTATAAGGAAAAGCAAGTAATAAATTTTGAAAAGTTATGTGAAAATGGATTGTTTGGAATTTTTGGAGAGACAGGAAGTGGAAAATCTACAATACTAGATGCTATGATATTCTCACTATATGGAAAAATTCCAAGAACTGCTGAGTTAGACCAAGATAGTAAAAGCTTGAAAAACTTTTTGAATACCTCTTCTAAGAAGATGGAGGTATATTTTAAATTTGCTTTAGATGAGGATATCTATGAGGTAAGTAGAAAGTATGCCCTAGGAAAAAGTAAGGGAGAGGAAGTATTAAAAGAGAAGGAGACTATCCTTAGAAAAAATGGGGAGATAGTAGCTGATTCAATAAAGAAATTGGAAAAAATAATAGCTGAGGATTTTGGATTGTCTGATGATGACTTTACAAGAACAGTGGTACTACCTCAAGGAAAATTTAGTGAGTTTGTAAAGCTAAAGGGTGCAGATAAAAGAGAGATGCTAGAGAAAATATTTACTATGGAGAAATATGGAAAAGCTCTTCAAGATAAGATGAAAAAAGAGATGGATTTTTGGAAGAAAAAAGATGAGGAGCTAGAGGAAGAGTTAGCAGAGCTAGTAGATATAACTGCTGAGAAAATAGAGGAGCTAGAAAAAGAGAAGAGTAACATAGTAGAAGAGATAGAGAGAAAAACTAAAGAGCATAAAGAGATTGAGAAAAGATACTATGAATTGAAAAATCTTAAGGAAGAGATAGAAAAATATAATGAGCAACTAGAGAGAAAGAGCAGACTAGAGCTAGAAAAAGAGAGTATAGAGTATATCAGAGCTCAACTGACTAAGGGAAGAAATGCCAATGAGATAAGAGAGTATATTGAAAAATTGGAGATATCTCAAGGGGAGAAAAGAAAGGTAGAGAATCAGTTAAGGGAGCTAGAAACTCAAGAGGTACAATATCAAGAGGGTATTAAAAAGTTAGAAGAGGATACGAAAGTACAAAAAGAGGAGATTTACAAAAAGGAGTTAGAAAAATCTCAAATATATTTTGATAAGTCAGAGGAGGATACTCTTAACGAAGTCATTGGCTATAAAGGAAACCTTGAATATGTGGAAAAAGGGCTAGAGAGAGCTAAGAGAAATCTGGAAGAAATTCAAAAAGAGATAGGGGTGCATACTCAAGATTTAGCTAATAATACCAATGAATTAGAGGAAAAGGAGAGGGAGTTAGCTAATCTTCCAGAGGTATCAAGGGAGAATCTGAGTAACTATAGAGATGAGATAGAGGAGTATCAAAGAGTTATTAGAGATTATAGAGAGAAAAAATCTCAAAAAGAGGAGTACCTACTTAGACTAGAGGAGCTAGAGAGAAAGCTAGAGCAACTAAAGGAAGAGGAGAGGGAAATAGATTCTCAATTGGAAATATTAGAGGAGGAGAGAAGGGAGAACCTTGCTTATGAGTTGGCTAAGGAGCTAAAAGAGGGAGAGCCTTGTCCTGTGTGTGGGTCTATTCATCACAATAAGATAGAGCATAATAGCAGTGAGGATATAGAAAAAATTCAAAGGGATTTGAAAAAAGCTAGTGAGAAAAAATCTTCAAATATAGCTGATATAGGAAAGGTAAGTGGAAGTATTCTGTCTCTTAAGGAGAGTATTGAAAGATTAGAGGTTATCTACAAGGAAAGAGTTGTAGATGAATCCTATTATCAAGAGATAATCTCAGATAAAGATAGAGTAATAGAGGAATATAGAGAGGAAGAGAGAAAGCTTGACACTCTTGCAAAGGAAAGGGAAAGAGTAAATAGCATAGTTATTCAACTGAAAGAGAAGTGTAAAAATACTCAGAAAAATATAGAGAAATCAGAGAGTAGACTACAAGAGTATCTAGCTGAGATAGATGAGCACAGTATCAGAAAAGCTAGTCTTGAGAAGAGTATAGCTAGATTGGGAGAGAGTTTTGTAGATAAGAGAAAAGAGGAGCTAGAAAAAAGAAGAGATGAGCTAAAAGCAAACTATCAAAAGATAAGAAAGTATGAGGAAGAGATAGCAAGTATAAATAGGATAATAGCTAAAAATGACTCTCAAATAGTTGAGATAAAAGATAGATTAGAGAAGATAAGATTGGGAATAAATAGCTATCAAGTGAAGAGAGATAGTGTAAACTCTCAAATAGAGGAGCTAAATAAAACTATTGAGGAGCTTATCTCTAAATATCACTTTATGACAGTAGAAGAGGTAAGAGATAGCTATATATCTGGTCTAGAAGAGAGAGAGTACTCTCAAAAGATAGAGAGTTATGAGGAGAGCTGGAAAGAGGTAAATGTTCTTTTAAGAGATTTGGAGAGCAGAGTGCAGGGAAAAGATTTTTCTATTGAGCTTTGGGAAGAGATTTCACAATTAAAAGAGAGATTAAACCAAGAGATTTTAGATACTTATCAGAGAATAGAGCAAATTTCTAGTGATATTGCTCTACAAAAAACTCAACTTGCTGACTCTAAGGAGAAGAGAAAAGAGCAGAAAGAGATTAGAAGAAAAAGAGCAATGGCTGAGGACTTGTATAAGAAGTTTAGTAAAGGTGGCTTTGTCAACTTCTTAACTACTAAGAAATTGAAAGGTGTCATTGAAAATGCATCTCACTATATCACTAGAATTACCAATGGAAGGTACAAGCTATATACAGATGATGAGTGTAACTTCTATGTGATAGATATGTTTAATGATGGTATCAAAAGAAAGGTAGGAACTCTTTCTGGTGGAGAGATATTTGTTGTTTCACTATGTCTTGCCCTTGCCCTTTCTAAACAACTACAACTAAAAGGTAAGATTCCACTAGAGTTTTTCTTCTTAGATGAGGGATTTGGTAGCTTGGACAGTAAGCTTTTAGATAAGGTTATGGAAGCTATTGAAAATATTAGAAGAGAGGAAAATATTAAGATAGGAATAATTACACACCTTGAGGATTTAAAGGTAAGAATTGATAGGAAACTGCAGGTGGAGAAGGCTATCTCTGGAGAGAGGGGAACTAGAGTTAAGATAATATAAAAATTTAAAAAAGTTTTAATATTTAAATATTAATTTTGTTGAAAATAAGACTGAAAAGAAATTAATTTTTTCAGTCTTTATTTTATATTGAATAAAATTTAGATGACATAATTTGAAAGAAAAAATTGCCAAAAAATATACGTTTAAAATAATAAGATAATAGAGTATACTTTAATTAAAAAGATTATTTGGGAGATGGAGATGTTAACAAGTCGTTCAACTAAAATTTTAAAGTTTTTATTAAGTCAAGATAAAAAAATCTTCTTAAAAGATATAGCTGAGTATTTTAAGGTAAGTGAAAGAACAATTCGTTATGAGTTGGATAAAATAAATGAAGAGTTAAATAAAGAAAATCAGATTTTATTAAATAAAGGGGAGTGTTTTATAGAGAATATAGAAGAGATAGAAAAAATTTTAAATGAAAATACTCCATATATTCCTTCTTCAAAGGAGAGAGAACTATTTATTTTGTTAAATATATGTTTGATAAGAAAAATCAAACAATCAACTTTATCAGATTTTTTAGATATTAGTATAAGTACAGTAAAAGCTCATTTGAGAGATATAAGAAAAGTTTTAGATGTATATGGTTTAAAATTAGAAATCCTACCTAAAAAAGGATTAGTAATCGAGGGAAGTGAAGAACAGATTAGACAATGTACTCTAAAAGCGATTACATTATGTAAAAGAGAAAAAAGTAAATTTTTAGATAATATTATTTATGAATATCTAGGAGATATAAATCAAGAGGGAATAAAATTATTTATAAATTATTGTCAAAAGTTAATGGAAAAAATAATCTCTGATGAAGCTTATGATATTATTTTAAAATATATAACTTTAGTTATTTATTTTAATAAAAATGATAATAAGATAAAAAATATAAAAAATAGTAATTTTTTGGAAAATACGAAGGAATATGAAGCTATAATTCAATCTAAAGCTCTATTAGAAGGATTTTATGAAATGGAATTTTCAAAAGAAGAGTATTTAAAGATAACTGACTATTTTTTAGGAAGTCATACTTATAATATTACATACTCTTATTATGAAAACTGGGTAGAGATAGAGATAATGGTAAAAAGCTTTATAGAACAAGTAAATAAAGAGTTAGAAGTAGATATAGCAAATGATGAAACTCTGATATTAGGATTGATAAATCACATAAAACCAACTATATATAGGATAAAAAATGGAATAGAATTAGAAAATAGTATTTATGGAGAAGTTGTAGAAAGCTATCCTAATTTATTTTCAATAATTAAAAAAGCTGTTGAAAAATTAGAGAATTTTATAGGGATAACATTTACAAATGATGAGATAGCCTTTTTAACAATTCATTTTAAAGCAGCTATTGATAGAAATATTAAAATAAAAAAAGAAAAATTAAAGGTTTTGATAGTTTGTGGTTCAGGATATGGAAGTTCAAAATTACTAGCTCAACAGATTAAAGATATTTATAGAGTTGAGATAGTAGATGCTATTCCAAGATATTTATTAGAAAAGGTTGAAAGAAGAAAAGATATAGATTTAATTTTAACAACAGTTCCATTAGATAATTTTAATACGAATAGAGATGTAATAAGAGTAAATCCAATTTTATCTAAAGAGGATATTCAAAGTTTAGATAACTATCCAGTTCCTAGAGATAATAAGAAGATACTTTTTTCTCAATTAATAAAGGTTTTAGAAGATAACTCTAATATTGTAGTAACAGAAAAATTATTAAAAAGTTTAAAAAATTTTTTAGATACAAAATTAATAGACGATATTTGTCAGAAAAAAAATACAATATTTGACCTATTACCTGAAAGTAGAATAATTATAAAAGGAAAAGCTAAAAATTGGGAAGAAGCAATAATTGAAACAGGAAATTTATTATTAAGAGATGGGTGCATTAAAGAAGATTATATTGATGAGATGGTAAAAATAGTTAAAGAGTTTGGAAACTATATTCTTTTTGTACCTGGAGTAATATTTCCTCATGCAAAAGCTAAATCAAAAGTTAGTAAGACAGGATTCTCATTGGCAATTTATGAAGAAGGAATAGATTTTATAGATGGTAATAAAATAAATGTAGTAATAAGTTTTTGTTCACAAGATGGTAGAGAACATCTAGATAGTTTGGTAGAAATAATTGAAAATTTTGAAGAAAATGAACTATTAAAAAAATTAAAGAGATGTAAAAATTCAAAAGATGTATTAAAATGTATAAATATATAAAAAAAGGGGAGAGTTTTTTCTCTCTTTTTTTGAAAAAAATCAAATCTTTAATTTTGTTTAAGAATATTTTATAATAAATTAGAACAAAGATGGAGGTAATATAAATGTTGAAAGATATTTTGGCGGATAATATAACTGTATTAACAAAAGTAGAAAGTTGGCAGAAAGCTATTGAGATTGCTGCTACCCCTTTATTGGAAAAAAATAAAATAAAAGAAAGTTATATTCAAGCAATGATAGGAAATATAAAAAAATTTGGTGAATATATTATAATAGCTCCAAATGTGGCTATGCCTCATTCTAGACCAGAAGATGGAGTTAATGAAAGTTGCTTAGCATTATTAAAATTACATGAACCTGTAAAATTTGATAATGGAGAGGAAGTACAATTATTTTTTGTCCTAGGAGCAAAAGATAATAGTTCTCATATCAACACATTAACTGAACTTATGGAAATAGTAGATAATGAGGAAAAAATAGAGAAATTACTAAAAACTAATACTATAGAAGAAATAAAACAAATAATATAAAAAATTCAGGAGGAAGAAAAATGATAAAAATTTTAACTGTATGTGGAAATGGAATTGGAAGTAGCTTAATGTGTGCTATGAAAATTGATGAAATTTGTAAAGAGGAGGGAATAGAAGCAGAAGTAGCTTCATCAGATTTTAACTCTGTAGCTGGAAAACAAGCAGATTTAATAGTAACAGTAAAACAACTTGCTGAACAATTACAAGGGTATAATGTAGCTGAAATAAGAAGCTATACAAACAAGAAAAAAATAAAAGAAGATGTTTTAGAAAGAATAAAAGAATTAGTTAAATAAAAAATAATAATATATAAAGTTTAGGAGGAAGAAAAATGGAGTTTTTAAAAATAATAGGAAATGATATTTTAACAAGCCCAGCATTTTTATTAGGAATTATATCTTTAGTAGGATTATTAGCATTAAAGAAACCTTTTAATAAATTAATTACTGGAACTTTAAAACCAATATTAGGATATATAATGTTGGGAGCAGGAGCAGATTTCATTGTAAAAAATCTAGACCCATTAGGAAAAATGATACAAGAAGGATTTGGAATAACAGGAGTTGTTCCAAATAACGAAGCTATAACTTCAATAGCTCAAAATTTATTAGGTAAAGAAACAATGTTTATTCTTGTAACTGGATTAGTAATAAATATAATCATTGCAAGAGTTACAAAATATAAATATATTTTCTTAACAGGACACCATAGTTTCTTTATGGCATGTATGTTCTCAGCTGTTTTGTCAACATCAGGAATGAAAGGAACAACTTTAATTTTAATTGGTGGTATATTATTAGGAGCTTGGTCAGCTATATCTCCAAGTATAGGACAAAAATATACAGATTTAGTAACTGATGATGATGGAATTGCTATGGGACATTTTGGTTCTTTAGGTTACTATTTATCAGCATTTATAGGAGAGAAAATAGGAAATAAAGAAGACAGTACAGAAAATATCGTAATTCCAGAAAAAGTTAACTTCTTAAGAGATAGTACAATATCTACAGCAATAACAATGTTAGTATTTTATCTAGTAGCTGCTATAGCTGCAGGGCCTGAATATGTTATGACTAATCTTTCAGGAGGAAAAAACTATATAGTATTTGCAATAACTTCAGCTTTAAGCTTTGCTGTTGGAGTAACAATTGTGTATAATGGAGTAAGAATGATACTATCAGAATTAATTCCAGCTTTCCAAGGGGTATCACAAAAATTAATACCAAATGCAATACCAGCAGTAGACTGTGCAGTATTTTTTACATATGCACCTAACGCTGTGTTAATTGGATTTATCTCTTCGTTCATAGGTGGAGTTATAGGAATGATCGTTCTAGGAGCAATGGGAGCAGTATTAATTATTCCTGGATTAGTACCTCACTTCTTCTGTGGAGCTACAGCAGGAATATACGGAAATGCTACTGGAGGTAAAAAAGGTGCAATAGTAGGGTCATTTGTAAATGGGTTATTACTAGCATTTTTACCAGCAGCATTATTACCAGTATTAGGAAGCATAGGATTCCAAAATACTACATTTGGAGATCTTGATTTTGGAGTTTTAGGAATCCTTATAGGAAAAGCAGTAGAAGGTGTTGGAGAGATTGGAGTATATGCAATAGTTGTAATATTATTAGTAATATTAATTGTACCAAACTTTATTAAAACAAAAACACACGTTATAAATGCAAAAGATGAGTATTAATATATAAAAAAGGAAGGTAAAGGTATGAAGAAAATATTATGTGTAGGGCATTCAGCTTATGATATAACATATCTTTTACCAAATTTCCCAGTAGAAAATAGAAAATATAAGGCACAAGAGAGAATAATGGTAAGTGGCGGACCTGCAGGGAACGCCTCTTATCTTTTAGGGAAATATGGAGAAGAAGTTTCATATATTACTACATTAGGAAATGATGTTTATGGAAATGAGATTTTAAATGATTTAAAAAGTGTAGGAGTAGATACAAAAAATATCTTAATAAAAGACGAATATGTTACACCTTGTAGTTTAATTATAGCAAATGGAAGTAATGGTTCTAGAACTATAATAAACTATCGTGAAGAGGAAAAAATAGATAAAATAGAATTTAAATATGAAAATGAACCTAAGATTCTACATTTTGATGGACATGAATTGGATTTAGCTTTAGAAGCAATAAGATTATTTCCAAATACAATAAAAGTATTAGATGCTGGGACATTTAAAAAAGGGACAGTAGTATTAGGAGCTTTAGTTGACTATCTTGTATGTTCTGAAGATTTTGCAAAGGATTATTGTGGTATAAATAAAATAGATGAGGATAATTTCTTGGAAGTTCTTCTAAAATTGAAAGAACTAAACAAAAACACTATAATAGTTACTTTAGGAGAAAGAGGAGCTATTATGGAAGAGAATGGAAAAGTAAGAAAGTTTAAGGCTTTTAAAACGAAAGCAATTGATACAACAGGAGCTGGAGATATTTTCCATGGAGCTTTTGTATATGGATTGAGCAATGGTTTTTCAATTGAAAAAAATATAGAATTTGCTTCTGCATGTGCTTCATTGTCGGTAGAAAAATTAGGTGGAAGAAACTCTATTCCTGAAATAGAAGAGGTATTAGAGAGAATAAAAAGGGGTTAATAAATGAAAAAATATAGCTATAAAGAATTAGGATTAGAAAATACTAGAGAAATGTTTAAAAGAGCAAATGAAGGTGGATACTCAATACCTGCTTTCAACTTTTGTAATATGGAACAATTACAAGCTATTTTAGAAGCTTGTGTAGAAACAGATAGTGATGTAATACTTCAAATATCTGCAAGTGCAAGGAAATATATAGGAAAAGAACTTTTACCACTAATGATAAAAGGAGCGATAGAGGAGATTAGAGCAAAAGGTTCAAAAATATCAGTTGCACTTAATTTAGACCATGGAAAAGAAGTAGATATGATAAAAGAGTGTTTAGATTATGGTTTTTCATCAGTAATGATAGATGCTTCAAAATATGAGTTTGAAAAAAATGTGGAGATAACAAAATCTGTTGTGAAATTGGCAAAAGAGTATGATGCTTCTGTTGAAGGAGAGATAGGAATTATTTCGGGAGTAGAAGATGAACATAGTTCAGATGATTCTCATTTTACTAGACCTAAAGAAGCTATTGAATTTATAGAAAAAACAGGAGTAGATTCTTTAGCAATAGCAATAGGAACTGCTCATGGAGCACATAAATTTAAACCAGGAGAAGACCCTAAACTAAGATTGGATATTTTAGAAGAGATTAAAGAAAAAATAGGTTCTTACCCAATAGTATTACATGGTTCTTCATCTGTACCTCAAGAATATATAAAAAAATTTAAAGAATTTGGTGGAGAAGTAAAAGATGCTATTGGAATTCCAGATGAAGAATTGAAAAAAGCTTCAAAATCAATTGTTACAAAAATAAATGTAGATACTGATGGAAGATTAGTATTTACTAGTTGCTTAAGAGAAAATCTTAAAAATAATCCAAAAGAGATGGATTTAAAGAAAATTTTAGAATATCCAAGAGAAGAAATGAAAAAATTCTATAGTGAGAAAATAAGAAATATATTTAAAACAAATTAAAGTTTAAAAGGTAGCCAAAAGGTTACCTTTTTTAATAAAGGGAGGGGAAATGATTGAGATATAAGATAGTTGTATCTGACTTAGATGGGACATTATTAAACTCACAGCATAGAATAAGTGACTATACAGTAAGTACAATAAGAAAACTTGAAAAAAAAGGAATAAAGTTTGTAATAGCTACAGGTAGACACTATGAAGATGCCAAATATTTCTTTAACCAAATTGGAGTGGCAAAATATTTAATTTCAGGAAATGGTTCATTTATTCATAGTGAAAATTGGAATGAGATAGGGAGAGAAAGCATAGATAGAAAATTAATAAAAACACTATTAGAATTAGAGGTTGAAGAGGGAACTTCGAGAAGTATTTATAAGGGAAAAGATTGGTATACTGATAGAATAGTGCAAGATTATATTGATTTTCATAAAGAATCAAAATATTCTCCTCAAATATCCAATTTAGATAAATTTAAAAATGTGGAAGCTGAAAAGATATTTTTTATAAATCCTAATAGAAAAGTTATAGAAAAATTAGAGAAAAAAATGAAAAATTTAGAATTAGATAAGTATTTAAATATTGCTACTTCTCAACCTACTTGTTTAGAAATAATGAGTAAAAAAGCAAATAAAGGGGAAGCATTAAAAACATTATTAAAATACGAAAATATAGATTTTAAAGAAATAATCTCTTTTGGAGCTGCTTTAAATGATAAAGAAATGTTAGAAAATTCTGGAATGGGAATAATAATGGGAAATGGGGATAAAAGATTAAAAGAGATTTTAAAAGAGTGTAAAGTTATTGGAAGTTCAGATGAAGATGCTGCAGCTAAATTTTTAGAAAATCTTTTTGACTTATAGAAGAGTTAAAAAGTATAAAATTTTTATAGAAAAAATTATTGACAAAAGAAAAGTAAAGGTATATAATCATTTTCAACAAAGAAATAAAAAATAAAAAACCATCAAGAGAAACCGAGAGACTGGCTCTATGACGTTTCAGCAACCTATCAAAAGATGTGGTGCTAATTCCAGACAGATGGCTGATATTAAAGTATATCAATCTCTATTACTTGATGGTAATAGAGATTTTTTTTATATAAACAAAACAGGAGGGATTTTATGAGCAGAGAGGAATTTAAAATTGAAACACAACTTGTACAAGGGAGTGGAGAGTTTACTGAGGGGCAACCAAGAGTATATCCAATATATCAGACTACAACTTATGACTACAACTCTCCAGAGGTTTTAGCAGAGCTATTTGACTTAAAAAGAGATGGGTATATGTATTCAAGAATAGGAAATCCAACAGTTACAGCCTTTGAAGAAAAGATAGCACAGCTAGAAAAAGGTGTGGGAGCTTTGGCACTAGCTTCAGGACAAGCAGCCAATGTAACAGCTATTTTGAATATATGTGGTTGCGGTGACCATATAGTATCTCTAGCAACTATATATGGGGGAACAGCTAATCTATTTAAATCTACCTTGAAAAAGTATGGAATAACTGCTACTTTTGTTTCTCCAGAGGCTTCAGAAGAGGAGATAAAGACAGCTTTTCAAGAGAATACAAAGGTGCTTTTTGGAGAAACTTTGGGAAATCCAGAGATGAATGTAATAGATTTTGAAAAGCTTGTGAGAGTAGGGAAAGAGAAGGGAGTTCCTGTTATAGTAGATAACACTCTAGCTTCTCCATATCTATGTAATCCTATTGAATATGGAGTAAATATAGTAACTCATTCAGCTACAAAATATATAGATGGGCAAGGGGCAGCATTGGGTGGAGTTATTGTAGATGGTGGAAATTTTAATTGGGACAATGGAAAGTTTCCAGACCTTGTAGAGCCAGATTCAGCTTACCATAACTTAAGTTATTGGAAAGATTTTGGAAAAGCTGCATATATAACAAGGGCTAGGGTAACTTTATTGAGAGATTTTGGAGCTTGTCTAAATCCTTTTAATGCTTTTCTTTTCTTGAGAGGATTGGAAACACTACATCTAAGAATGGAAAGACATAGTGAAAATGCTTTAAAAGTTGCAAAATTTTTAGAAAATCATGAGAAGATAGAGTGGGTAAATTATCCTAAGTTAGAGAGCAGTTATTCATATGAAAATGCTAAAAAGTATCTACCTAAAGGGGGAAGTGGAGTTATATTACTAGGTGTCAAAGGTGGAAGAGAGGGAGCAGAGAGATTTATAAAGGAGCTTACTTGGATAAGAAGTGTAATTCACGTGGGAGATTCTCGTACTTGTGTATTACATCCAGCTAGTACAACACATAGACAACTATCAGAAGAGGACCAAATAAAAGCTGGTGTTTTACCTGAAGCAGTTAGATTGAATGTGGGAATAGAAAATGTAGAGGATATATTGAAAGATATAGCTAGAGCCTTAGAAAATATATAATAAAATAGAAGAGGGAACTATTGTAACTTAAGGGTTTACATTAGTTCCTTTTTATTTTGTTTTTAAAAAGATAAAAAGGTAAGTTTTAAGTATAAAATAGCATAAAATAGTATTGATAAAAAAGAAGGTATAAGGTATTCTCTTATTAAGAAAAAAAATAAGGAGGGAGTAAAATGAAAAAATTATTTTTAGGATTAATTGGAATTATGATGTCTATATTTTTAATAGGTTGTGGAGGAGAAAAGGAAGTAGAAACTACTGAAAATACAAAAAAATTGACAGTATATTGTCCACATCCATTAGAATTTATAGATCCATTGGTAAAAGAGTTTGAAGTAAAATATGGAGTATCAGTAGAGGTAATAGCAGCAGGAACTGGAGAATTAATGAAGAGAATCGAATCAGAAAAGGATAATCCATTAGCTGATGTACTATGGGGAGGAACTATAACAACAGTAGAGCCAATAAAAGATTATTTCTTACCATATACTTCTAAAAATGAAGAAGCTTTCTATGATAGTTATAAAAATGTAGAAGGAAATATGACAAGATTTACAGCAGTACCAAGTGTAATTATGGTAAATAAAAATCTTATAGGAGATATCAAAATAGAAGGATATCAAGATTTATTAAATCCAGCTTTAAAAGGAAAAATAGCTTTTTCTGATCCAGCTAAATCTTCATCATCTTTTGAACATTTAGTAAATATGCTATATGCAATGGGAAATGGAAATCCAGATAATGGTTGGTCTTATGTAGAAAAATTAATGGATAATTTAAACTATACTTTACTTTCTGGTTCTTCAGCTGTATATAAAGGAGTTGCAGATGGAGAGTATACAGTGGGATTGACATTTGAAGAGGGAGCAGTAAAATATGTAAACTCTGATGCTCCAGTAGAAGTAGTTTATATGGAAGAGGGAGTAATAGTAAAACCTGATGGTGTATATATAGTAAAAAATTGTAAAAACTTAGAAAATGCAAAATTATTTGTAGATTTCTTAACTGGTAAAGAGGCACAAAGTATGATTACAGCTCAATTAAATAGAAGAAGTATAAGAAAAGATGTTGAGCCAGGAAAAGGATTGAAGAAATTAGAGGATATAAATGTAATAGAAGATGACCTTGAAGTTGTAAAATCTCAAAAAGCAGTATGGTTAGATAAATTTAAAGATATCTATACAAAATAAGTATTGAGCTAGTGTCCATTTATAAACTTGAAAAATAGCAATAAATGGACACTTTTTATTTAAGATAGAGAGAGGTGTAAAGATGAGTGTAGCAATAAATGTGGATAATGTTATAAAAAAATTTGGAGATAATACAATTATACCAGGAATGACAGTAAATATAAAAAATGGAGAGTTTTTTACACTGTTAGGACCATCTGGTTGTGGTAAAACTACCCTACTAAGAATGATAGCAGGATTTAATAGTATAGAGGGAGGAAAAATATATTTTGATGATAAGTGTATAAATGATGTCCCTGCACATAAAAGAAATATAGGAATGGTATTCCAAAGCTATGCTATCTTCCCACATATGACTGTTAGAGAAAATGTGGAATATGGACTAAAATTAAGAAAAATTAATAAAGATGAGATTAAAGAAAAAGTGGATAAAATATTAGATGTTGTAAAAATTTCAGAGTATCAAGAGAGATTGCCAGAGAGATTATCAGGAGGACAACAACAAAGGGTTGCTCTAGCAAGAGCTATTGTAATTCATCCAAGTGTTTTACTTATGGATGAGCCTCTTTCAAACTTAGATGCTAAGTTGAGATTGGAGATGCGTTCTGCTATAAGAGATGTACAAAAGAAAGTTGGAATAACAACTGTATATGTAACACATGACCAAGAGGAAGCTTTGGCTATTTCTGATAGGATAGCTGTTATCAATAGAGGAGTAATTCAACAACTAGGAACTCCACATGATATATATACAAGACCATACAATCAGTTTGTAGCTACATTTATAGGATATTCTAATCTTTTTAGAGGGTATTTAAAAATAAGAGAGGGTAAAAAATTTGTTGTATTTAAAAGTGGTTATGAAATTGAGATGGAAAATTTAGTTGATGAAGTGAAAGATAATCAAGAAGTTATAGTAGCAATTCGTCCAGAGGAGTTTTCAATAGTGCATGAAAGTGGAGAAGGGCTAGAAATGAAGATAAAGACAAGTACTTTTTTAGGAAAGTATAATACATATGAGATAGAAGCTTTAAAAGATGATATAGTAGAAAATATGCCAGCATTGGAATTTTCTCAAGATATAGGACAGGCTACAAAAATATATGGTGTAGGAGATAAATTATATTTAAAACCAAACTCTAAAAAAATAAATATCTTTACTTCTGATGGAGAAAAGAGTTTAATAAAAGGAGTTGAGGTGTATGTTAAATAGAAAGTTTAAATGGGATTTTTGGACAAGTGTAACTTTAATAATAGCCCTTATTTTTACACTATTTTTAATATATCCATTATTCTCTTTATTCATTAGTGGTTTTAAAGACCCTATAACAAATGAGTGGAGCTTAACAAACTTTGTAAGATTTTTTTCGAGAAAGTATTATTATCAAGGACTTTTAAATAGTTTTAAGGTAACTTCTTGTGTAACAGTACTGGCTATTGTTATTGGAGTTCCTATGGCTTATTTTATGTCTGCTTATAAAGTGAAATTAAAAGGTTTAGTAGAAGTATTGATTATTATCTCTATGTTATCTCCTCCATTTATAGGAGCTTACTCTTGGGTTTTACTATGTGGAAGAAGTGGAGTTGTTACAGAGTTTTTTAGAGATATTTTGGGGATAAATCTTCCTACAATATATGGATTTACAGGAATACTATTAGTTTTTACATTAAAACTATATCCATTTATCTATCTATATGTTTCAGGAGCTCTAAAAAAAATAGATGTTTCATTAAGTGAAGCAGCAGAAAGCTTAGGTTGTACAACAATTAAGAAAGTTTGCACTATTATAATGCCTCTAATTTTACCTACTCTTATGTCAGGAGGACTTTTGGTATTTATGAATGCTATGGCAGACTTTGGTACTCCTATGTTAATAGGAGAAGGGTATAATGTTATGCCAGTTTTGATATATTCTGAGTTTGTAGGAGAAATGGGTGGAAATGCTAACTTTGCTGCAGCAATGGCAACAGTTTTAGTATTTATAACTATCTTGTTATTTTTAGGACAAAAATATATAGTAAATAAGAAATCTTTTGTTATGAGCTCTTTAAGACCTATGCAAGCAAAGGAGTTAAAAGGAGTAAAGGGAGTATTGATGCATATATTTATATATTTAGTAGTATTCTTATCAATAATTCCACAAATTACAGTAGTATATACTTCTTTCTTAAAAACAAAAGGTTCGATGTTTGTTCCAGAGTTTTCGTTGGAAAGCTATGAGAAAGTCTTTTCTAGAATGGGAAATGCTATATTTAATACTTATCTATATGGAATAATAGCAATAGTAATTATAATTTTCTTGGGAATGTTTATAGCCTATATTTCTACAAGAAAAAGAAATGTTTTAACAGGAATAATAGATACAATGACAATGTTTCCATATATTATTCCAGGGTCTGTAATTGGTATCACTCTTCTTTTAGCTTTTAATAGTAAGCCACTATTACTAAGTGGTACAGCAGCTATAATAGTAATCTCATTTGTAATAAGAAGATTACCTTACACATTGAGGTCAGCAGCAGCAATACTATATCAAATAAGTCCAAGCTTGGAAGAGGCTTCAATTAGTTTAGGTTGTTCTCCAGTGAAAACATTTTTTAAAGTAACTTCAATAATGATGTTACCAGGGGTATTATCAGGAGCTATACTAAGTTGGATAACAGTAATAAATGAATTGAGTTCTTCAGTTATTTTATATACAGGATTTACTAGGACAATGTCAGTATCTATATATACTGAGGTAATTAGAGCAAGTTATGGTACAGCAGCAGCACTATCTACAATTTTGACTTTAACAACAGTTGTATCTCTTCTAATTTTCTTTAAAGTAACTGGTGGAAAAAATGTAAATATTTAATTGCTAGAAATTTAAATAAAATAGTGATAAAATAAAAATAAAAAGGAATGATTGTAATGGGAAATAAGAAATTTGTCAGTTTTAAAGAGCAGATGAAAAAGATTTTAATTTTCTATTCACTCATTCCTATTATTTTTACTGCTCTTATAGGTTATGGAATGATATATTACCTAAGTTATAGAGCAATGGTAAATAATAATAATAACAATTTAAAAAATTTATCTCAGCAAACAGATGAAATAATTTCAAAGGTATATAATGAAATTGATAGATTGAGCAAGGATGAGATTTTAAAAAAGGTAATACTTGATGATGAGATCAATGAAAAAGCTTACGAGCTTCTATACAAAAGTCCTCTAAATCTTGAAATTGATGGTAAATTTGTACTATATGATAAAAATATAAATATCTTAATGACCAATGCAGAGTTTCTAGGGAGTAGTAACGGATATATTTGGGGACTCTTTTACAGAATGTTATCTAATAATGAAAAGACTATAAATTATGTAGGAAAGCTATATTTTAGAGAGGGAAATGTAAGTAATTTTTCTGTTGGGAAACCTATAAAAAATAATAATGAGATTATAGGTTATTTGGTTTATCATATGTTAGATAAAAATTTTGAAAAGATAATGGGAGATTCTGAAAATTTTGGTGTAGTTTTAACAGATAAGTATAATAATGTTATCTCAACTAATAATGCCAATTTTAAAGATTCCTTAGATAAATTAAAGAAAGAGTTTAGAGAGAAAAAAAATTATCTGAAATATAGGGGAAGAAAATACTATATTTCTAAGCAAGAGGTTTTTTATTCAAATATAGATGTATATTGTATATCTTCTACTGAATATATTATAGATAATTTTATAGAGAGTTTTATTTATATAACTATTGTTTTCATTTTTCTTGTAATTTTTATGTCGAAGGTTGCTAAAAATATTGCTTTAAAAAAGACTAAAACAATTGAAGAGATAATAAAGGCAATAAAAAATATAGAAACAGGAGATTTAGATACTCAGATAAATATAAAATCTAATGATGAGTTTGAGATAATAGGTGATACTTATAATCAGATGCTTTTAGATATAAAAAGATTGATAGAAAAAAATAAAGAGGAAGCAACACATAGTATAGTTACAGAGATAAAACAGCTAGAGAGTCAATTTAATCCCCACTTTCTTTTTAATACATTGGAGATGTTGAGGTATACTATTCATTTAGATAAAAAAATGGCTAATAAGATAATTATTAATATGGCATCAATCTTGAGATTTAGTATAGAAAATAAAAGTTCAGAAGTAAAAATAGAGAGGGAGATTTTCTATATAAAAAACTATTTAGAAATTCAGAAGATAAGATTTGGAGATAAGTTTTCATATTCTATAGATGTAGAGGAGAGATTTTTAGAATATTTAACACCTAAACTAATTATTCAACCAATAGTTGAAAACTCTATTAAACACGGATATATTCAAGAGAAAGAGTTTAAAATATTAATTAAGATTAAGCAGAAGAGAGAGAGAATTCAGATAGGAATTTTTGATAATGGTAAGGGAATAGAAAAGCAAGAGCTAAAACTTTTAAAGGAGAAACTTTTAAAAAGAAATTTAAGCTTAAAAGAGCATATTGGAATGTATAATGTTCAAAGAAGAATAGAGTTGTTATATGGGAAAGAGTATGGCTTAAATATAAGGAGCTCCTCTAATAGGGGAACTTATATAGGAATAGAGATTCCATTTAAATTGGAATGGAGGCAAGATGATAAGAGTATTGATAGTAGAAGATGAGGAGATTATTAGAAAGGGACTAATAAATACTATAGATTGGATAGAAAAAGATTGTAATATAGTGGGGGAAGCTATAAATGGATTAGATGGATTGGAAAAAATAAGAGAGCTTAAACCAGATTTGGTTATTACAGATATAAAGATGCCTAATTTAAATGGATTGGAAATGATAAAAAGGTGTCAAAGTGAAAATATAGTTTTTGAATCAATTTTATTAACTAGTTATGGAGAGTTTGAATATGCTAAAGAGGGGATAAATATTGGTGTAGTGGAGTATCTTTTAAAGCCACTAGATGAGGAGTTACTCTATAAAGCATTAGACAAGGTAAAGCAAAAGTTGGAAAATAAGAAAAATCTTGAGGTTTTGGAGAAAGTTAGTAAAACTAAAGAGGAATTGGAATTTTTTAATATAAATATCTGTTTTGAGAAAGCTCAGACTAAAAATAAATATGTGTATAAAGCTTTACAAAAAATTCAAAATAGATATAATGAGAAGATAAGTATTATTGAGATTGCAGATGAATTGGGAGTGAGTTCAGGTTATCTCAGCAGAAAGTTTAAAGAGGAACTAGAGGAAACTTTTTTAGAGATATTGAATAAATATAGGGTGCAGAAAGCTATGAAACTCCTTGTAAAAGAGGATTTAAAAATGTATGAAATCTCTGAAAAAGTTGGATTTAGTGATTACAAACATTTTTGTACTGTGTTTAAAAAATATCTTGGTATGGCTCCAGGGGAGTTTATAAAAAAAGATGTTTTAATATTTGATAAGGATAAATAGGAGGGAAAATGATAAAAAATATTATTTTTGATTTGGGAAATGTGTTGATAGAGTATAGTCCAGAGAGATTTATCTCTGAATTTGTAGCTGAGAAAAATCAAGATAGATTCTATAAAAGAGTATTTAAAGAGCAAGAGTGGCAAGATTTAGATAGAGGAACATTAGAGTATGATGAGGCTATAAAGATTTTTACAAAGGATTTACCAGAGGAGAAAGAGAACATAGAAAAACTTTTTAAAGAGAATATACAAGGGGTACTGTTTCCTATTGAAGAGAATTTAAAATTATTACCAAAATTAAAAGAAAAGGGGTATAAATTATATATTCTTTCTAATTTTCACAGAGAGGCTTTTTTAGAGATAGAGAGAAAGTGTGAATTTAAAAAGTATTTTGATGGAAAAGTTGTATCCTATGATGTAAAACTGTTAAAGCCTGAAAAGGAAATCTATGAGGAGCTATTGAAAAAATATAATTTAAATCCTGAGGAAACTCTATTTATAGATGATACTTTAGCAAATACTGAAGGAGCAGAAAAATTAGGAATTTCAACTATACATTTGATAAATAAAGAGAAATTAAAAGAGGAGTTAGAAAAATTTTTATAAAATAACTTAAGAATTATTCTATAATCTAAGAAGTTAAAAAATTCAAGAATTACTTTTGTTCAAAGAATAAAGAGCAAGTAGGCTTAGTTCACTAAAAACACAAGGGTTAAACCTTTGGTTTATTGTGTTTTTTAGCGTTCACTTTCGCTGACTTGCTCTATTTATTCTTCTCAATCTTCGTAATTCTCAGAATTTTTTATAAAATATAATATTGTCCTTTTATATTGTTAAACTGTTTTATTTTTTGATTTCAATTTAAGAGTTTACAATAGTCCTTTCATATTATTAAGATATTTTTAAGTTTAACTATTTTTTACTCTAAGAAGATTTATTCCTAAGATAATAAAAATTGTTCCAGAAAGTTTGTTTACTATTTTTCCAAAGTTTTTATTTCTCTTTAGGAAAGTTGCTATAAAAGAAGCAAAAATAGATAGAGATATATACCAAATTCCAGAGATAATAGTTGAAGTTAGACCTAATAAAACAAAAGGTACCATTCCATAAGTGTTATTTGTGTCTATAAATTGTGGTAAAAAAGCTAAGAAAAATAGAATTATCTTAGGATTCAAAAGATTAGTAACCAATCCTTGAAAGAAAGCCTTTTTTAAATCTTCTCTTTTCTTTTTCCCCTGATTAACAGCAAGCATATCTTTAGATTTTATACTTTTAATCCCCATATATACAAGATACATAGCTCCTAAAAACTTTATAAGATTAAAAGCTGTTACAGAATTTTTTAGTAACAAAGAAAGTCCAAAGGCTGCTAAAAAAGTATGAACTATAAGCCCAGAACAAATTCCAAAAGCAGAATACTTACCAGACTTGATACTATTGGATATAGCTTGTCCCAGTATAAACATAGTATCACTTCCTGGTATCAAAGCTAAAATAATACTAGAAGTCAAAAACATTTCATAATTAATAACTCCAAACATAAACCCTCCACTTAAAAAATTAATATTGTCTCATTAGATATTTTATCACTTTTTTTAATATTGTCTAGGGGTAAAATATTAAATTTTAAGTATTTTTTGATGAAAAATAATTTTTAATTGTGTATTATTAAAAACATAAATAGTGGAAATAAATTTTTAAAAAACTCAGAAGCTAAAGCAAGATTGATAAAATATTATTTTAAAATATTGATTATATAAAATATATATTTTACAAAAAAAGAAAATTTTGATAATATTATTGAAAATAAGATTGAAAAAAAGGAGGAAAACTGATGTTAATTTTAACTAACATAATAATAAGCATAATATGTATAATAATAATTATTAGTTCTATTAATCATCTATTGAATGAGTTAAAAGTTTCTAATAATATTTTTGTGCTACCTGAAATGCTTATTAAGATGTTAAAAGTAAAATTGCGTTAGGTTTTCAAAATTATTATAAATAAAAGACTTTTATGAGAGATTCAATGGATGATACCGTTGAGTCTCTTTTTTTTATAAAACTTTAAAACACAGGGGGATAAATAATGAGAAGTGAGAATTTGACAAAGGGAGTAACAAGAACACCACACCGTTCACTATTAAAAGCTTTGGGGCTGACAGATGAGGAGTTAAAAAAGCCATTGATTGGTATAGCTAATTCATATAACGAGGTTATTCCAGGGCATATGCATCTAAAACAACTAGTTCAAGCAGTGAAAGATGGGATAAGAAATGCTGGGGGAATACCAATGGAGTTTAATACAATAGGTGTATGTGATGGATTGGCAATGAACCACGAGGGAATGAAATACTCCTTAGTTTCAAGAAATCTAATAGCTGATTCAGTGGAGATTATGGGAATGTCAACTCCCTTTGATGCTATGGTATTTATCCCAAATTGTGATAAGGTAGTGCCAGGAATGTTAATAGCAGCAGCTAGATTAAATATTCCAAGTATATTTGTAAGTGGTGGACCTATGTTAGCTGGGACACATAGAGGAAGAAAGATAAGCTTGAGCAGTACATTTGAAGCAGTGGGAAGCTTTACCTCTCAAAAGATAGATGAGGAGGAGCTAAAGGAGATAGAGAATAGAAGCTGTCCAACTTGTGGTTCATGTTCAGGAATGTTTACAGCAAATACTATGAACTGTTTAACAGAATGTTTGGGAATGGCTCTTCCTGGAAATGGAACAGTACCAGCTGTATATTCAGAGAGAATAAGGTTGGCAAAAAGTAGTGGAGAGCAGATAATGAAACTTTTAGAAAAGGACTTAAAACCACTGGATATACTGACTAGAGAGAGTTTTGAAAATGCAGTGGCTCTGGATATGGCACTAGGAGGTTCATCTAATACAGCTCTTCATCTTACAGCAATAGCACATGAGGCTGGTGTGGGATTGACTTTAGAGGATTTTGATAGAATTTCTAATAAAACAAAACAGGTGTGTAAATTAGCACCAGCAAGTGATTATCATATAGAGGATTTATACAATGCTGGGGGAGTAAGTGGAGTATTAAAAAGATTAGCTGAAAATAATCTATTGCATCTAGATACTCCAACTGTGGCTCTAAAAACTCAAGGGGAGATAGTGGATAGAGCAGTAATCTATGATGAAAATGTAATAAAACCTTGGGATAGACCAGCGTACAATACAGGGGGAATAGCTGTATTAAAAGGAAATCTAGCTCCAAATGGTTGTATAGTGAAAGCTGGAGCAGTAGCAGAGAATATGTTAAAACATGAGGGGAAAGCAAAGGTATTTGATAGTGAAGAGGAGTGCGTAAAATCAATCTTAAATAAAGAGATAGAAAAGGGAGAT
This sequence comes from Fusobacterium mortiferum ATCC 9817, assembly GCF_000158195.2. NCBI lineage: Bacteria > Fusobacteriati > Fusobacteriota > Fusobacteriia > Fusobacteriales > Fusobacteriaceae > Fusobacterium > Fusobacterium mortiferum. Next base: position 562,114 of record NZ_GL987994.1, read on the forward strand.
GTCTTAGTAATTCGTTATGAGGGACCAAAGGGTGGACCAGGAATGAGAGAGATGTTGACACCTACTTCACTATTAGGAGGAATGGGACTGGATAAAGATGTAGCTCTAATAACAGATGGAAGATTTTCAGGAGCTACAAGGGGAGCATCTATAGGGCATATCTCTCCAGAAGCAGCTAGTGGAGGAAATATTGCTCTAGTAGAAAATGGAGATAGAATACTTATAGATATTCCAAATAGAAAAATAGAACTTTTAGTAGATGATAAAGAGTTAGAATTAAGAAGAGAGAAACTTCCAAAATTTCAATCTAAGGCTAAAGGATATTTAAAGAAATATGCTTTAAATGTTTCATCAGCAGATAGGGGAGCAGTAGAAATTTTTGGGGAATGAGAGGAAAACTATGAAAGAGAGAGAGATTACAGGGGCTAGGGTATTATTGGAGTGTTTAAAAAGATTGGGAGTAAAGGATGTCTTTGGATATCCAGGAGGAAGTGTAATCCCTATATATGATGAGATATACTCATTTGAAGGAATAAAACACTATCTATCAAGACATGAGCAGGGAGCAGTACATGAGGCTGATGGCTATGCTAGAGCTAGTGGAGAAGTGGGAGTGTGTATTGCCACTTCTGGTCCAGGAGCTACTAATTTAGTAACAGGGATAATGACAGCCTTTATGGATTCTATTCCAATACTGGCTATCACTGGACAGGTAAATAGAGCAATGCTAGGAAGAGATTCATTTCAAGAGACAGATATAGTAAATATAACACTTCCAATAACTAAGAGTAACTACCAAATACTCTCTATTGAGGAGATACCACAAATTGTAAAAGAGGCTTATCACATAGCCAAAAGTGGAAGACCTGGACCTGTATTAATAGATTTTCCTAGAGATATACAATTAGAAAAGATAGAGGTAGAAAGATTTGAGGAGCTATATTCAGAAGAGATGGATTTATCTGGATATGAGAGAGGGTATCAAGAGGATTTGTCCAAGTTAGATGAGGGAATAAAGTTGATAGAGAACTCTAAAAAACCACTGATTATAAGTGGGGCTGGGGTAATTCATTCAAAGGGAGCAGAGGAGTTTAGAGAGTTTGTAGAGAGATTACAGATACCAGTAACTTCCACTCTTTTGGGACTGGGAGCTTATCCAGGAGATAAAAATCTTTTTTTAGGAATGTTGGGAATGCATGGGACAGCAGCAGCTAATATAGCTACATTAGAGGCTGATTTGATAATTGGAATGGGATTTAGGTTTGATGATAGAATTACAGGAAATATTGAAAAATTTTGTCCCAATGCTAAAATTATTCACATAGACATTGACCCATCAGAGATAGAGAAAAATAAAAAGGTTGATATAGCTTTGGTGGGAGATTTGAAAAAGGTATTAACTCTTTTGAATGAAAAAAGAATAGAGTTAGAAGATATTCGTGAATGGAGAGATAGAGTGGAGTATCTCAAGAGAAGATACTCTCTAATAGTTCCAGATTGTAAAGAGGGATTGACTATTCAAAGAGTACTCAGAGAGATAGATAGAGTATTAAAAGGAGAGGGAGTAATTGCAACAGATGTGGGACAGCATCAGATGTGGAGTGCCTTACACCTCACTTATAGAAATCCCAATAGTATAATCTCATCTGGTGGAGGAGGGACTATGGGATTTGGACTACCTAGTGCAATAGGAGCTCAGGTAGCTTGTCCTGATAAAAAGATTATAAGCATAGTGGGAGATGGAGGGTTTCAGATGAATATTCAAGAGTTGATACTTTTGAAAGCCTACAAACTTCCAGTAAAAGTATTTATAATGAATAACTCTTATTTGGGAATGGTAAGGCAGTGGCAGGAACTATTCCATGAGAGAAGATACTCAGAGGTAAATTTAGAGATTAATCCAGATTTTGTAAAGGTAGCAGAGGCTTATGGAGTAAAAAGTGTTACCTTAGAAAGTGAAGAGGATTTAGAAAAGATAGATGAGATATTAAAAAGTGATGAACCTATTTTAGTAAATTGTATTGTGAAAAAAGAGGAGAATGTATATCCTATGATTCCAGCTGGGAAATCAGCAGAGGATATGATTGGACTGAGAGGAGTGAAGGATTATGAATAGAAAATTTAACTTAGCAATTGTAAGTAAAAATAATAAAGTTTTTTTACAAAGAGTGATGACACTTTTTTATAAGAGAGATTATCTAATTCATAATATGAGTGTAGACTTTAGTAATCAATCTGGTTATGCAAAAATTTTGCTTACTTTAGAGGGAAATGATGAGATTTTTGACCAAGTTCAAAGACAGGTATATAAAATTGTAGATGTTGTAAATGTAGAGCAAATTTAAGAGAGTAAAAAAACAATAATTAAAATATAAAACAACTTAGGAGGATTTAAACATGGCAGGAAATATTTTAGGAACAACAGTATATTATAACGAGGATTGTAATTTAGAGAAATTAAGAGGAAAGAAAATAACAGTTTTAGGATATGGTTCACAGGGACATGCCCATTCATTAAATTTAAAAGATTCTGGAATGGATGTAACTGTGGGATTGAGAAAGGGGTCGCCATCTTGGGAGAAAGCTGAAAAGGCTGGATTTGTAGTAAAAGAAACAAGTGAGGCTGTAAAAGATGCTGATGTAGTAATGATTTTAACTCCTGATGAAACTCAAGGAGAGATGTATAAAAATGAGGTAGCACCATATTTAAAAAAGGGAGTATATCTAGGATTTGGACATGGATTTAATATCCATTTTAAGAAAATTGTACCAGCTGAAGATGTAAATGTATTTATGGTAGCACCTAAGGGACCTGGACATCTAGTGAGAAGAACATTTACTGAGGGAGTTGGAGTTCCTTGCTTAGTTGCTGTGGAGCAAGATTACAGTGGAGATACAAAAGAAGTAGCTCTAGCTTGGGCAGCTGGAATTGGTGGAGGAAGGTCTGGAATCTTAGAGACAACATTCAAACAGGAGACTGAAACAGACTTATTTGGAGAGCAAGTGGTACTTTGTGGAGGAATTACTGAGCTGATTAAAAGTGGATTTGAGGTACTGAGAGAGGCTGGATATGACCCTGTAAATGCTTATTTTGAATGTTTACATGAGATGAAACTAATAGTTGATTTGATGTATGAGGGAGGAATGGCTAAGATGAGACACTCTATCTCTAATACAGCTGAGTATGGAGATTTCTTAACAGGTCCAAAGATTATTACTGCTGAAACAAAAGAGAAGATGAGAGAGGTTTTAAGAGATATTCAATCTGGAAAATTTGCTGATGAATTTTTAGAGGATTCAAGAGCTGGGCAACCATTTTTAAAGAAGAAAAGAGAGGAAGCAAAGGCTCATGAATTAGAGAGAGTGGGAACAGAGTTGAGAGCTTTGATGTCTTGGTTAAAATAGGGAATATAAAAAAGGGAATGTAATTTAAAAAATTAAAGTTATTATAAATACTTCAAGAATGACTTTCGTTCAAAGAATAAAGAGCAAGTAGGTTTCCAAAATTCTAAGAGCTTTAACTCTCTAAGAATTTTGAGACACAGGAAGCAAAGCTTTCAGTGTTTCCTTAATGTAACACAGAAAATAAATTTCTATGTCTCAATAGTAGTAGTCGTTAAAACTCCCCTACTATTGGAAAACTCGTTTCACTCAAACAGTTGTGTTTTTTAGCGTTCGATTTCACTGACTTGCTCTATTTATTCTTCTCAATCTTCGTCCTTCTTGAATGTTATTCTCTTTTCTAGTAAATTTCTTAAATTAAAACCATAATGTAGTAGGAGTAAAATAAAAAACTATATAAAAATTATAAAAATAATTATTAATTAACAAAATAAATAATTTATAGATAAAACATTCTAAAATTATAGGTAATTATATAAATTAACTCTAATTTTTAACTTTCTAACTCTTTCTCTATATCAGCTATATTTTTTAAAATCTTCTCCTTATATTCTCTAAAAGCCACTAGGAGTTCAGCCTTACTTCTTCTAAAGATACAGATATTTCCATTGTAGTAGGAATACTCATCTGTTAAAAATTTTTTTGGAATTTTATTTAATGAGCAACCTAAAGCTGTTATTAAAGCATCTTCTGTTTCCATTCCTATTTCAACTTCTTGTAAAATAATTATATGGGAAAATTCTATATAATATAATCTGTCCATAATCTCTCCTTTATAAAACAAAAGGGCATAAATAAAGCCCTTTTTTATTTTAAATATTTTTTAATTTGTTCCCTTTAATAAAGCTGCAGCCTTTGCAACCTCTCCAGCACTAGTATAGATATTAGCTAAGGATTTTTCTACTTCACTATTATTTCCATATAATTTTAAATAGTTTTCTAAAACATTAGTAGCAGTATTTGTATCATTAAATTTTGAAGTAAGTATCTTAGCATAATTTAAAACATAATCTTTAGAGTTACCAAAATACTCATTTCCAGATTTTAAAGCTGTCAATAACTCTTGATTTTTATTTAAATTTTGAAGAACATTTAAATATGTAGAGTAAGTTTCTAAATTTGTTGAAGCAGGAGAAAGATTTTTTAAAGCATTATAAGCTCCTATCATATCTCCTTGTTTATAAGCTGCTATTCCTTGTAAAATATTTGAAGTAGAATTTAATGTATTTACAACTGTAGTTGTAGAAACAGTTTGTTGATTATTATTTTCTAAATTATTACATGCAGCAAGAGTTGCAAGTAAAGCAGAAAGAATAATTAATTTTTTCATGTAATCCTCCTTGATATAAGTAAATGTATATATTTTATATCATAAAAACTTTTATATGTAAATATTTTTTAAAAATAGATATGTTTTTGTTTATTAAGGAGTAATTTATACAATGAAGAAATTATAAGCTGATTATTTTAAATATTTACAAAGACTCTTCCTTCTAAAATAAGTCTAGCAGTTCTACATACTACTAATTCCTCAATTTTACATCTATCATTTGGATAACTAGCTCTTACTTTTATAGGAATTATTCCTCCAGGATGACCAATTTTTACTTCAACTCCAGTTTTAACCTCATCTTTTAAAAGATTATATACCACACTATCTTTGATTCTAGCTACAGCTCCAGTAGCTACAGTTCCTGTAACTGGGTAAGTTTTATGCATCTTTTGCATAAATAATAGTCTTGATACGATATCTAAATTATCCTTTGAAACTTTCTCTCCGTTTAGTGCTGTATAGTCAGCTGCTTTACTTACAATAGCAAAGAATGGTTGGTAAGGAGTCTTTATTTGAGCTTCTTCCCACGAGTCTACAAGCTTTAGCTTACAACATACCTCTCCTCTTATTCTCTCTATTTTCTTTAGTAACTCTTTGTCACTATCAATTTCATTACTACTTTCTGTTCCCTTTAGCCCTAACTTATCAGCTTCAATAAAGATAACAATATTTCCAGCATCAACAATAGAAAGTTCAAACTCTTCATCTTCAACTTTGATTATATCTCTAGGATTTCCTGTAGGTAATAGATCTCCAGTAATTCCTCCTACTACATCAGACCAATCCAATGTTATCTTAGCTCCAGTTCCAGGGACACCATCTATTTTATAATCTCCTCTAAATTCAGCTTTTCCATCTTTTACAGGAACTTCTAAAGTTAAAACTCTGTTTGTATTAGTCATATGTACTCTAACTTTTGTAATAGGTTCAGTAACCTTTACTAAATTGTTATTAACAGCAAAAACTCCAACTCCTGAAGAGATATTTCCACAATTTCCACCATAGTCAATAAAGCTCTCTGTAATACTAACTTGTCCAAAGGTATAATCTACATCTGCATCCTCTCTAGAAGATGGACCTACAATAGCTAATTTACTAGTCAAACTATCTGCCCCACCTAATCCATCTATCTGTCTTACATCAGGACTTCCAAATATAGCTAGAAGAATTCTATCCCTTAGTTCCTGCTCCTTTGGTAATTCATTTTCCATTATATATATTCCTTTACTAGTTCCCCCTCTAATGATAGAGCATTTTATTTCAAAATCTTTATTGTAGTTACTCATAGTTTAAGCCTCCTAATTATTTCTTAGATATCTTTTCCTTTAAATAGTTAATTAGTCCATCTTGTTTGATAAATTCCATAATATGCTCTGGAATCTTTTCACAGACATATTTTTCATCTTTACTTTTATTATATATTATTCCCTCTTTATAATCTATTTCTAGTTCATCATACATAGATATTTTCTCTGTTAAGTCACATTGAATTGCAAGTATTCCTAGATTTATACAGTTTCTATAAAAAATTCTAGCATATGATTTAGCAATAATTGTTTTTATTCCTAACTCTTTTAGCATTAGAGGTGCTGTTTCTCTACTTGAACCAGAACCTAAATTTTTCTCTGCCACAAAGATATCTCCTGGCTTAGAGTTTTTAGCAAATTCTGTGTCTATTGGACTCATAGTAAATTTTGCTGCCTCTTTTATACTTAGTTCCATATATGCTGGGGGAGAGATTATATCTGTATTAATATTATCTCCATATTTTAATGCTCTTCCACTAATATTCATATTATTCCTCCTCAATAAACTTTCTTGGGTCTACTATATAACCTGTAAGTGCAGCAGCAGCTACTGATAATGGAGAGGCTAGATATACTTCTCCTTTTTTACTTCCCATTCTACCTATAAAGTTTCTATTTGTTGATGAGATACAAACTTCTCCCTCTCCTATTGCTCCAGAGTGTATCCCTAAGCAAGCTCCACAGCTAGATGCTAATACTGTGGCTCCAGCTTCAGAGAGTGTCTGTAAAATTCCATCCTTTGCACATCTTTCCCATACCTCTTTAGATGCTGGAGAGATTAGCAATCTTACTCCTTCAGCTATCTTTCTTCCTTTTAATATATCAGCTGCCAATTTTAAGTCATTGTATCTTCCACCAGTACAAGAACCAATATAGGCTTGATCTATCTTTACTCCCTCAATTTTAGCAATCTCCTCTACATTATCTACTTCATGTGGACATGAACAAAGAGGATAAATTTCTGAAACATCTATAGTTATCTCTTGAGCTACTCCATCAGAACTATTAGTTGATAAAAGTTCTATAACTTCTGGAGTTAGTTCTAAATCTAGATTTTTTAAATACTCCTTTGTTTTCTCATCAACTCTCATTATTCCATTTTTAGCTCCAGCTTCCACTGCCATATTAGCAATACATAATCTTTCATCCATAATTAAATTATCTATTACTTCTCCTGAGAATTCAAGTGCCTTATAAGTAGCTCCAGCATGACCTATTTTTCCAATAGCTGCTAATATCAAGTCCTTAGCCATAACTCCCTTATTCATCTTTCCAACAAAGTTTATCTTTATAGTCTCAGGAACTTTCAACCAAATTTTTCCAGTTGCTAAAACTCCTAGCATCTCTGTTGAACCAATTCCAGTTGAAAAGGCTCCTAAAGCTCCATATGTACAGGTGTGACTATCTGTTCCTAAGATTATCTCTCCAGGTAAAACTCTACTTTTTTCAATCATTACTTGATGACAAGGTCCAGCAAACTCATAGTAATGTTTAACCTCATTCTCCTTAGCCCAATCTCTAGTAAATTTTACAATAGAAGCTTGATGGGCATTAGCAGGTGGAGTATAGTGGTCTGAAATTATTGTAACATTATCTGGATTCCAGATTTTTAAATTTAACTCCTTCATCTTCTCAGCAATTTCAATTCTAGGACCTAAAATATCATCCATCATTGCTTTGTCTACATCTACCCAAACAATATCTCCAGCTTTTACTTTATCTAATTTTGCTGCTCTTGCTAAAATTTTCTCTGTTAGTGTCATAACTCCTCCATTACATATATTTAGTAAAACTAAATCCACCTATTAATATAAAGATTGCTACAATAAACATATTTAACATAGTTATATAAAATAGTCTTTTAAATTTACTTGAGAACTCCTCGTTAGTGAGCTCATAGTTTTCAGAAAGTGTTGCCATAACAAAGGCTCCTCCAGTTGAAAGAGGACTCATTCCAGAAGGAGATGAACCATTTATAACTGCTGATAGAAGTAATGCACTAGGAACCACTCCTGCTATTCCCAATGTTTCAATAATTCTAGGAATAGTTGGAATCATTGTAGGCATAACAACACCAGAAGTAGAGCTAAATAAACTTAAAATTCCTGATGAAAGAGCTAAAATTGCTGCAACTGTTTTTTCGTTCATAAATAGACTTAGAATATCAGCTAGTAATTTTATTCCATCTAATTTAACTATTAAGTCCATCAATATTCCCATTCCAGAGATAAGTAGGATTGTATTCCAAGGAACTGATCCTAAAGCCTCTTTCTCTGTTCCCACTTTTAGTAGTATCAAGATGATGCTTATTAGTATTGAAAGTAGTCCTATATTTAAATTGAAGAAAGCTACTCCTATAACCATACATAGAATACCTACTAAAGTTATCTTTTGTTTTTTATTAAATTTTAAAACTTCACTACTAAGCTCTTTAGCTTTTAGTTTATATCCCTTTAAGAAAATATATGAAATAATCGCTCCAAAGGCTGTAGCTAAAAATGTATTTAATACCATTGTGTTAGCTAAATTTCCAGTTATATTAGCATTTTTAGCTAACTCTAAACCTATTATTCCAGTCGGTGCCCAAGGAACAATACCACCACCTATTGAACCTAGTTGCCCCATAGTAGTTAATAGAAAAGGATCAGCATCTAACTCTTTTGCCATAGGAATTCCAAATAATGCAGCTAAAGCAAATCCTGTTATTGTTCCAGCTCCTAAGAAAGCTATAAAATATATGACAAAATACATAAGTATTGGAATTAACCAAGCTTTTTTTCCAGATAATTTAATCAATTTTTTTACAATCAAATTTAAGGTACCATTGTGTTGAGCTATTCCAAATAATATACTCACTCCTACTAACATTAAAAATAAGCTTGAATTAAATCCTTTTATTATATTACTTGCTGATACCTTTCCCAAATAACCTAAGATCAATGAAAAACCTAAGGCTAAAACCCCCATATTTATCTTTTTTACAAAACCAATAACAATTGTTATCAGTAATATTACTAATGATATTATCGAAACTATTTGCATGCTATCCCCCTTTAAAGATTAAGAATTACAACTAATCTTATCACTTATATTTATCTGATGCCCACTATATACTCCGTTAATATTATCTCTACACTCTTTAGCTATATTTACTAATTTTTTAAAATTTATTCCTGTTTCAATATTTATTTTGTCTAGCATATAAACAAAATCCTCAGTTGATAAGTTTCCAGATGCTCCTGGTGCAAAAGGGCAACCTCCCATACCACCTAATGAAGCTTGGACATGTTTAATTCCTTTTTTAATTGCTATATATGAATTTAACATTCCCATATTTCTAGTATCATGAATATGAACTTGAAACTCAATATCTTTGTATTTTTCTAGTAATATAGTTAACAACTCATCTATTTGTTTTGGATTTGATATACCTATTGTATCACATAAGTTAATAGTTCTGATACCTAAATCATATGCTCTTTTAACATAACTATCTACCTTATCATATGAAACTTCTCCATCAAAAGGGCAACCAAATGTAGTTGCTGCATCTAATGTAATATTTATATCTGGAAAATCAGCTAAGATTTTTTCTAGTTCTACAAAAGATTCATCTACACTACGATTTACATTTGCCTTATTGTGTCCTTCAGATACAGAGATAACATATGCTATATTTCTAAGTCCCATCTCATATGCTCTTTTAACTCCTCTATAATTAGGAACTAAAGCTGAAAATTCTAACTCTGGATATTTATTTAAAAAATATTTGGCTATTTCTTCAGCATCTTGCATCTGTGGTATATGTTTTGGAGAGACAAAAGATGTAAGCTGTATCTTTTTTACTCCTGATTCTATAATTCCCTCTATTATTTTTTTCTTTTCTTCAGTTGAGATAAACTCCTTTATACTTTGAAATCCATCTCTTGGACCGACTTCTATTATTTCAATTCTGTTATTTATTTCCATATTTTCTCCCTTCTAGAACAGATTTTCATCTGCTAATCTTTCAATCTCTTCTTGAGTGTAACCTAATATATTTCCAAGTACTTCATTTAGATGTTCTCCTAAAAGTGGAGCTGGTGTTTTTATCTTAGTAGGAGTCTCACTAAATTTTAGATGATTTCCAGTCAACTTCATTTTTCCTGCTTTTGGATGTTCAACCTCAACAAACATCTCTCTTGATAGAATGTGAGAGTCATTTACAACCTTATCAATAGTATTTATAGGAGCAGCTGGTATTCCCTTAGCTAATAATCTCTCAACAGTTTCATCTACTTTTTTATCCTTCAACCACTCTTCGATTATAGGTTTTAAATGCATATTATTTTCAACTCTTTTAGCATTTGATATAAATCTCTCATCTTCTAATAGTTCAGGAGCTTCCATAACTCCAACTAGTAAAGAGAAAAGTTTGTCATTTCCACAACCTATTACTAAGCTACCATCTAAAGCTTTGAATGAGTCATAAGGATATACAGATTCATATCTATTTCCTATTCTTTCTGGAATTTTTCCACTAGTTAGGTAGATTTGAGTGATGATTTCCATTGATGATACAACAGAGTCTACTAAGGCAACATCTACCTTTTGTCCTATTCCAGTTTTAAACTTATAATTTAAAGCCCCTAAAACACCAATAGTTACACTTAGTCCAGCTAAGATATCTGCCATTGCTGTTCCTGTTCTTGTAGCTTCTCCCCCAGGCCAACCAGTAGTACTCATCAATCCACCAACAGCCTGACCAATAATATCATATCCAGCTCTATTTTTATATGGTCCTGTATGTCCAAATCCTGAAACACAACCATATATTATTCCAGGATTTACTGCTTTTAATTCCTCATATCCCAATCCTAATTTTTCCATAGTTCCAGGTCTAAAATTTTCTAAAATAATATCAGCTTTTTTTACTAATTCTAAAAATATTTCTTTTCCCTTTTCAGATTTTAAATTAAGTGTTATTCCCTTTTTATTTCTATTTAAATTCATATAATAAGCACTTTCTCCGTTGACAAAAGGACCAAAACTTCTACTGTCATCTCCCTTTTTTGGTACTTCTACCTTTATCACTTCAGCTCCCATATCTGCTAACAACATTCCACAATAAGGTCCTGCCAAAACTCTTGTTAAATCTAAAACTCTTACTCCTGTTAATGCTCCCATTTTTTATTCCTCCTAATTAGTCGACTAGTCGTTTATATTTAAATATATAACATATTGTTTCCAAAAAGTCAATTTTTTATTTTTTAAGTTTGATGTTTTATAAAAAATAATTAATTTTGAAAATTATAGAATAAAGGAATTGTCTAATTGGAGTATTGTTTTTTAAAAAATAAAATGTTATAATTGAAAAGATGTCTATGTAAATTTAGGAGGAGTTATGAAATTATTAGCTCAAAGGGAATATGAAAATATAAAGGAGTTTATATATAGGACTTTAAAATATAATATTATGACTCTTTTTCTCAAACCTGGAGAAAAAATTAGTGAAAGTGAGTTACAAAATTTTTTTAATACAAGTAAGTCTCCAATAAGAGAAGCATTAGTAAAATTAAAAGAGGAGAAATTAATAGAGGCTATTCCACAAAAAGGAACTTTTATATCTAAAATTAATCTGAAACTTGTTGAAAATACTCTTTTTATTAGAAAAATTTTAGAAAAAGAGGTATTGAGATTGGTAATACTTTCACCTTTAGATAAGAAAGTTTTAATTGAAAAATTAAATGAAAATCTGTTGCTTATTGAGAAAATTATTAAAGAGTGTACTTGTAATGAAAAGTTAGTTGAATTATTCAATCTAGATAAGAAGTTCCATGAAATTATCTTTAAATTTGTAGATAAAGGGGAGATTTGGAATATAATATCTTCATCTAGTACTCATTATGAAAGATTTAGAGTTTTAGAAACTCCTGAACAAAAAACACTTCTATTTATTTTAGAACAACATAGAAGAATTATAGAGATAATAAAGAATGGAGATGTTTCATTAATTGAAGAGACAATCACTCTTCATGGAGAAAACTTTTTAAATTCATGTAATACTCTTTTGACTAAGTATAATAGTTACTTTTTAACTGAAGAAAAAAAGAATGAAGAGGTTGTTGCAAATATTTAATTGCAATACCTCTTCATTTTTATCTATCTATTAATTTAATTGCTTACAGAGTTAGCCACTCCCATTTTTTTCTTTCTATGCTCCCATAAAACTTTCATTCCCTCTACTACTAGGATAAGAGCTAGGACAAAGATAGGTAATGAAACTACCACTTGAAGTCCTTGAACTGCTAAGCTACCCTTTCCATTTAAAAGAAGAGCTAAGTTAGTTTTAAATGAGATAAGTAATGAACTCATAGTAGCTGCAAGCATAAAGAACATTGGAATTAAAAGCATAAAGTTTTTCTTTCCTTTTTTAGCTAGCCATACAGATACACCTAAGAAACAAGGCACAGCAACTAATTGGTTACAAGCTCCAAATAGAGGCCAGATATTTTGATATCCACCTAAGCAAAGAACTGCTCCAAGTCCCACTGTGATGAAAGTTCCCACATACATATTTCCTAAGTAACCTTGTACCTTACTATTCTCTTTAGCTTTATTGCTAGTAAATAACTCTTGGAATAGGAATCTTCCTAATCTTGTAGCTGTGTCTAAAGATGTCAAAGCAAAGGCTGAGATAGCTAGAGAGATAACTGTAAATGTAGTGTTTACTGCTACCTGTCCCATTCCTAATTTGTTGAAAAATCCAGAGATAGCAGAGGCAAAAACCACAGCTGGAGTTCCTTGAGGCATCTTTCCATTAGAGAAAAGAGCTCCTACTGCTATAAGGGCGATTACAGCTAATACACACTCAATAAGCATAGAACCATATCCAATTAACTTAGCATCTCCCTCATTGTTTAACTGCTTTGATGTAGTTCCAGAGGCGATTAAGCTATGGAATCCAGAGATAGCTCCACAAGCTACTGTGATAAATAGATATGGGAACATCACTTGTCCGTTGAAACTATTTGTCCAACCTGTAAAAGCTGGTAGGTTGATAGCAGGGTTAGTTCCTAAAATTCCCACTACTGCTGCAATAATCATAAAGTATAGTAAGAAACTATTTAAGTAATCTCTAGGTTGTAATAAAATCCAAACTGGAGTAACAGAAGCGATAAAGATATATACAAAAACCACTCCTAACCAGAAAGTTTTACTTAGATAGATAGGATATTTTAATCCCACTGCAATACAAAGAGCTAATAGTAAAACTCCAACCACCGAAGATACAGCTAGAGGTGCATTTTTTCTATAAACTAAAAATCCAAAGGCAATGGATAGTGGAATAAATAGCATAGAAGCTGTGGCAACAGAACCATTAGCTGAGTAGAAAACCTTTGTTCCATCTGGATTGATAGAGTATCCTTGGAATGTAGAAGCTACAATGTCAGAGAAAGCAGCTACTACTAAAAGTAGAACTAGCCAAGAGAAAATTGTAAATAACATCTTACATCTGTGTCCGATATTCTCCTCAATAACCTCTCCTAAAGATTTTCCTTTGTGTCTGATAGAAACAACGATAGCTGAGAAATCTTGTACAGCTCCAAAGAAAATACCTCCAAGAATAATCCATAAAAGCACAGGAACCCAACCAAATACAGCAGCTTGAATAGGTCCGTTGATAGGTCCAGCCCCAGCTATTGAAGCAAAGTGGTGTCCTAAAAGTACAGGTGCCTTAGCTGGAATATAGTCTACTCCATCTTCAAAATCGTGAGCTGGTGTCTTTCTCTTAGGGTCGATATCCCACTGTTTTGCAAGCCAAGAACCATAAGTGACATAAGCCACTAAAAAGCATAAAATTGTGATAACTAAAAGTGTAATTCCTTTCATAAAAAAATCCTCCCTGATGTTTTATTAAAATTTTTATAACTATCCTTTTAAAAAGAAAACTAAGAATTGCTCCATATTCCAAGAAGTTGATTAACTATGGCTTATCTCACTAAAAACACAAAACTCACTCCGTTCAAACAGTTGTGTTTTTTAGCGTTCGATTTCGCTGAGTTAATCTAACTTCTCTCCATAAATTACACAATTCTTTGAGTTTTCTTTAGTCAGTTGAAATCAAAATAGTTATAATTATTATTTGATAAGATGTTTATATAATTTTTCTAAAGTCTTTCCAGATTTGTTACTATATATATTTTTATTTTTTGTATCTACTAAGATTACTCTAGCTTGGGAATAGCCTCTAAAAGAGAAGAGATAGTTTTTCTCAAACTTGTATTTTTTTACCCTCTTGATAGTTTCCAAATCAGATATATTCTCTGCTAGAATAACTAGAGTAATAAAGCTATACATATGATTTTTCTCAGGATATTTATTCCCCTTTCTTACAAGATTAGGCTCTATATAGCTAGGAATAAGAGAGAGCAAATCTTCAAGTGTAGAGCTATCTACATTCTCTTTTTCAATAAAAAATATATGTTCAAAGGCTTTTGTTTCCCAGAGTTGTACCTCTTTAACTAGCAGGTACTTCTCACTGTATGAGTTAAAATATCCATAGGCATCAATCTTTTTATCCCCAATCTCATACTCCCTATGAATATCAAAACTCCTCTCATATTCAGCTAAAATCCTATCTAAATATCCTAAGTTCTCCATAAAATCTCCCCTTAATCTCTACACTTCCTGTGTCCAACCAAAGCTATCTTCCACTTTTCCATATTGGATACCTGTAAGAGTATCATAAAGTTTTTGTGTTATAGCTCCAGTTTTAAAATCATTTATAATCTGTTTGTCCCCTTTGTAGAAAAGTTCTCCAATAGGAGAGATAACAGCTGCTGTTCCTGTTCCAAAAGCCTCTTGAACTCTTCCCTCTCTAGCTGCTTTCATCAAGAAATCAATAGAGAAATGCTCTTCGTGTACCTTGTATCCCCAAGATTTTAGAAGAGTAAGACAAGAATCTCTAGTAATTCCTGGAAGTACAGTTCCATCAATAGGAGCTGTATAAACCTCATTGTCTACGATAAACATAGCATTCATAGTTCCTACTTCCTCTACATATTTTCTCTCTACTCCATCTAGCCAAAGTACCTGTGTATATCCTAGCTTTCTAGCCTTTTCTTGAGCTATAATACTAGCTGCATAGTTTCCACCACATTTTGTAAATCCTGTTCCCCCTTTAGTAGCTCTCACATATTCATCTTCTACATAGATTTTTACAGGATTTACTCCCTCTGGATAGTAGTTTCCGACAGGGGATAGAATTACAACAAACTTGTATGAGCTTGCTGGGTGTACCCCTACTGCTACCTCTGTGGCAAACATAAATGGACGGATATATAGAGATGTTCCCTCTAAGTGAGGTACCCACTCTTTTTCGTGGTTGACTAGAGTTTTGATAGCATCTACAAATAAATCCTCTGGAATAGTTGCCATACATAGTCTTTCATTTGATTTTATCATTCTTCTAGCATTCATCTCTGGTCTGAATAGAAGGATTTTTCCCTCTTTTGTCCTGTATGCTTTAAGCCCCTCAAATGTCTCTTGAGCATAGTGTAGTACCATAGTTGCTGGATTTAGAGCTATTGGAGCAAAGGGAGTAATTTTAAAATTGTGCCACCCTTTCTCATCAGTGTAATCCATTACAAACATATAGTCAGTAAAGTATTTTCCAAATCCTAACTCATTGTCACTTGGTTTCTCCTTTAAGGTTTTTGTTTCCTCAAATGTTACTTGCATAAAATCTCCTCCTAAAATGTCTTTCTTACTAAAATTTTAGTAATAAAAAAACAGCCCAGTTAGGCTGTTAAATTTTTCTAAAATCTTAATTATATTATTTTCCCCATTAAAAATATAAACCAAAACTAATTAAATAAATTTATATTCTTTAAAAAATAGGTACGAAAAGATACTAGAAATATTACCTAACATAAAAATTTGTCTATTCAGTTTTTTCATCTTGAGTATTATGTATATGACAAATATTATGCTAAGTATTATAAATAACATCTTTGTGACCTCCTTTGATTTATATGATTGAAGTAAGTATATACTTATTTTTTAAAAAAATCAAGTTTTTTTTGAAAAATTTTAAATCAAAAGTAGTTGAAAGATTACGAACTCTCTATTTTTTCCAAACCAATTTAAAATCTCTTTTATAGAAAGCCATTCCCACATAGTAGATATTCTCTATTCCTCTCTCCCTTAGCTCTACATCATATCTATTTTTTATTATCTGACTAAGAGCCTCTTCACTCTCTTTCTCTAAAGATTTTTCACTATTTGGAGCTTTGAATTCTATCACAAATCCATTTTTTCTCTTATCCTTTGGTTCAAGAACCAAGTCAAATCTTCCTCTTCCAGCTTCTTTATTAGAACGAACATAATACTCTCTTCTCAGTGCCAACATCATTCCTAAGATAAACACATGATAATATCCCTCATCAGCATTAGCAGAAAAATCAAAACAACTTACATTTGTCAGTAAGATTTTTTCTAACTCATAGGAAAAATTTTCAAAGTCTCCATCTAAGAAATATCTTAGGACACTGTCAAAGTCATCTCTACCACCTAAGAAAGACTTTATAAAATCTCTCTCAAAGAAATAGTGTACCTCTTCATTTGGGATTTTTAAGCTATACTTATCATAATCTATCTCTTTCACAGGTGTGAGATATCCAGCATTAGTCAGTAGATACCATATCTGTTCTGTATTTCTCAATTCATTGAAATTTGAATATATATCGATGGTTTTTTCTATTACTCCACCTTGAAAAAGTTTAGAAAGCTCCTTAAAAATTGAATTATTTGCTTCTTTTAAAATCTTATTGATAAGGGTATTACTTGAGGTATTTACCCAATATGGCATTATCTTTTTACTATCCAAGTAACTTGTGATACTAAATGGATTGTAAACTCTTGTTCCGCCAAAGTTATATCCATTGTACCAAGTCTGTATCTCCTCTAACTTATACTCTATTCCATAATCTCTTAGGGATTGCTCTACCTCTTCCTCTGTAAGTCCAAAATATTGTGAGAAGCTACTCTCTAGGATAGAGTTTACCTTAATATTATTTAGTCCAGAGAAAATATTTTCTTTAGAGATTCTCATTATCCCTGTTACTACTGCTTTTTTTAATGAGAGATTGCCTTTTAAAGCACTACCATACATAGTTGTAAAAAAAGTTTTTATCTTATCATAGTAACCATACTCATAGGCAGAGATTATTGGAGTATCATACTCATCTATCAGTAGAATTACTTCTTGATTGTAGTATTCATATAGACATTTACATAAAAATTTTAAAGAATTACTATAATTAGCTCCAATTTTCTCTTTCCAAATACTATCAAAAATTTCTATTGCTCTCTCATCTAAGTTTTTTCTTAAAAATTTATAGTTATCAAATAATTCTGAAAAATTTCTTCTAAGTTCAGAATACATACTATCTAAATTTTCGGCTTTAATATCTTTAAAAGAAAGAAAAATTACAGGATACTTACCTTGCTCTAAGAATATTTGCGAATTTTCTATATATAGATTACTAAATAATTTTCTATTCTCTTCCCTGTTCTCTATGTTATAGAAATATTTTAGCATCGACATATTTAGAGTTTTCCCAAATCTTCTAGGTCTAGTAATAAGTTGTACTTGTGTTTTATTCTCTTCAACTTCTTCAATAAATTTTGTCTTATCAATATAAAAACAATTTTCTTTTATTATAGTTCCAAAATCATCTATTCCAATTCCAATAGGTTTCATATCCAGTCCCTCCTTTTCTCTCTCTATTAAATTATAACATAAATATATAAGTATTTCTACCTCTTCAAAGATAGACTCATTTCTAATTAAGAAGGGCTTTAAGTAGTTTTATTTTTAAACTCCATATGTTATAATTAGGATAGTATAAATTCAGTAAAAAATATAAATTAGGTGGAAATTATGGGTTAATATCAAATAATAAGAGAAATATGTATGAATCGTTAAAAAAATCTATACAGGAATCTGATGAGATAATAATGAATGTGTCCTTTATAAGAGATTCTGGAATGAAGCTTTTGATTAGGGATTTGAAAGAGGCAAAGGAGAGGGGAAAGAGGATAAAGATTCTCACAAGCGACTATATGAAAGTTACTGAGCCCAATGCCCTTTATAGACTATTAGAGATTGGGGGAGTGAAAATCTTTGACAACCCTCTCAATAAATCTTTCCACCCTAAGACATATATTTTCAGAAGAAAAGATGATTTTGAGATATATGTAGGCTCTTCAAATATCTCGTACTCTGCCCTAATCAGTGGAGTAGAGTGGAACTATAAACTTTGTAAGTGGACAAAGTGATGAAGTGAAGGAGATACTAGATGAGTTTACAGAGCTATATGAGAGAAACAGCTTTGAGCTAACTCTTCAGTGGTTAAGGGAGTATGAGAAGAGGTATAAAAAGAGCGAGTATGGGGAGATTTTTGACAATCAGGAGAAGAGAAGTGATGAGGTAATAGAGCCTATAAAGTTTCAAATTCCAGCCCTCTATGAGCTTTCAAAGACTAGGGAAGAGGGATATAAAAAGGCTATGATTGTAGTGGGAACAGGATTAGGGAAAACCTATCTAGCTGTTTTTGACTCTATGAATTTTAAAAGAGTTCTATTTATAGCCCATAGAGATGAGATTTTAAGAGGTGCTAGAAACTCCTTTGAGTCTGTATATAGAGATAGTAGGAGCTATGGTTATTTCAATGCTTTAGAAAAAGAGGGTAAAAAGGATATTGTCTTTGCTAATATCTCCACCCTCTCTAAAAGGAATACCTAAGAGATGAGTGGTTTGCAAAGGATAGCTTTGACTATATCATAGTAGATGAGTTTCATCACAGTAGCTCAAAAAGTTATCTAAAGGTTTTAAACTATTTTCAGCCACAGTTTTTGTTAGGACTTACAGCTACCCCAGATAGAGCAGACAATGGAGATATATATAAACTATGTGATTACAACATAGCTTATGAGTGTGATTTTAGAGTTGAGATAAACAATGGTTGGTTAGTCCCCTTTGAGTATTATGGAATATATGATGATACAGATTACTCTCTCATTCCTTGGAGAAGTGGAAAATATGATTTGGAAGCTTTGGAAAATGCCCTTGTAATAGAGAAAAGAGTGGATTTAGTCTTTAAAAAATATATGGAGCATAGGAAAAAATCCACTGTTGGTTTTTGTGCAAGTGTAAAACATTGTGAAGTGATGAATCAATACTTTAGAAAACAGGGAGTAAAAAGTGAGATAATCATAGGAGAAACTCCAATTTCTAAAAGACAGGAGATTATAGGAAAATTCAAAGAGAGGGAAGTAGAGGTAATCTTCACTGTGGATATATTCAATGAGGGGGTAGATATCCCTTGTATAGATACCTTACTCTTTTTACGTCCTACCCTATCCTACACAATATTTATCCAACAGCTAGGGAGAGGTCTTAGAACATTTGAGGGAAAAGATAGTGTGAGAGTTCTTGACTTTGTGGGAAACTATAAGGGGGCAGAGCTAAGACCACTATTTCTCACAGGAAACTATAAAAAGGGTAAGGGGGTAATAAATACCACTGATAAGGAGTTTTTACTTCCAGAGGGGTGCAGTGTCGAGTTTAATTTCAAGCTGATAGAGTACTTTGAAAAGTTTAAGAGAAAGAGTATAAGACAGGAGGAGCTTGTAAAATTAGACTATAAGAATTTGATGGAAACTTTAGAAAGAGTTCCTACTCTTATGGATACCTACACCTTTGGAGAGATACCTGTACATATGTATATAAAAACTTTTAAGTGCTTTCCACAGTATAGAGATAGAGTTGTAGAGATTTTCCAGACTTCTGATGTGAGAGCTGGGAGAGAAGATGAGAAGTGGTTTAATATTTTTTTTGAAAAATAGAGTTCTTTAATAAATGAACTACCAACAAAGAAATAGAGATTTACAAGTAAATATGGTATAATATAATAAAAATATAAGAAAAGAGGTGTAGCTATGTTGAAAGGAATTCCAATAGGAAGAGAGGATTTTAAAGATATAATAGAGAATAATTACTATTACATAGATAAGACAAAATTTATAGAGGATTTACTTTTAGATGGAACACATGTAAAACTTTTTTGTCGTCCTAGAAGATTTGGAAAAACTCTCAATATGAATACCCTCAAATATTTCTTTGATATAAAAAATGGAGAGGAAAATAGGAAGCTATTTAATGGGCTATATATAGAAAACTCTCCAATGATAAAGGAGCAGGGAAAATATCCTGTAATATTTTTAACTTTAAAAGAGCTTAAGGGGAGTAATTTAGAAACCATCTATCTTCAAATTAGGACTTTAATTTCTGATTTATTCAATGAGTTCAAGTATATAAGAGAGAGCTTAGATGAGAGAGATCTTGAGATATTTGATAATATTTGGAAGAGAAAAGATGAAGATTATAGCAACTCTTTAAAATTTTTAATAAGATGTCTGTCTGAGTATTACAATCAAAAGGTTATTTTACTAATAGATGAGTATGATGCTCCCTTTATTACAGCATATGAATTTGGATATTATGAGGAGATTTTACAATTTTTTAAAGTTTTTTATGGTGGAGCTTTAAAATCTAATACCAACTTGCAAATGGGAGTACTCACAGGGATAATAAGAGTAGCTCAAGCTGGGATTTTCTCTGATTTAAATAATTTTATAAGTTATACAATATTAGATAGTGATTATAGTCAAAGCTTTGGAATGGTAGAGCAAGAGGTAGAAGAGATACTAAATTATTATCAAGTAGGATATGAGATGCCAGAAGTAAAGAGATGGTATGATGGATATACCTTTGGAAAAAGTGAGATATATAATCCTTGGAGTATATTAAATTTTGTAAAAAATAAAGAGTTAAAATCATATTGGATAAATACAAGCTCAAATTTTATGATAAAAGAGTTGTTACAACATACAGGAGCAGAGGGATTAGAAACTCTTGAAAAAATATTTAACCAAGAGAATGTAGCAGTAAGAATAACAGATAATGTAAGATTTGGAAATAATCTATCAGCAAGTGAAGTATGGGAGCTTATGGTATACTCTGGATACTTGACAATAAAAGGAAAACAGGAAGATGGAAGATATCTAGTTAGAATACCTAATATGGAGATTACTAACTTTTTTAAAGATGAGTTTTTAAGCATAATCTTTGGAGAGTATAGAGTAGTAGATGAGTTAAGAGATGCATTATATGATAAGAATCTAAGACAACTAGATAAATCAATAGAAAAGTTGATTATCTATGTTATGAGTTCATATGATACAAGCAGGAAGTATGAGAACTCTTATCATATGCTACTAGCAGGATTTTTCTATGCACTAGATGGATACTATACTATAAAGTCAAATATGGAAACAGGGTATGGAAGAGCAGATATAATCTTATTTCCAGAGGATAAATCAAAGGCAGGATATATCTTGGAGCTAAAAAGAGCTAAGAGTAACCCAGAAAAAGAGGCAAAAGAAGCTTTAGAGCAGATAGAGGATAAAAAATACCATATAGAATTAGAGAGATATGGAGTAAAAGAGATAATAAAAATAGCTTATATTTTTGATGGAAAAGAGGTAGTAAGTAGCAACTAATTTCCTTTTAATATTTTGCCTAGTCAAGAGGAGGAGTATATTTTGTAACCTCCTCTTATCTTTTCCACTCCTCTGTATATCTCAATAAAAACTCTATAAAATCAGAAGCTCTCTCTTGGGAGCAATCAGAGAGGGAAAAGGGCAAGAGATGGTTTTCACAGCAATATATGGCAGTGAGTATATCTCTAGCCTCTTCAGGAGTATATTTAGTCAAATCTGCATAGTTTCTAACAAGTACAAATATATATCTCCTCTGTTTTTCAGTGATTTTTTCCTCTTTCTCAGTACCTATTGGAGTTAGCTCTGTCTTATCCAATTTTAAAAAAGTTTTTTCCATATTCCACCTCTAAAAGCATTTTACAAACCTTCTCTTTGCCCCTTGTACTTCCCAATAATCTCTCTCCCTCTGCTCCATTTCCTCTTTTGCTTCTCTTTCTTCCTCATCTTTTTCTTGGATAGCCTCTTCCAAATCTTTGATAACCTCATCAAGAGTGGAATCTAAGCTCTCTCCATAATATTCCCAATCAAAAGGCTTAAGATTTACCACCATTTCACAGCCATAGACAGATACCACCACTTTGAAATAGTCCTGTAAAGGCTCATACTCTTTCATCAATCTTAATATCTCTCTTATTTTTTTCTCTATCATATAATCTCTCCTCTATATCGTATACAAACAGGATACACAAAAGGTAAAAAAATTTAAATTAATTCTTATTAGGTATATCGTATCACAAAAGTGATAAAGTTGTCAAGCAAAAGAGATACTTTTTTCTTTGAATTTTTTTTAAAATATTGTATAATTAGACTATAAAAATGTTACACATTGGAGAAAGGAGAGAAAAATGTCTTTCAATGAGATGATGAAAAAAGTAAGACTCGAAGCTGGGGACAGTTTAAGAGGGTTGTCAGATAAAACAGGGATAAATTTTTCCTATATTGATAAGATAGAGAGAGGGACACGTCCAGCAAATTTTGATGTATTAGAAAAATTGATTAAAACCTATCCAAATAAAAAAGATATTTTGTTGAGAGAGTATATAAATGAGTATATACCTAATTTTTTACTAGAGGGATTGAAAGAAAATAGTGATATTGTCACTTCAGCTATAAAAAATTTAGATACTCAATCGGTGTTTGAAATGTTTTTCCAAAGGCTAAGTGTGGAGGATAGAAAGGAGCTTTTGAAAAATATTGTAGATAAATTGGAATTCCAAAGCTATAAAAAGGGAACTATTGAAGAGGATAGAGAGGAATTAGAGGTTATTAGAAAAGAGATTGAAAAATTAAAGTAAGTGAAAATTAGATAGACAGCTATATAAAAGCTCAAGAATGTTTTGTTTTAAAGGACACTCTTGAGTTTTTTTTATTGAATAACTATTTATGATAGGGAATAAAGAGAATTCAAGAAAAATGTAATTTAGGGAATATAGAAAAAATTTTAGATTTTTTAAAAAGTAACAGTTAAGAAAAAAGGAAATCCTCTTGACTATGTTTCTCTATTGTGATACAATTAAAATGTATAACAAAAGGATACAAGGAGGGAAGAGATGAAATTGGAAAATATCTATATTTTTGTAGAAGCTGAGATAAAAAATCAGTTTGGAACTAAAGCTAAAATGGGGAAAGCTTGTGGAAAAACAAGACAAGAAGTCAATAAAGTATTAACTAAATTAAAAACTAATAGTGGAATTACTTATAAAAAAGTTGAAGAGTTTTTAAATCTTCTTGGTTATGAATTGGTAATAAAAAAAAGAGGCTAATCATCTTTCCTTTCATCAGTAAATTTTTTTATAAGCTCAAGAATAGATTTAGTTTGTTCTTCACTATTTTTTTCTAGTGTATTTGTAGCTGTATCATAGTTATTCATCAAATCAGCCCCCATTTATATATAATCAGTTATTCTTATCTATATATTTTTATTAATAATATTATAATAGATGGTTATAAAAAAATCAAGACAAAATAGTAAAAAATTATAAAAAAATGGGAGTTGTAAAGGAGGAGATATGGAAAAAAATTCGATTAAGCAATTACTGATGGCAAGTAACTTCTATATTTTAAACAAACACTTGGTAAAGACTCTTGGAATTGAAACAGCTTTCTTTTTGACAGCTCTAGTGGAAGCAGATGAGATTTTAGCTGACAAAAATGGTTGGTTTTATCAGACAATACCACAGATAGAGAAGATGACAGGGTTAACTAAGCATAAGCAGACTAATTGTATCAATGAGCTTTTGATTTTGGGTATTCTCTTACAGGAAAATAAGGGTATGCCAATGAAGAGATATTTCAAGCTAGATTATGAAAAGATAGCAAAACTTCTATCTTCTCATAAGAAGGATAACTCCCAAGAGGATAGAGAGGGAGATTCTAAGGAAGAGAAAAATCAGTCAGCAAGGGAGGAAAAAAATTGCCACCTTGGTAGAGAAAAAATAGATACAAATAAAGAACTATATATAAATAACTTAGATAAAAAACTAAAAACTACTAAGCTAGATAATCTAGTTGGGATAGAGTCTAAGAGTAGTTCTAGTAGTTCTTTTGAAAATAGTTTTAGTGAAGAAAAAGAGAGGTTTTATCAGATTAAGTCAGCTTTAGAAAACTATGGACTGGGAGTAGAAACTTGTAGAAATATTATGGAGTTAGTGAAAAATGGAAGGGTAAACTTTGAGAGAATAAACTCTGTACTTGGTGTAGCTAAGGAGAAAGCTTGGGGAGAGGGAGCTATATATAAGGCACTTAGGGATAATTGGGAGATAAGGGAGAGAGATAAAAAGGTATTTAGTGAAAAGGAGCTGAGAAAAAAGCTTAGCTCAAAGGTCAATATACTTTTAGATGACTACGAGAAGGGAAGAACTAACTATGAGGATATGATAGAGGAGTATTTAGAGTTCTCTTTAAATTCTATTTTTTCTGAAAATCTGAAGGTAGAGTACTATGAAAAGATGAGAAAAGCCAGTGAGGAGATTACAAGTAAAATAGCATAGAGGGGGTAACTATGGAAGATGTAAAAAGTAGTAGAGATGGACAGGTAAAAGAGTTGATAGCAATAAGAGAGAATGAGCGTGGGGAACAGCTTGTAAGTGCTAGGGAGTTACATAGATTTTTAGGGATTGCCACAAGATTTAATGATTGGATTGAAAATAGGATTAAAAAGTATGAATTTATAGAGGACTATGATTATACTAAAATTTTAGTAAGAAACTCTAGAGGGCGAAAATACGACTATGCAGTAAAATTAGATGTAGCTAAGGAGCTATCTATGGTGGAAAATAATAGCAGAGGTAGAGAGGCTAGAGTCTACTTTATTCAGTGTGAGAAAAAATTAAAAGTAGCTCAAGGAAAACTCCCTAAAACCTATCTAGAAGCTCTCAAGGAGTTAGTAAAACTAGAGGAAACAAAGTTATCCCTAGAAAATAGAGTGAATAACTTGGTACACTCAAGAAAACTCTACACTACCACTGAGATAGCAAAGGAGTTGGGACTAAAAAGTGCCAATGCTCTAAATCAACTTTTGGAAGAGGATAAGATACAGTATAAGGTCAATGGAACTTGGGTATTGTGCAGTAAGTATTCTGATAAAGAGTATGTGAGTATAAAACAGACAGAATTGGAAAATGGAAAGATAATCTATGATAGAAAATGGACAGGGCTTGGAAGAAATTTTTTAATTGAGAGATATAGTGGAACTGTAAAAAGAGATTGAAAGGAGGAAACTATGAGTAATGAAGAGTATATATTAAAGAAATTGGAAAATCTCTCTCCTGTGAATAGGGCTATCAGTGAGAGAATAGTAAAATCTCTAGGGAAAGAGTGGGCAACTCCTAAAGAGGTAGCTGATTATCTAGGTAGACATATCAATACTATCTATGAAAAAATCAATAATGGGGAGATTTTATCTAGGAAGATAGGAGTGAGGAGAGTGATATATACCCCTAGTATTATCTTGATTATGGAGTAGGTATTCCAAATAAAAAACCCCCCTAGAAGGGTGGGGGGAAATATTAAAAGGGGACGACTAAGACATACAGAAACTCTAATAGAATTGGGAATAGTGCGTAGGAATTCTAATAGAGGAGGAGTATGGTAGTAATCCTAATAATATATAGCTCATAAAATTCAGTTTGTCAAGGGGGGAAAAATAAAAAATACTACTAAAATTTTAGTAAGAAAAAAGAGTTAATAATTATCTTGATTATAGAGTAAGCTATACCACTCCACACCACTTGGGTTTACTGTAAATTCTCACTTCAAAAAGATATAATATATCTATAAAGAAACAGATAAGTATTAAATAATGAGGAGGTAGGAATATGGCAGTATTAGATACAGTAAAAGCAGAGATTGAGGATTTAACAGGACTAGTTTCAAGAGAAGCATCTTATGATATTAAAGTTTTAAACTGTACAACTTTAATTGAAAAAATTGCTGAGATGAAAGAAGCCTCTACACCATTACCAGAAGAGTGTAGATTTGAAAGCTATGATGAGTGGGTTGCAGATGTAGAAAAGGATTTAAAATCTGCTCAAAATTCACTAGGAAATGTAGCAGAAGCAAAAGAGCTATTAGTGGCACTTAATAAGTATGTAGAGCAAAATCCAGGAGTATAATATAAAGTAGGAGGTAGAGAGATATGGCAGTACAAACAACAGTAAAAAAAGAGTTAGAAAGCTTAAGAAACTCTGTAAAAAGAGAAGCTTCTATTAAATCAAATATATTTGACTGTAAAGCAGTAGTTACACATATTCAATGTATGCAAGATGATTCGACACCACTTCCAGAGGGTTGTCCTCACAAATCTTATGAAGCTTGGAAAGAAGCAGTAGAAAAGGAGAAAAAAGGGTATGAATCTCAACTTTTAACTATTGCTAAGAATAAAGATTTAATTACAGCTTATGAGAAATACTTAGAAGATAATCCAGTATAGGAGAATATAATTTAAGAAATTGAAAAGGGAATAGAAGAGAAACAAAGGAAAAAATTTACTGTAATGAGCATTGCATAAGCACTAGCGATTGAAAGTAAACTTTTTCCTTTTTGTATAATTAAGGAGTTTTATTTTTAGATTTCAATTTAAAAATTGACAACAACTCTTTTTTATAAGTGAGGTGGAGAAATGTATAAGGCAAGTAAGAGGAGTAAAGAGAATTTAAAAGGAGTGGATGAAAGATTAGTCCTTTTAGTTGGATATGCTCTAGCTATTTCAAAAGTAGATTTTGTTGTAGTAGAAGGATTGAGAAGTACAGAAAGACAGAAACAATTATACAGAGAAAAGAAAAGTAAGTGTGATGGGGTAACTAATATAAGTAAGCACCAAGAGGGAAAAGCAATAGATGTATATTATGTAGGTTGGAAAAATACTGATAGTTCAAAAGATGATAGATGGAAAAAGTTAATAGAAACTTTTAAATTAGCTGGGAAAAAATTAGGTTTGAAACTGACATTCGGATATGATTGGGGTTGGGACAATCCACATATAGAATTAAGGTAGCACAGAAGATAAACTTCTGTGTCTCAATAATCATAGTCGTTCTATAAGAACTCCTTGATTATTGGAATTGGGTTGGGACAATCCTCATATAGAGTTGAAATAATAAAAAAGACCCCATAGGGTGTGAGGTCAGAACTTATCTGTACTTTCTAAGTAACCAAATCACAATGATAAGAAGTAATCCACCTAGAAGAATTACATCATTACCAAAGTTGATATTTAGTTGCTCAATTGTTACAGTCATTTCTGTACCTCCTTATAAAAATAATTGGTCTGCCTTGTTCAAGGGCAGAATAAAAGCCCCAATAAAAATTAGGGCTGATATTCTGAACTTGATAACCAATTATCTTTATAAGTACCCATACGGGTTCTAGGTAATTAAATTATAGCAAAATTTAGATAAAAAGTCAAATAAGAGGAGAGTGATGGACAATGAGTAAAATAGCTGGAATGATTATTAATTTTTTAAAAAACTTTCTTATAAAATATTTAGGAACTCTGGTATTGGAAAAAATATTAATCCTATTACTTGAGGAGCTAGTAAAGAGAACTGATAGTGATATTGATGATAAGATTTATAAAATAGTGTTTGAAAAGACAGAAATAAAAAAGACCCCGTAGGGTGTGAGGTCAGAACTTATCTGTACTTTCTAAGTAACCAAATCACAATGATGAGAAGTAATCCACCTAGAAGAACTACTCCACCATCAAAGATGATAGTTAGTTGCTCAATTGTTACAGTCATTTCTGTACCTCCTTATAAGTTTGATGTCTACCTTGTTCAAGGGCAGAATAAAAGCCCCAATAAAAATTAGGGCTAATATTCTGAACTCAAATCATCAAACTTATAAGTACCCATACGGGTTCTAGGTAATTAAATTATAGCAAATTTTAAACAAAAAGTCAAAGATAAAGGAGTTGATAGTGATGGAGCTAGATATTATAAAAACTACTCTCTCAATCTTAGCCTTTGGAGTGGGATATCACAAGTATATGCTCTCTCTTCTGGAAAATAAAAGTAGAAGCCTAGAGGAGAAGATAGAGAAAAAGATAGATAAGGAGGTCTGGGAGAGAGAAAAAAATCTTTTTTTGAAGTTACAAACAGAGAGTAATAAAAATTTGGCTGATAGCTTGAAAAGGATAGATGAGAGGATAGGAAGAATAGAGGAAAGATTGATGAATTAAATACTAGATAAAAAACTCTTCCTAATAGCTATTTTACCTGAAAATTTATCAAATTTCTAGAGATAGCAAGTTACAATTTTGCTTAAATATTTACAGGTAATTTTTAATATGATATAATTTTATGATTAAGTTAGCTAAAAAATAGGAGGAAAAATGAATTATATTGGTTCTAAGCTTCAATTGTGTGATTTTATAAAAGAAACTATTGAAAAAACATTATTAGCAAACAATGATAAAAGAAGATGGGAAGAGTTAATTTTTGCTGATTTGTTTGCTGGAACAGGAATAGTAGGGAGTAGTTTTAAAAGATTAGGTTGCCAAGTTATCTCTAATGATTTACACTACTATAGTTACTGCCTTATAAAAGCTTTGATTGAAAATAATAAAGAGTTAGAGTTTAAAGGATTAGTTAGAGAGTACCCAGAATTAAAAAATATAGAAAATAAGTTAAGCTTTATAATAAATATTTTAGAAAGTTTAGAGGGAGAAAAGGGATTTATCTATAATAATTATTGTTTAGGGGGAACTCAAGGAAAAGAGTTTGAAAGAGTTTATTTTTCTGATGAGAATGGAATGAAGTGTGATGCTATAAGAAGCAAGATTGAAGAGTGGAAAGAGAAGCATCTAATAGAGGAAAATGAATATTTTTACTTAATAAGTATCTTATTAGAAGGGATTGACCAAGTAGCTAATACAGCTTCTGTCTATGGAGCCTTTTTAAAAAAAATTAAAAAATCAGCAGCTAAACCATTACAACTAAAAGAACTTACTGTAAATTTTAACAATAAGGAAAATAAAGTATACAATGATGATATTAATGATTTGATTTTGAGAATAGAAGGGGATGTTTTGTATTTAGATCCACCATATAATCATAGACAATACTCTTCAAACTATCATATATTAGAAACAATTGCCAAATATGATGAGCCTATAATTATGGGAAAAACTGGTTTAAGAGATTATAGCTATCAAAAATCTAAATATTGTTCAAAAGTACAATCTGTATTAACATTTGAGCATTTAGTAAAAAATGCTAAATTTAAGTATATATTCTTAAGCTATAACTGCGAGGGGATTATACCAATAGAAAAAATAAAAGAGATAATGTCTCGTTATGGAAAATATTCAGTATATGAAAAGGAACATAAAAGATTTAAAGCTGATAAAACAGAAGCTAGAAATCATAAAGCTCAAGATAAAACAACAGAATATATTCATTGTTTAATAAAAGAGGCTGTTGCAAATTCTTAAATTAAAATCAAAAAATAAAATAATTCAATAATATAAAAGGAAAAAAGTTTACTTTCAATTGCTAGTGCTTACACAATACTCATTGCAGTAAATTTTTTTCCTTTTCCTTTACTTCTCCTATACCACGATAGCTCCTTTTTTATAGCTACTCAGATAGAAAAATAATTTACAGAGAACTCAAACCATTTTTAGTTATCTTTTTAAAATTTTACTCTATTATAAAAATAACCTCTGACAAAATATTTCTTTCTTTTGAAAAAGTTATTAAATACTGATAATTTTTTAATACAAGGGAATAGTTCAAATAATTCATAGATCTTCTCCTTAGATATTTAGATAATATTTTGCTCTAAGTGTAATTTTAACTTTCTTAAAGTGATTTTTAAATGGGTAAAAATTTATTCTTACTTTTATATTCTAATCCAATTATAACATAAAAAAAGAAAGTACCTCAAGAATTTTATAAGATACTTTCTAATTTTTCTAAGCTTCCTATCTCATAACCTCTAAAATCTCCTTAACAGGAATATACACCTTCCCATCAATTAAAGTAGGAGCTTGAGAAAAAGTAGGAGCACTCTCAAGAAGCTCAATATCCTTATCTCTTTTACCAATATCCTCTTTATAACGCTCTATATTTTTTCTATATTTTCTATCTCCCACTTTAAAATTTAGAGTTTGATTTTTAGAGACAATAGTGTAGTATTCTACAGCATTCTCTATCTTCTTATCATAGGAGTAGACTTTATACACCTTAAATCTATCTCCAAAAGTTTTTTCAAAATCCCCTAGCTCAATCATAGTTGTCCCATTTATCTCTTTTCCATTGAGGGTAACAGAGGAGATTTTAGAAGTAGGATTACTTTTATTTTCAAGATTGCTTTCAAAGAAATCAAAGATAATATCTAAGATACTTCCCCAATTATATGTGTGGTTTCCCTCTTCAACAGTTATATATGTGGCATTTTTTAGATATGGCTCAATATCCCTAGTAATCCAACCTTTATCCACCTTATTTCCAACTTCCACTCTAAAGGAAAAAGTAGAATCAGCAGTACCCACACCAATTAGGGTAGGGACACTCTCTATATCTTTTACTGAGTACCTATTTTGTACCCATTGACTGTGAGTTTTTACCCCCCAAGCTGGAGCAGTAGACACAATAGCTTGAAACATATCAGGTTTTCTCATAGCCACATCAAAAGTTCCTCTTCCCCCTAGAGAGTTCCCCATCAAAAAGACTCTATCCTCACTTACAGGGAAATTTTCCATAACCAAGTCATAGGATTTCTCAAAGGATACCAGAGCTTGTCTATGCATCCACAGTGGATTTTGTGTCCAACTATTAGGGAAGGCAAGTATATAGTTATATTTTTCAGCATATTTTTCCAAGTAGATATTTCTTTGAGCCAACCTATATGCAGAGGCATTCTCATTTCCTGTCCCTCCGTGTAAGATAAAAGCCAATCTACTATCTTTAGGAGAGTAATTACTAGGTATATAGATAGCTAGAGGAACTATCCTATTGATATCTAAGTCAATACTTTTTCCATCATTGTCCCTAAAGCTGTCCTTTTCACTGATATATATTCCCTTCCAAAACCAACCAGATTTTCTTCTCCCTTCAATAATATCATTCATATAGTCAGCCCAAGTATAGTTTCTATCTGTCCTCTCTACTCCCCCAGAAAGCCAAATATTTTTAGCAGATGGAGGGTTAGAGGTTTGGGTAGTAATTCTAGGAATATTATCAAACTGTAAAGCTAGATACCCCTCTTGAATAATAGTTTTTATATCAAAGTATTTCATAATTTTAGAGGCTGATATATAGAGTTTATCTCCAGATTTTTCAAAATCCTTATTAGAGAGAGTGATAGTAGATCTCTTTCTTACTAAAATTTTAGTAGGTTCAATAAACTTCTTATTTCTTCCTCCAATAAACTTTTCATATTGAGAATACTCTATCTCTCCTACACTCTTTTTGATATCCAATGATAGATTCCAAACTCTTTTAGTGTATTCTAATTTAGTATTTCTCTTTCCTAAGTTACCAATTATCTCCTTGTCATATCTCACAAACTCTATATTCAATCTATCTTTTTCTAATGAGTATGAGAAGTAGGGAGCGTATATTTTCTTTAAATCCTCCAGTTCAACCATAAGATTATTTTGATTATTAAAATAATAATTTGAATCTAAGTTGTACTCCATAATAGGAGAGAAATTTTCAACTTTTACACTGGGGTCAAAGGGTGGGTAGAAATCAGAAAAGATAGTATTCTTCCCCTCTTTGTCAATTTTGAAAAACCAAGTTGAACGCTCACTGGAAAAATCTTGGTATTCAGTCATTTTAGAAAATGTAATAAGGTTAAGTGTAAAAAATAAAACTGTAATAATTAACTTTGTTAACATATTTCTCCTTAAAATTTCATAAAGTATTTTAAAACTTTTATATTATATTATAATTAATATTTAAAGTCAATATTATTAGATATTTGATATTTTTAATTTTGAAAATAATAATTTTTACGTTCAAAATATATTGACATGAAGATTTTTTTTGTATATAATGAAACCTGTGTGAAAAGTATATGAAAAAGGGAGAAAATATTGATGAAAAAATTAGCAATACTGTCATTTTTAATTTGTGCTGGTGTAGTTGCCAGAGGAGAGGAAAGTATACACTTAGGGGAAACAGTTGTCACATCTATGGGATTTGAAACTACTCTATTAGATGAACCAACTAATATCAGTGTTATAACAAAGGAGAAGATTGAGGAGAAAAATTATAAAAATGTGATAGAAGCCCTTGATGACAATCCTATGATAAATATAGTTAATTCAAGGAATGGAGCTGTAATCGATATGAGAGGTAGTGGAGATTCAGCTATGAACAATGTCAAGATTCTAGTAGATGGTGTGGCAATAAATCCATTTAATCCTACTAGAAAGGGGCTAGGGCTAGAAACTATCCCTATGAGTAATGTAGAGAGAATAGAGATATCTCCAGGTGGTGGAGCAGTTCTATATGGAAATGGAGTTTCTGGAGGAGTAGTTAATATCATAACAAAATCTGGAGGATATACAGGTGGTTATGTAGAGAGTGATATTGACTCTTTCAATAACAAAAAGTTTTCAACAGGGGGGAACTATCAATTAAATGATAAAATCTCTTTTGGAATGAACTATGCTGGACAAAATAATGGAGAGTTCAGAGAGGGAGAGAAGGGGGCAAGTGACTATATTGATGGAAATATTCAATACAAGCTTTCTGAAAAACATAAGTTTGGAATATCTGCCTCAAGATATGTAGAGAATGAAACTACATCTGGAAATGCTCTACAAAGAGATTTAAAGATGGCAGATGGAAGTAGCCTTGCTGAACACTATGGATTAGAAACTTTAGAGCAAAATAGAAAGGCTAAGGGACTTACTTCTACAGATAGAAATATCACAAAGGAAAATGTAACAGGAAAGTATGAGTACACTCCAAATAAAGATTTTACTTTAGGAGTTACAGCTTACAACACTAATATGTACAATAGAAGTAATACTTCTGGTTACTCTCTAAGTGAAGATAAGGATTCAAATAAAAAACCTTTAGGAACTTACACTTTAAAATCTACATCAAGTAGTGAAGATTTTAGAGAGGAAACAACAGGGGTACTATTAAAAGCCACTCAAAAATATGAGAGAGGAACTGTAATAGTAGGATTAGATGCTATATCTAGTAAATTTACAGGAAAGGGAGTATCAGATAAAGGGGTTACATCTATCTACAACTATCAAAAAGATATAGTGTCGCCATATATTTTAAATAAATATAATCTAACTGAAAACCTAGAGTTTATAGCTGGATATAGATATGAGTGGGCAGAGTTTGATATCAATAGAGATGATACTAGCAAAGAGGGAAAAACAACTCTTACTAGAAATGATTATGACCTAACTAACAACTCATATGAGACAACTTTAAACTACAAATACAGAGACACAGGAAGTGTATTTGTAAGATTTGAAAAGGGGTATATGACTCCTACTCCTGGACAAAAAACAGAGAATAACTCTGTATTAAAACCAGAAACTTCTACTACTTATGAGTTAGGAATGAAGGACTATGTATTGGATAATACTTTTATCTCAGCATCAATATTTAGATTGGAAAAGGAAGATGAGATAACTGGGTATAAGATAGATGGAGATAACTCTAAATACTTTAGAAATGAAGCTGAAACTACTAGAAATGGTTTAGAGTTTACAATGGAAAACTACATTGGAGACTTAACTCTATCTTCTGGATTTGTATATATGGAAGCTGAAAACAAAGATGGAGAGAGATTAGAGGAGATACCAAGATTTAAGGCAAATGTAAGTGCAAACTATAGACTTACTTCTAAGCTAGATACTACTGTATCTTATACTTATATGGGAAGTAAAGAGGGGCAAGGGATAATGAACTCATCTCGTAGTCTAACAGATGTAGGAGTGAGATATAGAGTAACTGAATCACTTACAGTAAAAGCTGGAATAAACAATCTATTTAATAAAGAGTACTATGAATCTCAAAACAATAGAGGACTTACAGCTAACCCAGGGGAAGAGAGAAGTTACTATATGGGATTTAAGATGACATTTTAATTAATATGAAAGATTTAAGGAGAGTTTTATGTACAATATAGTTGTAACTGTGGCTCTTCTACTCCTAGCAATGATTTCTACATTGTTAGGGGTAGCTTCCACAGAGATAAATGAAATCTTTGTTCAAGGAAGTCATAGCTATAATATATTTATATTTAGTAGAATTCCAAGGACAATCAGTATAATAGTAGCAGGATTTGGAATGAGTATTTGTGGACTTATTATGCAACAGCTCACTATGAATAAGTTTGTATCCCCTACTACTGCAGGAACATCAGAGGCTTCAAAGCTAGGAATATTAGTGGCGATGATATTCTTTCCTTATGAGAGCCTTATTTTAAAGATGATAGTAGCTTCTATTTTTGCTATGGGAGGGACTTTTCTATTTTTAGGAATTATCAGAAAGATAAAATCTAAAGATAATGTATTAGTACCACTGATAGGAATTATGATAAGTGGGATAGTAAGCTCACTGACTATGTTTTTTGCTTATAAGGGAGATATGATACAAAATCTTAGTGCTTGGTTATTTGGAGATTTTTCAGGGGTAATAAAGGGAAATTATGAGTTACTTTATCTCACTATCCCATTGGTAATAGTTGCCTTCCTATACTCTAAAAAATTTACAATCTCAGGGTTAGGAGAGGAGTTTGCTACAAACTTGGGACTGAACTATAAGCAAGTTGTAAATATTGGGCTTGGGCTTGTTTGTATTATCTCATCTCTAATAATCATAACAATAGGAGCTATCCCATTTTTAGGATTAATCATTCCAAATATTGTTTCTATGTTCAATGGAGATAATCTTTCTAAAAATATCTATCTAAGTGGAATCTCTGGAAGTGCCTTTTTACTTCTTTGTGATATTTTAGGAAGAGTTATAATCTATCCATATGAGATACAAATAGGTTTAGTATCTGGTGTCATAGGAAGTGGAATTTTCTTAATACTTATTTTAAGGAGGTTAAAACTTGAATACTAAACATAAACATATTGAGCATAAACTTTCAATACTCTTTTTAGTGATGCTTGTTTTTATTGGAGTATTTCTAATGTTGGGAGTAAATTTCAGTAATTTTAGATTTCTTATAGGGCTACGTATTCCAAAACTTTTTGGGATAATTCTAAGTGGAATCTGTATCTCTGTATCTACACTGATATTTCAGACTATTACCAACAGTAGAATTTTGACTCCTAGTGTGATGGGATTAGATGCTATGTATGTATTTTTACAGACAGCTATATTTTTTATCTTCCATAAATTTATACCAATTTTATCAGATGATATAGTTAAATTTTTTCTAACTATTGTAGCTATGGTTTTTATTACTAGTAGTCTGCAAAAGCTTTTCAGTGGAAATTCCAAGGGAAAGATACTCTATATGGTTTTGATAGGTATGGTAACAGGGACTTTTTTAGATAGTCTTTCTAACTCTATGCAGGTTATTATGGATCCTAATGAGTTTTTGATACTGCAATCTAGTCTTTTTGCTAGCTACAATACAATTAATATATATCTTTTAATAATTGCCTATATAATTTTAGGAGTAGTGATATATTTTATAATAGGAGAACACAACCAACTAGATGTATTGAGCCTTGGACACGACCAAGCTATAAACTTGGGATTAGATTACAATAGAATTTTGAAAAAGTATCTTGTGGTAATCTCTATCCTAGTTTCAATATCCACTGCCCTAGTAGGACCTATCACTTTTTTAGGACTACTTACTGTAAATATAGCCAAGGAGCTTTTTTCTACTTACAAACATATCTATCTGTCAATAGCAGGTATAGTCCTCAATATTATATTTTTAATATTTGGACAACTGCTGGTGGAAAAGGTTTTCAATAACTCTATCTCTATTGGTACAATAATCAATTTTGTAGGTGGAATATATCTTTTAAATATACTATTGAAGGAGAGAAAAATAGCATGATTGAGATAAAAGGTTTAAGTAAAAAGTATCGTTCAAAATATGTGGTAAAAGATGTTACAACAGAGTTTCCAGATGGAAAGATAACTTGTATAATAGGACCTAATGGAGCTGGAAAGAGTACTCTTCTATCTATGATGAGTAGACTATCTGTCCCAGATGAGGGAGAGGTATTTATAGATGGAAAATCTATAAAGGAGTGGGATAAGCAGGAGTTGTCTAAGACTTTGGCAATACTAAAGCAGGAGAACAACACAAATATCAGGCTTACAGTATATGAGTTAGTTTCCTTTGGAAGATTTCCCCACTCACAAGGGAAGCTTACTGTAGAGGATATAAGATATATTGATGAAGCTATTGAGTATATGAACTTAGAGGAGTTTAAGGATAAGTACCTAGATGAGCTAAGTGGTGGGCAAAGACAGAGAGCTTACATAGCTATGGTTATTGCTCAAAATACTAAGTATATCTTACTAGATGAGCCACTAAACAATCTGGATATGAAAAATGCTGTTCAGATGATGAGAACATTTGAAAAGATGGTAAGGGATTTAAATAAGACAATAATAATAGTTATGCACGATATAAACTTTACATCAGTTTATTCAGACTATATTCTAGCTATGAAAAATGGTAGGCTAGAGCATATGGATAGCTGTGAAAATATCGTAGTAAAAGATAAGCTAGAAAATCTCTATGAGATGGAATTTGATATTACAAAAATAAATAATAAGAGTATCTGTGTATATTTTTAAGGAGGAACAGTGAAAAAGATAATTGTAGGAATAATAGTTGTATTTATAGCTTTTATTGGATTTATGTATATAAAGAGCTCTGAAAATCAGGGAGCAGAGGTAGAAAAAGTGGTTATAGAACACTCTTTAGGAAGTGTAGAAGTTCCAAAAAATCCTAAAAGAGTAGTGGTTTTTGACTATGGAATCTTGGATATACTAGATACTTTGGGAGCTAATGTGATAGGATTGCCAAGAGATATGGTACCTGAGCATCTATCAAAATATAGTAGTGATAAATATGCAAATCTAGGAAGTTTAAAGGAGCCTAATTTAGAGAAAATCTACGAGGCTAAGCCAGACTTGATAATTATAGCAGGAAGACAGAGAGATTTCTACTCATCTCTATCAAAGATAGCCCCAACAATTTTTGTGGAAACTTCATCTGCTGACTATATGAAGGGATTAAAAACTAATATAGATATTTTAACAAAGGTATTTGATAACTCTCAAATGTTAAATGAAAAATATGCAGAGATAGAGAGCAGAGTTAAATCTATAAAAACTAAGGTAGAGGAGAAGGGATACAATGCTATGGTATTACTATCTAATAATGGTAGAATAGCAGCATATGGAGAGAAGTCAAGATTTTCAATATTCTATGACTATCTAGGGTTTAAGACAACTGGAGAAGTAGTGGCTAGTACCCACGGAAACAAGGTAACTTTTGAATATCTATTGGAGAAAAATCCAAATTATATCTATATAGTAGATAAGGCAGCAGTTGTAGGAGATAATCTTTTAGCTAATAAGGCTTTTGATAATCCAATAGTAAAATCTACAAAGGCAGCTCAAAATGGAAATATTGTATTTTTAAATTCGGTGGTATGGTATACAGCTA
Source organism: Fusobacterium mortiferum ATCC 9817 (assembly GCF_000158195.2). Lineage (NCBI taxonomy): Bacteria > Fusobacteriati > Fusobacteriota > Fusobacteriia > Fusobacteriales > Fusobacteriaceae > Fusobacterium > Fusobacterium mortiferum. The sequence goes on from NZ_GL987994.1 coordinate 599,905, forward strand.
GTGGAGGATTAAAATCTACTGAGATAATGCTAGATGAGGTAGAAAAATCTGTAAATAAATAAGTAAAATATATCAGTGAATTTGTTGTAATTCAAGAATGATGAAGATTGAGAAGAATAAATAGAGCAAGTCAGCGAAAGTGAATGCTAAAAAACACAATAAACCAAAGGTTTAACCCTTGTGTTTTTAATGAACTGAGCCTACTTGCTCTTTATTCTTTGAACGAAAGTTATTCTTGAATATAACTTTGATTGAAGAATTTGTAATAACTTTCAATCTTTGTAATTCTTAAAGCTATTCCTATTCAACTTCTTAGAATATGGAACAATTCTTAGTTATTATTTTAAATCATAAATAGCTGAGGAGTAACTTATAATTTAGAGAGAAATTTGTTATAATAAATATGTAGAAATTAAAATTTTTTAAAGGAGAAAAAGGATTATGTGGTTTTTTTATGCAATTTTGTCAGCTGTGTTTGCTGCTCTAACTTCTATCTTAGCTAAGATGGGTATGGGGGAGATAAGTTCCAATCTAGCCACAGCTATAAGAACTACTGTGGTACTTTTTATGGCTTGGGGAATGGTATTTGTAACTAGAACAGGAAATCAGATAGGGAGCATCTCTGGAAGAGAGTGGATATTTTTAGTTCTCTCTGGAGTGGCTACTGGGGCTTCGTGGCTGTGTTATTATAAGGCTTTGCAGATAGGAGAGGTTTCTAAGGTAGTTCCAGTAGATAAATTTAGTATAGTCTTGACTATTTTCTTTGCTTTTATATTTTTAAAAGAGGTAGCTACTATGAAGGTTATATTAGGGGCTATCTTTATTACTATAGGAACTTTTATAATGATATTGTAGTTATTAACTTACACAATTTTTTGAGTTTTCTTTAAATTTTTTCACTATCTGAGTAGTTAATATAAAAAATACCCTGTAGGGTGTGAGGTCAGAATTACCTGTACTTTCTAAGTAACCAAATCACAATGATGAGAAGTAATCCACCTAGAAGAATTACATCATTACCAAAGTTATAGTCAGCTGCTCAATTGTTACAGTCATTTCTGTACCTCCTTAAAGTTGTGTTCTACTATCTACAAGAGTCGTTACTCCTTATAGATATGAAATAAGCCTCCACCGAAGTGAAAGCTTATCTCATAACGACTTTTACACACAACTTTAAGTTACCCATACAGGTTCTAGGTAATTAAATTATAACAAAAACTTTATAAAAAGTCAATTCTACTAAAATTTTAGTAAGAAGAAAAGCTACTAACTTATAGATATGAAGTAACTACTCAACCAGTAAATTAATTTAAGAAAACTCAAAGGATTGTGTAATTTATGAAGAGAAATTAGATTAACTCAGCGAAATCGAACGCTAAAAAATGCAATAAGTCAAAGACTTAACCCTTGCATTTTTAGTGAGATAAGCTCATAGTTAATCAACTTCTTGGAATATGGAACAATTCTTAGTTATCATTTTAAATCATAAATAGCTGAGTAGTAACGATATAAAATAAGCTTCCACCCAAGTGAAAGCCTATAAATAATTATTCTATATTTATCCTAAAATTATTAAATCCTATTGACTCAGCATACTTAGCTCCCCATTTTACAAGAGATTCTAAGATAGGAATAAGCTCCTGCCCCTTCTCAGTAAGAGAGTACTCCACCTTAGGAGGTACAACAGGGTACACCTTTCTATTGATAAGCTCATCTTCCTCTAACTCCCTCAACTGTCTAGTCACCATTCTTTCATTGATACTGGGAATAAATCTTTTCAAATCACTGTGTCTAGCCACCTTATTTGTATTTATATAGTAAAGGATAATAGGTTTCCATTTTCCTCCTATAATATCTAAAGTCAATTCAAAATAGCAATTATACTGTTTTTCTCTATTCATTTTATCACCCTCTTTGGTATATTTTACCTTTTATACTCAAAAAAGTAAAGTACAGACAAAAATGTCTGTACTTTACAAAAGGTGTAGTAAAGACTTATAATAAAAATATACAAAAGAAGTTTAGGAGGGGAACTATGAAAAAAGTATTAATAGTTGGAGGAGTAGCTGGAGGAGCTTCAGCAGCTGCTAGATTGAGAAGATTAGATGAAAGTTTAGAGATAGTTATATTTGAAAAAGGGGAATATGTTTCTTTTGCTAACTGTGGACTACCTTATCATATAGGAGGAGTTATTGAAAATAGAGAGAGCTTACTTGTACAAACTCCTGAAAAATTAAAAGCTAGATTCAACCTTGATGTAAGAGTAAATAGTGAGGTTACAGAGGTTAATACAGGGGAAAAATCTGTAAAGGTAAGAACAAAATCTGGAGAGGAGTACAGTGAAAGCTATGATTACCTAGTTCTTGCTCCAGGGGCTAAGCCACTATTACCACCTATCAAAGGGATAGACAGTAAGAAGATTTTTACTCTTAGAAATATGAATGATATGGACAAGATAAAAAAAGAGTTGGAATTAGATAGAGTAAAAAGAGCAGTAGTAGTAGGTGGAGGCTATGTAGGAGTAGAAACAGCAGAGAACCTAACTCACTTAGGAGTAGAAACTACTCTTATAGAGGCAGCTCCAAATATCTTAGCTCCCTTTGATGGAGAGATGACTAATATCTTAGAATATGAGATGACTACTAATGGAATAAACTTGATGACTAATGAAAAAGTAGTGGAGTTTAAAGAGAGAGAAGAGGGAGTAGAAGTAGTACTAGAGAGTGGAAAATCAGTGGTAGCTGATATGATAGTTCTATCTATTGGAGTTACTCCAGATACTAAATTTTTAGTAAATTCAGGAATAGAATTAGGAGCAAGAGGACATATCTTAGTAAACGATAGATTGGAAACTAATGCTTCAGGAGTTTATGCCCTAGGAGATGCCATCTTAGTAGAGAACTTTATTACTAGAGAGGAAAGCTCTATTGCTCTAGCTGGACCAGCTAATAGACAGGGAAGAATAGTAGCAGGAAATATAGTCGGTAGAGATGAGAAATACAATGGAAGTTTAGGTACAGCAATAATAAAGGTATTTGGACTAACAGGGGCTTCAACAGGATTAAATGAGAGAACAGTGAAAAATTTAGGTGCTTCTTATGAAAAAATCTATCTACACCCTAATGACCACGCTAATTACTATCCAGGGGCTACTCCTATCAGTATCAAGGTTATATATGAGAAGGAGAATAGAGAGATTTTAGGAGCTCAAGCTATTGGAGTAAAGGGAGTAGATAAATTCATAGATGTAATAGCTACAACTATAAAGTTTGGTGGAAAGATAGAGGATTTAGCAGAGTTAGACTTAGCTTATGCTCCACCATTCTCTTCGGCAAAATCTCCAGCTAATATGGCAGGATTTATTGGATTAAATATAGAAGAGGGATTAGTAGAGCAGATATTTATGGAGGATTTAGCTAATTACAATAAGGATACACAGATTATCTTAGATACTAGAGAGGAGATAGAGCTAGTTACAGGAGTAATAGAAGGTAGTATAAATATTCCTCTTAGCCAGCTTAGAAAGAGAGTAGGAGAGTTACCTAAGGATAAGGAGATTTTAGCTTACTGTGCTGTTGGACTTAGAGGATATATTGCAGCTAGATTTTTATCACAAAATGGATACAAGGTAAAGAATATAGCTGGTGGAATCAAATCTAAAATAAAAGAGTTACACTTTGTAGAGAAAAAAGTAGAGGTAGAAACTCCAAAAGTTAATGTAGAGATTGATAAGAGTGAGTATTTAGATTTATCTGGACTATCTTGCCCTGGACCATTAGTAAAAATTAAAGAGAATATGGACAGCTTAAAAGATGGAGAAGTATTGAAGGTAAAGGTATCAGACCCTGGTTTTTACAATGATATTCAAAGCTGGAGCAAGGTAACAAAAAATACACTGCTATCTCTTGAGAAAAAAGATGGAAACATATTTGCTACATTACAAAAGGGAGATAGTACCAATCTTGATATCGAAAAAAAAAAGACAATAGAGTAATAGAAACTAATGAGGGAGTTACTATTGTAGTTTTCAGTGGAGATTTAGACAAGGCAATAGCAGCATTTATAATAGCTAATGGGGCTTTGGCTATGGGTAAAAAAGTAACAATGTTCTTTACATTCTGGGGACTATCTATCTTGAAAAAAGAGAATCTAGGTAAAAAATCATTTATAGAGAAGATGTTTGCTATGATGTTACCTAAGAATAGTGAAAAACTTCCAGTGTCAAAGATGAATTTCTTAGGAATAGGGGCAAAACTTATAAGATGGACAATGAAGAGGAAAAATATAATGTCTTTAGAGGAGCTTATGAGAAAGAGTATAGAGTCTGGAGCTAATATTACAGCTTGTACTATGTCTATGGAAGTTATGGGAATAACACAGGAAGAGTTGATAGATGGAATAGGTTATGGAGGAGTGGGACAATATTTAGGAGCTACTGAAAACTCAAATACTAATCTATTTATCTAAAGATAAGTGGGGAGGAAAATGACAAAAGTATTTTATATAATTGCTATCCTATCTTTGATTATTTCTTTTATTAAAAGTAGAGAGAAAACAAAGATGGTACTAAAAAAAGCTTGGAAATCCTTTGAAAATATTATGCCACAGTTTCTATCAATTATATTGTTGATAGGAGTGATGTTAGCTGTATTGACTCCAGAGCAAATCTCTATGTTTTTAGGGAAGGAGTCAGGGATAATGGTAACTATAATAAGAAATCTATCTGCCTTTGTGTTCTCACTAGTTGTGGCAATGGTTATGGGGGGAGTACTATGATTAAAAATTTTGTAAAAAGATACAGATTTTTTCTAATACTTTTGGTTATAAATATATCCCTACTCTTTATCTCTCCAGAGATTGGGGAAAAATCCTTTAGTATTACCTATGATAATCTTTTAGAGATGTTAGGAGTTATACCACCTATATTTATACTTTTAGGAGTTTTAGATGTATGGCTAAAGAAAGAGACAATGATTAAATATATGGGAAAAGGTTCTGGAGTAGTGGGAGTTTTACTTTCCTTTATAATTGGAGCTACTGCTGCTGGACCACTTTATGCAGCCTTTCCAGTGGCAGGTGTACTTTTAAGAAAGGGAACAAGTATATTTAATGTGCTAATTTTTATAGGAGCTTGGTCTACTATGAAGGTACCACTTCTCATATTTGAATCCACAGCCTTAGGTTACAGTTTTTCTATGTTACGTCTAGGACTTAATATAGTTGGAATCCCTGTGATTGCCTTTATCATAAGTGTATTTTTAAAAGAGAAGGACAAAGAGGAGATATACTCTCTTGCTCAAGAGAGGGAGTAATTTCTTTCTTACTAAAATTTTAGTAGTATGGAATTTTTAAATTAAAATCCTAAAATAAAAATATTTAATATAAAAGAAAAAAGGTAACTACTCAGCCAGCAAATTAATTTAAGAAAATTCAAAGAATTGTATAATTCTTATTCAACTTCTTGAAATATAGAGCAATTCTTAGTTTTCTTTTTAAATAAAAAATAGCTGAGTAGTTATCCCCTTACTTTGTCCTAACTTAAATTTAATAAACTAGGCACTTTTTGAGTTTCTTAGCAAGTTATTTGAATAGTTATAGAGTATCTAATATCTCTCTACCAATATCAGTTCTAAAATACTCTCTATACCCCTCTATTCCCTCTTTATTTTTTTCAAATATATTTATTATCAAATCAGCTTCTATCAATATTTGATGAGAGAGATTATTCAAATCTAAATAATTATGATGATTTTCTATTAAAAAATATATCTCTTTTTCCTCTTTAGGAGATATCTCATATTTTTTAGAGAAATTTGATAAAATCATTTTTACTTCAATAAGTTGATTTTCTAAAGAGGGATTTACCCCCTTATCCTTACAAGATTTAATTCCTATATCATGGAGAATAGCTGCTATCTCCAACAGCTCTAAGGCTTTTTTATCTAAGCCCAATTTTTCAGCAAAGAGCTTAGCTAAAGAGTGAACTTTTAAAATATGTTGAGTTCTTCTAATATGACCATTTTCAAATTTCAAAGCTTCTATTAAAATCTCATTAACTCTACTCATTATTTACTACCTCAATTTTGAATATAAGTATTGTATCAGCATCTGGACAAGCAAATCTGTAATCTTCACTTTTACTTTTTGGTATATCTCCCCCATAACGCAATATATCTATATATGGAAATCCAGAGTGAAAAGCCATAGGACAGAGTCTACCTCTATCCTCGTCAAAATCAAAGGTGTCTCCTATTTTATGCCCTCTATGACATCCACATTTTCCTACTCTATCTACAATTGTCAATTTAATTTTTGGTTTTTTCATACAAGTCCCCCCATCTATTTTAATAAGTTTAATAAATAGTTAAATACCTCATCACTATCTTTTTTAAAACATTTTTCTCCTAAATAATCAAAATCACTGTATACCCCTATCCGATTTAGCGGGTTGGATACAGGAGTTTCTGACACTCCCTTTCTCAGTAATTCTATTTTAGGAAGAGTGCTATTTTTACAACCTTCAATAATTACTATATCCATATCTGACATAATTTCAATCATATCTTCAAGAGATTTGTTATCCTTTTCTACTAAAAGCCATTTATTTTTAGAAAAGACAATACTTTTTTTTGCTCCACTATTAAAATGTTGGAAATTATCTTCCAAATAATTTGTAGTCTCAAAATCATGTCCATCATGTTTAATAGTTCCAACTTTAAAGTTATGTGCTGTAAAAAACTTTACAAGCTTATTTAAAAAAGTAGTTTTACCAGTGTTTTTATATCCACAAATCTGCAAAATAAAAGGTTTTATAGCTCCCATATTACTACCTCATCTCCACTTTTTACTCCATTACTTCCGCTAGGAATCTCAACTAACACATTACAACCTTTCATACTTCCAAGAGCATAGGAGCTATGAAGACCATCAGGTATCTCTATTTTGCCATTACAAAACTTTCCTCTTACAAATCTTCTTTTATCTCCACCTTTAGAAAAATCAGATAGAAGAGCTCCACTATTTCTCTTTAAAGGGAGTAAAGAGTCTTTTTGTAAAAATCCCAATAGAGTTCTTCCTAAAATTTCAAAAGTTACACAAGCAGCAAATGGATTTCCAGAAAGAGATAGAACAGGACAACTATCTATTAGAGAAAATAAAGCAGGAGTACCAGGCTTTAAATTCACTCTCCAAAATATCTTTTCTCCACCAGCTAAATCAATAGCTTCATGGAATATATCCTTTTCTCCAACAGAGACTCCACCAGTAGTAATTATTACATCTACCTTAGAGGCTAGCTCTTTTAATCTTTGAGCTAGTTTTAGAGTACTATCTTCAAGATATTCAAATATATCCACCTCATATCCTAACTCTTTTAATCTTTGTGTAAGAAGCATACCATTGCTATCAAAGATTTTTCCCTCTTTTAAAGATTCCCAAGGATTAGAAATCTCATCTCCAGTGATAATGAGAGCTATTTTGATTTTTTTATAGACTTGAATTTCAGTAACACCAATGCTAGAGAGGAGAGCAAGACTTATATAGTCAAGTTTTTCTCCCTTTTTTAGTAGTAATTCTCCCCTTTGAAAATCCTCTCCTAAAAAACAGATATTATCTCCCTTTTTTCCATATTTTTGTATAACAACTTCCCTTCCTTGAAAAGAACAGTACTCTTGTGGAATTACAATATCACAGTCAGGTGGAAGTTTAGCCCCTGTCATTATTCTATGTATTTCATTTGAGCCTAGTGAGATAGAGCAGTTATCTCCAGCATAAATAGTAGATTTTATTGTAAACTTAAAATTTTCTTTTAAATTTTTAGAGTTTAAAGTTACTCCGTCCATAGCACTTTTTGAAAAGGGAGGTTGATTTATAGGAGAGAATATATCTTCTGCCAATATATATCCCAGACCCTTAGATATACTAATTTTTTCTATTCCTATATCTTTTACAGAACTCTCAAAAATTTTAAAAGCCTCTTCTATCTCAATGTTTTTTTTCATTTTTTCCTCACTTTATATATTTCTCATAATCTTCAAAGGTATTTATATTGATAAAATAGTTCTTAGATATTTCCAAATCCTTCATTGAAAGTTTTAAACAGTTTTTATTTTCAAAGATATCTTTAAGTTTATAATTTTTTTTCTCTCTCATTTTTTCCAAAATAGGAAGTAATTTTTTTGTGTATATAGCACTAAGTGGATATGTTAGATTGTTTTCATCATAGAGGATAACCCCTGAATAATTTTTTAAATACTCTAAAAGTTTAAGAAAAATCTCTCTAGTAATAAAGGGCATATCACATCCAATTATAAAAAGAGTTTCCTCACTGCATCTATCTAAAGCATTAAAAATAGCTTCAAAAGGTGTATATTCCACATTTGTATCATATATGTATTGGACTTCTCTATCTGTGCAGTACTCTTTTTTAGTTGAGATATAGATTTTTTCATCTCTAAAATTTTCTATTATGATATCTAAAAAGGTAGAGTTATTATACAATAACTCCCCCTTTTGACAATATCCCATTCTACTTCCTTTTCCCCCAGCTAAGATTAAAACTCCTCTACTCATAATCAATCTTTTCTTATCCAAATGAACATATTTAATAGAATGTAGAAGATAATTCCAGAAGTTAGATAAATCTGTATTCCAGATAGCTGAGTTAAGAATATAGCTAAATCTAAATAACCAATAGTTTTTAAATATCCACTCATCTTAGTTGTCGCTACTATTCCTATTGCCATAGGGAATGTAAGTCCAGCAAATGCTGGAGAAAATCCAAATGAGAAAAATTTAGGTAACTTATAAATTATAAAAATAAGTGCTAAGAGTACACAGATATATAGGTACCCTAGTAGATAGATATTAGGATTTTGTACACTGTTTAGATAGCTCACTGTACATAGAGAACTAGGGGCTAGTACAATGGCTTGAGTGTGATAGAAAGCATCTTTTAAATCATGTTTAACCAGACGATAAATCATAAAAGGAATGATTAAAGTGAATACCCCTATTCCATAGTAAGTTACAATCTTTAGAATAGTTGGCTCTTTCATCACTCCACCTATAACCACTGATACCATTATACCATTGTAAGTAACAAAATAACTAGGAACAAATGTGTCCATCTTGAAATCCTTTACTATATTTCTATAAGTGAAGATAAGAATATGTAAAGTATGTAATCCTAAACCTAATGACCAGAATAACTTCCCCATTTCAGGACTAAAGTCAAATATATAGCTACCAAGTATCATCATAAGCATAGTAAATCCAGCATATAAGCTACTAGGAACAGTTGTTTTGTACTCTGATTTACAAGTTTCAAATACTAGAAAAATTCTAACTAAATATATCAACCAAATTACAAGAGCAGAAATCATAGTAATATGACGTACTATTGGAAACCCTTGAGCTAGATATACATTAGAAAGTGTACAAGCTCCTACCATTGTAGGAAGTAAAGGAACAGGCATTTTTTTCAGTCTGTCTATCATTAATTATTTCACCTCATCATAAGTAAATTCAAAATTCTCTGTTGTATGGAAAAAATCAGAGTAATCTATATCAAACAATCTCTTTTTGACCTTAGACACATCTATTTTTAGACGTATAAGTTGTGTCAATATCCCAGCATAAGAGAGGTCTCCTTGTAGTATAGCTCCATGGATAACTCCATCTTTGTGGATAATTTTTTTATAGTTACCAAGATTATCTAAATCTATCTCTTCAATATAGCTTTCATCATAGCCAGAAGTTATACCTAAAGACATAGTAGGAATACCTAAAAAATTCATAGTAGCCTTACTAGCAAAAAAGTCGTCCATAGATTTTTCTATTCCACTCATATTGTAAGCAGCTATGATACCTTCCTTTACAGCCACTGGCCAGATAGGAGCTCTTCCACTGACATCTCCAGCTCCATAGATATTAGGGATATTAGTTTCTCCCTTTTCATCAAATAGAAGTCCATTATTGTCACAGCTTACATCACTCTCTTTTAAGAACTCTATATTACTTCTAATACCAGCAGCACTTATAAGTAAATCACAAGGAAGAATCTTACCATTTTTTAATACCACTCTTTTTACTACTCCATTTTCACTTCCTACTAGTGCTATACCATTGCTGTAATACTGTTTTAGTCCCTCTTTTTCAAAAGCTTTCTCATATACTGTAGCACTATGTTTGTCTAGCTGGATAGGTAACATTCTATCTCCCATTTCAACTAAATAAAGATTTTTATTTTTATGAAGTAGTCCAGCAGCAACATCTATTCCTACAAGTCCCCCTCCCATAATTACAATATCTTTTACATGGGGAAGTAATTTTTCAATCTCTTCAACATCTTCAAAGTTTCTAAATCCTACAATATTTTTTACTCCCTCTATTCCCATTATTTTAGGGATAAAAGAGTGAGCACCAGAAGCTATTAGAAGTTTATCATAGTCAACCTCTTCTCCATTATCTAATTTTACCTTTTGTGAAACAGTGTCTAAACCTATTACCTCTTTTCCTTTTATCCACTCTACTCTATTTTTTTCAATAAAATTTACCTCAACAAAGGATAATTTTTTTAAGTCTCTAATACCCTTTAGATGATGGTATAGTATACAACGAGAGTAAATATCCTTATCTTTAGATATCAGAGTTATTTCAGAGTTAGGATTTAATTCACGAAGTTTTCTAATGGCATTAATACCAGCAGCACTAGCTCCAATTACAACAAATCTCATTATTTTTTCACCTCTTCAAATGTTATAGCTCCCATAGGACAACGTTTTACACACTCAGGGTCTGCCTCTTTTCCTTCAAAAGAGCACATATCACACTTCATAATCTCTTTATGAGTTAAGGTATCACTTTTTAATACTCCATATGGGCAAGCCATTATACACATATAGCAGCTTGCACACTGCTCTTTATTATATTCTACATACCCAGTATCACTATTTTTACTCATAGCCCCAGTCATACATGTAAATACACATTCTGGTAAATCGCAGTGTCTACAAAATATTGGAGCAGGTTTCTTTTGAGAGTCTATAGTTATTCTATTTCTAGAATCACTAGAATTATGAGCTACACAACAGGCAGTAACACAAGTAAGACATCCTACACATTTTTTTCTATCTATTTTTATACGTTTCATAATTATTTACTCTCCCTTTAAAAAGATATTAACAACTGCACTTTTATATGATGGCTCTTTTGAATAAGCATCATATACTGATGGAGTAAGTTTATTACACTCTATATAGTGGATAGGAGCAAAGAGCTCATTATATTTTACGTCCTCAGTTAACATAGCTATAAATTCAGCACTCTCTCCATTTTTAGATTTAACAATCACTTTAGAGTTTTCAGTTATACCCTTTTCCTCTGCTAGTTTACTATTTATATAGAGATAAGCTTCTTTAGATACAGCATCTATTACAAATGGAATCTCTCTAGTTCTACTTTGAGTATGCCACTGTCCAACTGTACCCCTTCCTGTATTAAAAATATAAGGGAACTCTTCACTTGTAGGAAGCGGATTTTCAGCTACTTTTTCAAATAGGAATTTAGCCTTTTTATTTGGAGTAAAATATTTTCCATCTTCATATAATCTTCTCTCATCAGTTACCAATTTATCTCCAGATTTAAATGGCCATTGAATACCATGGCTTTCAGCTAAATCCTCATATTCAACCCCAGTAATATCACAAGGCATTCCTTCAGAACAAGCTCTCATAAAGTTAAAAGCATCTTTAGGAGTTTTCCAATTTTGAGTTATATCTTCTAGTCCAAGAGCTTTAGCCACTCCATAGAAGATTTCATAATCCATCAATTCATTTTCAGCCTTTTCAAGACATGGTCTTACTGCTGATAATCTTCTTTCAAGATTGATAACAGTTCCCTCTTTTTTTACTCCAGGAACAGCAGGAAGATAGATATCACACATTTCAGAAGTTTCAGTATCATCATATATATCTTGTACAATTAGAAGTTCAAGTTTTTCCATTGCCTCTCTAAAAGTTTCATTGTTAGTCCAAGAGTGACGTGGGTTAGTACATACTACCCAAAGAGCTTTTATCTCTCCAGTATTTATTTTTTCTATGATTCTATTATATGGAAGAGTAGGTTTATCAATGAGTAATGATTCATCTATCCCAAGAGCTTTAGCTACCTTTGCACGGCGATTAGGATTGTCAAAATCTCCACCACCAAAAAGTCCAGTGGTATTACTAAATACCCTTGAACCCATAGCATTACTCTGTCCAGTTATAGAGTTTGCCCCTGTTCCCTCTCTACCGATATTTCCAGTCATAAGAGCTAGATTGATAATAGCTTGTACACTTCTTACTGCCTCATGTCCTTGATTTATTCCCATAGTCCACCAGAAAGAAACTCTTTTACCAGAGTGGATTAGCTCTACTAACTCCTCAATCTCTCCCTGAGTAAGTCCACATATCTCTGAGGCTTTCTCTACTGTGTACTTTTTTACAAAATTTTTAAATCCCTCAAAGTTTTCAGTGTTTTCCTCTATATATTTTTTATCAGTATAATCCTTTTCAATAATTAGATTAGCTAAGGTATAGAATAGAGTTAAGTCTGTTTTTGAGTTTATTCCATACCAATAGTCAGAGTTTTTAGCTGTCTCTGAATAACGAGGGTCAATAGTTATAATCTTTTTATTAGGATTGTTTCTTACTCTTCCCCAAAGTATAGGATGAGCAACAATAGGATTTGCTCCTATAAAAATTATTGTATCAGAAAGTTCTAAATCTTTAAGTGTATACCCAGGTGCATCAAACCCAAAACTTTGTTTGTGAGCTACAGCTGCTGTAGCCATACATAGACGAGTGTTCCCATCAACATTAGCTTTTAAATGATTTCTCATCATATGTCCAAATAGAGCAAACTCCTCCACTGTCATCTGTCCAGTACTAAGAGCAGCTACACTTTCATTCCCATATTTTTCCCTTATTTTAGTTAATCTTTCAGCTACCTCTTTAAATCCATTTTCCCAAGTTAAATATTCAAAACTTCCGTCAGCTTTTTTAATACGAGGTAGTGGATTTGGTTTAAATTTTGTTTGTTGCTTATCTAGGGATATTCCTTTTACACAGCTAAAACCATTATTAACAGGATATTCTTTTGTAGGAACAATTTTTATAATCTTGTTATCTTCTACATAGAAATCAAGATTACAATCAATTGCACAGTAGTTACAGGTTGATTGAATTTTTTTCATTTGTTTCTCCCTCTCTTTAAATTTTAATTTACTTTCTAAACAATAATTTCATATGATATTTATCTGTGATAAATATCATATTGACCATTTTAATTATATAAAATTTTATTTTTTTCTACTGTGATATTAATCACTCAGAGAATAAAAAAGAGGATTTTTTATACAAAATTTTGGCAACTTCGATAGTAAAATCCTCTTTAAAATATATTTAATTTTAGTATTTTATTCCCTTCCAATAGATAGGAGTATATACCTCTGTTTCTGGAGATATTTCTACCTCTTTAAGAGCCCATTTCTTAAACTCTTCAAATCCTGTTCTATCCACTATATAACCTATATGTTCCTTTCCACCTGGAGCATCTTTAGCAATATATTCAGTAACATAGTCATAGGTATTTAAAATAATCTTAGTTATAGTCTCTTCATCAGTCCATTTTAAGAAATCCTCTCCAAGACGTGGATTTTTCTTTCCAGTACGTCCCATAATAGTTAGTCTGTAATATTTTTTCTTACTTCTAGTCCAAGCCATATTAGGACAATTAATTACACACTCTCCACAACCTATACATTTTTGATGGTCTCTTTGAGGTCTGTAGTTTACACTTGTTAGAGCTCCAGTAGATTTTTTCTTACACGCTCTTACACAAGCTCCACAACTGATACATCTATCAGGTTCAAATTGAGGAAGGGTCATTCCCATTATTCCAAAGTCATGCATTCTAACTTTAGCACAGTCGTTAGGGCAACCAGTTAAAGCTATTTTAAAATGTAAGTCATGTGGAAATACAGCTTTTTCAATTCTTTTAGCAAAGGCAGAAGTGTCATAACAAGCAAAAGGACATACACGATTACCTATACAAGCTGTAATATTTCTTGTTCCAGCAGCAGAGTATCCCTTATTTTTTTCAGGCTGATTGATTCCTAGAGTTTCGATAATAGGTTGTAGTTTGGCATTTACTTCAGGTATTTTATCAAAAGGGATTCCCGGAATTTCAAAACCTTGACGACTTGTTAAATGTACAGTTCCATTTCCATAAGTTTGTGCTATCTCTTGAATCATAGAAAGAAGCTGAGCATTTAAATGCCCTCCAGGAACACGTACCCTAGAAGCTGTTTTCCCACGCTCCTTAGTAACTCTAAAAGCATTTTTCTTAATTTTTTTTGTATTTATATCCATCATAATCCTAACTCCTAATCTAATAAAGTACGTCCCTTAACATAGTTAAAGACAGGTCCATCAACACAGATATAGACATCTCCTATTTTACAATGTCCACACTTACCAATTCCACAACACATCTTTCTCTCTTGAGATATCCAGATATTTTCCTCTTTAAATCCAGCTTCTAAAAGAGCAAGAGCAGAAAATTTCATCATAGCTGGAGGTCCTACAACTATTGCTACAGCTTTAGATATATCTTCAAATTTAAGTTGTGGTATATATTTAGTTACTAAACCAACTTTATAATCTGGAGTTTCTTCCCCACTATCTACAGTGAGGATATATTCCATTTTTTCTTTCCATTTAGGGATATCATCTTTAAAAAGAATAAATTCTGGAGATTTAAAACCAGTAATAAGTTTCATATTTTTAACTTCATTATTGTGTTCTGCAAAATACTCGATAACTCCTCTTACAGGAGAAACCCCAGTACCACCAGCTACTATTACTAGCTCCTTATCTCTATAAAGGTTTATATCAAATCCATTTCCATATGGTCCTCTGATGAAAAGCTTTTCTCCAACATATTTTTCAAAAATCTCATTAGTTACTTTTCCCACTTTTCTGATGGTAAAATCAATTGTCCCATTTCCTATTCCACTTACAGATATGGGAGCTTCTCCATATTTAGGAATAGAGATTTCAAAGAATTGTCCAGGTTTTACATCATCTTTTTCATATCTCATTCTAAAAGTATACTCAATATCAGTATGTTTTATAACCTCTACAATTTCAGATAAAAAAGGTAAATATTGGTTAGTCATTTTTCTTAGTTACCTCCTTCATAGCAGCTTCTAATTTATTAATAGAGTTAGAGAATGATATGTATTCAGGGCATATATCATCACATCTTCCACAACCTACACACATATGGTAACCACTACGTTGTTTAAAGTCTAAAACTTTGTGTAAAACTTTAAATCTCATACGTTGACCATATATTTTACGATAGCTTTCTCCACCAGCTACATCTGTATATCCATCTACCATACAAGAAGCCCACACTCTTCTTCTCTCTCCAACTTTTCCATTATCAGTATAGAAGATATCTTGCATAGTAAAACATGTACAAGTAGGACATACAAAATTACATCTTCCACAAGCTATACAACGAGAATCATACTCATTCCACATACTGCTTTTTGCTACTTCAGAAGTTAAATTTTCAGGTATATTCACTCTGACATCATTTTCAGTTACAAAATTAGGAGTAACTTCTAACTCTCTTTCAGAATTATTTTTTAAGATTTCAGACCATTTTTCCTCTTTACAATCGACATAGAAATCCTCATCTCCATAGTTGATAGCTAAAGAGTACTCATCACATTTGTTACTTTCCATATCTACACAGAAACAATTTTCAAAAGAGTGGTTACAACCGATTAAGATAAATTTTACTCTATCTCTTAATCTTTTATAGTAATAATCCTCTCCACCATTGATTAGATACATCTCATCTAAACGTTTTACAGCATTTAACTCACAAGCTCTCAAAAAAACTATGCTACCCTTCTTTTTATCATCAGCTTCCTTAACACTCTCTTCTGTAAAATAAAACAGTCTTTGAGTAACAGGTAAAATACTCTCTTTAAAAGAGTAATTTGATTTTTTTTCAAACTCTATTTCATCAATAGAGTTAATCTTTGCATATCTGATACAATCTGTGTCTGAGAAAGTTCCACCACCTTCAAAAACTACTGGAGCATAGATATCGTAATCATTTTTTAATGAATCTAAAAAGAGATTCAATCCTTTTTTACCAATTTGAAAACCCATATATATCTTCCTTTCATAATTTTAATTTACTTTGTTTTAATTATATCAGGAAGAATAAAATAAAGTTGTGAGAGAACTCACGAGTTTCTAAAATATTTTAAAAGTTTTTCTCTATCTACTACTATAAATCTATTCCTTTTTACAATAATCAACTCTTTTTCAGAGAGAATTTTTAGCTGTCTAGATACTGTTTCCCTTTTAGAGCCTAACATATCAGCTAGATATGAGATAGAAAGATTAAAATCAATCTCTATTCCTTCATCAGTTTCTTTTCCAAAGTCCCTAGATAGTTTCCAGAGTTTAGAGGCTATCTGCTTATCTAATCTTATAGAGTTAGAAGTATTTTTTAGTTGATGATACAATCTTCTAATTTTATAAGCCATAGAATCAATTACATTTCTTGAAAGTTGGAAGTCACAACTCATTACTTCTAAGAATTTAGTACTAGGGATTTCTAAAATTTCAGTATCACAAAGAAATTCACAGTTTAATGAACTCATATTCTTTTGAAGAATAACCTCATTTAAAATTTCCCCCTTTCCATAGATGAAAATAACTTTTTTATCATGAGCTGAGTTCAATTTATACAGAGAAGCAATTCCAGCTAAAACAAAATAGATACAATTAACTCTATCTCTATCTAAGAAGAGATGCTCTCCCTTTTTATATTTTTTTATTTTACTATATTTTATTAAATTTTTTTTGCTTGAGCTATTGATATTAGAAAAAATCTTAATAGAGTTAAATTTATCCATTTTATTCCTTCTCCTTTTTTTATTAGTTAAAAATAATATATACTATGGGAATATTTCTTGTCAAATAAAAAGTATAATAAAAAAAGAGCTGTTGCAATTTAAGAAATTATAACTAAATTCAAGAATGACTTTCGCTCAAAGAATAAAGAGCAAGTAGGCTTAGCTCACTAAAAACACAAAACTCGTTTCACTCAAACAGTTGTGTTTTTTAGTACTCGCTTTCGCTGACTTGCTCTATTTATTCTCCTCAATCTTCGTCATTCTTGTGTTTAAATTTTTTATTCAAAATTGAATAATAGATTATACTCTCTCTGGTTTTATAACTAAGATATTTTTCTCATTTACATATGTAACAAATCCTGGCTTAGCTCCCTTAGGTTTGTTGATATATCTCTTTTGAGTATAATCTATACTTATCTTATCTCCAGTAAATCCCTTACTATAATAAGCAGCTATCTCTGCTCCTTTCATAAGTAGTTCCTCACTTAGTTCATCACATTTGATAATCACATGAGAACCAGGAATATTTTTAGCATGTAGCCAGATATCATTTTTATCAGCTACTTTAAAAGTTAGATTATCATTTTCAATGTTATTTCTACCAAAGAGGATTCTGTAATTTTCCCCTTCAATAACTCCATAACCTATCTCTTTATTTTGCTTTTTAGGTTTTCCCTTTTTATTTTGGACTCTCATATATCCTTGAGAGATAAGCTCTTCATGTATGATTTTCAAGTTATTTATATCATTACTATTTTCAATAAAAAGTTTGATGCTGTTTAGATAATCTAAATCTTCACTAATCTCTGTTACCCTTCTAGCATTGGCTTCAAGTCCTCTTTTTAATTTATTGTACTTTTTATATATCTTCTCAAGATTTTCTTGAGGAGTATTTTGAGGTTCAAGAGGAATCTTTATCATAGTATCGTTATAAAAGTCATAAGTTTCTACAAAAGTCATACCTTTTTTTACATTGTAGATACAAGAAGCTAATATATCCCCTTGCTCCTTATATTTTTCATAGTCAGATTTCTCCTCTTTTTCCTTAGCAAGTACAGTTAAGATTTTCTCATCTTTTTTTATTCTTTTTAAAATATTATCCATCAGTTGACTTTTTAGAGAGTCAAAACTACTAGATAGATTTTCAGAAGAGATATAGTAATTTACAGCCTCTCTAAATGAGTCAAACTCAATAACCTCATCATATTTAGATTTAGGGGCTATATCTAACACAGTTCCTAAAACTATTCTCTTGTTATTTAGATATATTTTGGGAGATATTTTTTCCTCTAATATAGTTTTAAATTTTTCAAAGGAATCAATATTTTGTAAAAATAGTTTTCCAACTCCCTCTATATTTTTAAGTAGAGTTCCCTCTTCTAAGAATGAGTTAAAACTACTACTATCTACCTCAAGTGGAGATATTTTTTTCTCAATTATTGGTTGTTCATAGGTAATTCCTGGGAACATAGCTCTCAGTCTATTCTCCTCCAAAGAGAATCTCTTTAACAAGTCAATAATTTTATTCTCTCCATCAGTAAATACAAAGTTAGAGTATTTACCCATTATCTCAAAATAGATATTGTAGTTTTTAACTTCTCCTAGCTCATTTATCCTAGAAAACTTAAATTGTAACACTCTATCAAAACCAAGTTGAACCACATCTACTAACATAGCATTTAGTAGATGTTTTTTCATATTGGCAGCCAATCCAGCACTGCTCTCCAACACTCCCTCTTTAGAGTTTGTAATATAGCAGATAGGAAAAGACGGGTTACAAGAGAAAACTAACTCTGTTTTTCCAAAATATATTGATAGAGAAGTTTCAGTATTTTTAGTAATTTTATTTATCTTTTTCCCATAGAGGTTAGATTTTAACTCCTCTTTTATTTTATTTAAAGATATTCCATCAATATAGAACATTTTTGCTCCTTTTTAGTCTGCTTTTATTCCTATTAAGTTTTTAGCATCAAGAATGTCTAATTCGATAATTTCACCAGTAGGAGATTTTATTACAAAATTTTCCTTTGAAGTAGGTTTCATTATCTCAACTATACTAAAGTTTTCTATTCCGTGTCCAGCAAAATAGTTTTGAACAATAGGAGTACCTTTTATCTCTACAATAGAAACTCTCTCTCCTTCGTTGAAGTCCACAATAGTAAGAGGTCTGAAGTAATCAGTTTTCTCTTGTAAAGCTCCAAGTATTAGTTCAAAAATCTCAATAAAATGGCTTAAATCTTTATCAGCTATATTTTCAGTGATACTAGACATTATCATTTTATGATAGTTGTTGTGGTAAGTTAGAGCCTTGCTTCCCTTATCAGTAAGAGAAACATATACCTTTCTTCTATCAGAATTAGAACGAACTCTAGCTATAAACCCTTTTTCAGTAAGCTTAGATACTGCTACAGTAGCAGTTCCCATAGTTATCCCAACTCTGTCAGCAAGCTCATTCATAGTAAGTGATTCTTCCCCAATAGCTTCTATTAGGTGTAACTCTGTATGAGTTAAACATTTGATACCTCTTTTTAGAGCCATATCTTCAGTTTTATAAAATAGTTTGTAAAACTCCTCTAATATTTCATTTACTTTATTAATATTTCCAGTCATAGCAGTCATATTTTTAACCTCTCTTTAAACTCTCAATTCTCTCTTTATAATCTCCAGAAAATACATAAGAACCAGCTACAAATACATTAGCTCCAGCCTCTATACATCTTCCTATTGTTTTATCAGTTATTCCACCATCTACCTGTATATCCACAGTTTTGCTTAAAGCTCTTACATCTTTTATCTTTTGTACAGCACTCTCTATAAATTTTTGTCCTCCAAATCCTGGGTTTACACTCATAACTAGTACCATATCTAAGTCATCAATTATATATTTTAATACATCTACTGGAGTAGCTGGATTTAATGAAACACCTGCTTTTTTTCCAGTGGCTTTAATTTGTTGGATTACTCTATGTAAGTGTATAGTAGATTCAGCGTGAACTACAATGATGTCAGCACCAGCATTGGCAAAGTCCTCTATATATCTCTCTGGTCTATCTATCATTAAGTGTACGTCAAAAACTAAGTCAGTTTTATTTCTAATAGCTTTTATAACAGGAGCTCCAAAAGTAAGGTTAGGAACAAAAATTCCGTCCATTACATCTATATGCACATAGTCAGCACCAGCTTTATCTATTGCTATTACTTCCTCCCCTAATTTACTAAAATCTGCTGATAATATTGATGGAGCAATTTTTATATTACTCATATCTATTCCACCTCTCCTCTTTCAATTTTTCATATACTTTTTTATAGAAATTATATCTGCTTCTCTCTATTTCTCCCTCTCCAACACTGTTTTTTATAGCACAACTTGGCTCGTTGAGATGTAAACAGTTATTAAATTTACAGTTTCCTCTATTAGTAAACTCTGGAAAAAGAGCTATCAACTCTTGAGCATCTTTTATATCTGGTAACTCCACTGATGAAAATCCAGGAGTGTCTATTATATAACCTCCTCCTATCAATTCAAGTAGGTTGGTATCTTTAGTAGTATGTTTTCCTCTTCTAAGTCTTTTACTAGTTTCTCCAGTTTCTAATTTTTTTTCATTTTGTAAAAGATTTATTATACTAGATTTTCCCACACCACTAGGACCACCAAAGGCAGTGATTTTATCCTTTAAAAATACCTTTAATTCCTCAATACCAATATTCTCTTTTTGTGAAATTAAAAAGTATTTTATATCAAGTTTATTTAAAAACTCTAAGTTTTTCTTTACCTCTTCTAACTCCTCAGCTGAAAGTAAATCAATCTTATTGATGATAATTACAGGTTTGATTTTGTAATAAAAACTTCTAAGCAAAAGGATATTAAGTCTTTCATAATCTATATCTGGGTCTTTTCCAGCAAATTGTATTACTAGATAATCTATATTGGCAACTAGAGGTCTCTCTACAAGATTTTTTCTCTCCTCTACATTAATAATATAGTTATCTTCTGAAATCTCTACTATATCCCCAACAACACAGTTATCTTTGCTCTCTTTTCTTTTTAAAATCCCTCTCAATTTACATTCATAGACTTTATCTTCAGATTTTACATAATAAAATCCTTGAATCTTATTAATAACTCTTCCTTTAATATTTAATCCCTCCTAGAGTATTTTAGTTGTTAATAGTCAAATCCACAGCTGAACCAGCTGGAATTTTTTCTCCAGATTTAACACTACTCTTTATTATAACATTTTTTTGTACTTCTGGTATAGATGTAAACTCAACATTTCCTACTATTAAGGAGTTTTTAGTAAGAATTTCAAGAGCACTATCAAAAGAGATACCTATTATATCAGGCATTTTTACCTCTACTACTTGTTCAGCACCATTTACAAGGAAAGATATCTTCTCTCCTCTAGTCATAAGAGTATTAGTATTAGGGTCAGTAGCCAATACTTCGTTATACTCCCCTTGAGCTTTTACTGTAATAACTTTATCTATAATAAGACCTTTTTGTTCAGCTATAACCTTGGCATCTAAGTAATTCATTCCTACAAGATTAGGTACTTGTACAAGGGCTTTTCCCTTACTTACCCACACCTTTATAGTTCTGCCTTTTTTTACAACAGAGTTTGCTTCTGGCTCTTGTAAGAAAATCTCTCCAATAGGTAAATCTGAAAACTCTTCCCCAGCCTCTTTTATACTTAGTTCACTATTTTTTAATGCCTCTGTTACCTCTTTCACTGTATATGATTTTAAATTTGGAACTTTGTAATATTTCTCATTAAAGTATACTATTTGAAATATTTTAAGAGAAAAAAACATTATAAAAATTATTCCTAAAAGTCCAGCTAAGGAGATAAAAACTGTTTTTTTATTCATTACTCCTCCATTATTTCTAAATCTTTATAATAATGATAATATCATAAGATACATAAAATATCAATAATTACTTGATAATTTCTAGATTAAATGATAAAATATATCGTAATTGATTTTATTAAAATGTAACTTGCCAAAGTTATGTTTTAAAAGGAGGAAATAGAGTGGATTATACTATTAAGACTCTTTTAACAAGAGAAGAGGTTGAAAAAAGAATCAAGGAATTAGCAAAAGAGATTGAAAAGGACTATTGTGGTAAAGACCTTTTAGTTATTGGACTATTAAAAGGTTCAATAATGTTTATGAGTGACTTAATCAAAGAGATGGATTTACCAGTTATGATAGACTTTATGAGTGTTTCTAGTTACTCAGGAACAACAAGTACTGGAGTAATAAATGTTTTAAAAGATACTGACATCAGTGTAAAGGACAAAGATGTTTTAATAGTTGAGGACATCATAGATACAGGATTAACACTAAGTCACGTGAAAAAACTTTTAGAAGATAGAGGAGCTAAATCTCTTAAAATATGTACTCTATTAGATAAACCAAGCAGAAGAACTGTTGAGATGAAAGGGGATTATGTAGGTTTTGAAATCCCTGATGAGTTCGTTGTTGGATATGGATTAGACTATGACCAACACCATAGAAACTTACCATATGTTGGAATTGTAGTAAAAAAATAATCGGAGGAGAATATGTCCTTTAAACATAAGAAAAAATTTGGACAAAACTTTTTGACTGACCAGAGGGAAGTCCTAAGAAAAATTATGGAAGTGTCTAATGTACAAGCTGAAGATACTGTACTAGAGATAGGACCAGGGGAGGGAGCTTTGACTGCTCTACTTCTTGATACAGCCAAAAAAGTTGTAACTGTGGAGATAGATAGAGATTTAGAAAAAATCTTAAGAAAAAAATTTGATGGAAATCCTAAATATACTCTTGTAATGAATGATGTATTAGAAACTGACTTGAGAGCCTATGTAGGAGCTGGAACAAAGGTAGTTGCTAATATTCCATACTATATCACTTCACCTATAATCAATAAGCTTATAGAGAATAGAGATGTAATAGATGAGATATATATTATGGTTCAAAAAGAGGTAGCTGAAAGAGTTTGTGCTAAAAAAGGTAAAGAGAGAAGTGTCTTAACTCTTGCTGTGGAATATTATGGAGAGGCTGAATATCTATTCACTATCCCTAAGGAGTTCTTTACTCCTATTCCTAAGGTGGACTCTGCTTTTATGTCTATTAAACTTTACAAGGACAATAGATATATAAATCAAGTTGATGAGGATACTTTCTTTAAGTATGTAAAAGCTGGTTTCTCAAATAAGAGAAAAAATCTATTAAACAACTTCTCTACTTTAGGATATTCTAAAGATGAGTTGAGAGTTATCTTAGCTAAGGCAGAGATACCAGAAACAGAGAGAGCAGAAAATCTTTCAATAGAGGATTTTATAAGATTGATATCAATATTTGAAAATAAGTAATTAAAAAATCAAGAATAACCTTTTTCGTTATTCTTGAATTTTTATATAGAAGGTTTGGAGGAACTATGTTATCAAGCTATGAGTTTTTAATACAGAGTAGAAAAGAGGACATAGATTTTATCAATAAGGTAATAGAAGCTTATGAGGGAATAGGAGTAGTGAGAACAGTAGATGCCAATGCTGGTATTGTAAATGTAATCTCTACTGATGACTTTAAAGATTTCGTAAGAACTATTATAGAAGACTTAGATAAAAACTATGGAGTAGAGGCAAAAATAACAGAAGAGGGACCTTGGAAGGGTTCTCTATACATAAATAAAAAGTAGCTAGGAGGAAAAATGGAAAAATTAGAAAAATTAATGCAATATATAATAGGAGAATTAGTAGATAATAACTCTGAAACAAGAATCACTTATGATGTAGTAGATGATACTGTTATATTCAAAGTGAGTGTAGCTCAAGGAGAGATGGGAAAAATAATAGGAAAGAATGGACTTACAGCTAATGCAATAAGAGGAGTTATGCAAGCAGCTGGAGTAAAAGATAAACTAAATGTAAATGTAGAGTTTTTAGACTAGGGGGTAGTATGGAGCTTTTAACAGTAGGAAAAATATCTGGAACTCACCACCTAAAAGGAGCAGTAAAGGTTGTATCTAATATTGAAAATATTGAGATACTATTAAATAACAGAATAGTAGTGGAAGTAGGAGAGAATAATCAAAGAATCCTTACAGTAAAATCTGCTTCTCATCTAGTGGGAAATAAGTGTGTATTAGAGTTTGAGGAGATAACTAACAAGACAGAAGCTGGAAATTTAAAAAATGGATTTATAAAAGTAAGAAGAGAGATATTAGGTGTTGGAGAAGATGAATACTTATTAAATGACTTACTAAATATGAAGGCGATAGATATAGATACTGAAGAAGAGTTAGGAACAGTAGTTGATATTTTTGAAACAGCTGCTCACGATATCTTAGTGATAGAGTCAGCTAAGTGTGAGGTTATGGTTCCAGATATAGATGAGTTTGTAAAGAAGATAGATTTTGATAAAAGAGTAATATATATCCATCTAATTGAAGGAATGAAAGAGGAAAAGGGAAAAAAATATCAACAAGATGATGGAATGGACGAGGAGTAATATGAAAATTAATATTCTTACTCTTTTTCCTGAGATGTTTTCAGGATTTAAAAGTGAAAGTATAATAGGAAAAGCTCTTGAAAAAAATCTTTTAGAGATAAATATTGTAAATATCAGAGAATTTTGTTATGATAAACATAAACAAGCTGATGATATGCCTTTTGGTGGAGGAGCTGGAATGGTTATGAAACCAGAGCCACTTTTTAGAGCTCTAGAAACTGTAAAGGGAAAGGTAATCTATACCACTCCTCAAGGTGTGAGATTTAATCAAAAACTTGCTATTGAGTTGGCTCAGGAAGAGGAGATAACTATCATAGCTGGACACTATGAGGGAATAGACGAGAGAGTAGTAGAGAGTAAAGTTGATTTGGAAGTTTCCATTGGGGATTTTGTTTTGACAGGGGGAGAGTTACCAGCTATGATGATGGCAGATTGTATAGCTAGACTTGTTCCTGGTGTAATCAAAAAAGAATCCTATGAGAATGACTCCTTTTTCAATGGACTTTTAGATTACCCTCACTATACAAGACCAGCTGAATATGAGGGAATGAAAGTTCCTGAAGTGTTACTTTCTGGACACCACAAGAATATAGAAACTTGGAGATTAAAGGAGAGTTTAAAAAGAACTTATCTGAGAAGAAGAGATTTGCTTGTGGGAAGAGAGCTAAGTAAAGAGGAGAAAAAGCTTTTAGCTGAGATTAAAAGAGAGCTTGGAAAGGAAAAAAATGATATATAAGTTGGGAGAAAAAACTCCAAAAATAGGAGAGAATAACTATATAGCAGAGAATGCCACTGTAATAGGAGAGGTAGTTACAAATGAAAATGTATCTATCTGGTTTGGAGCTGTTGTGAGAGCTGATATGAGCAAGGTTACTGTGGGAAGAGATTCTAATATTCAAGATAATTGTACAGTTCATGGAGATACTCCATATCCAGTAACTATAGGAGAGAGAGTAACTATTGGACACAACTGCATTATACATGGTTGTACTATTGGAGATAACTGTGTAATTGGTATGGGAAGTATACTTTTAAATGGGAGTGTAATTCCTAAAAATTGTCTAGTAGCTGCTGGTGCTGTTGTAACTCCAAAACTCCAAGCAGAAGAGGGAAGCCTTATAGCAGGTTCCCCAGCTAGAGTAATTAGAGCTTTAACTGATGAAAATAGAGAGTATCTTCAATATGCTCATAAGGTTTATATTGAGGATATTGAAAAATATAAAAACCTAGAAGAGATAAAATAGTTTTTAAATTTTTAAGGAGAGAAAATGAGAGAAAAAATTTATTTAGGATTAGTTCACTATCCTGTATATAATAAAAATAATAGCATAGTATGTACATCAGTTACAAACTTTGATATACATGATATTTCAAGAAGTTGTAGAACATACAATGTAGCTGGATATAGACTTATAGTTCCAGTAGATGCTCAAAAGATGTTAACAGAGAGAATAATCGGTTATTGGCAAGAGGGAACTGGAGGTCAGTTCAATAAAGACAGAGAGGATGCTTTTTCTATTACTAGAGTGATGAATAGCATTGAAGACACTATTGCTGAGATAGAGGAAAGAGAGGGACAAAGACCTGTTATCATAACTACTTCAGCTAGAATTTTCCCTAATACAGTGGGATATAAAGAGTTATCAGATAAGATATTTGAAGATGATAGACCTTACCTATTACTATTTGGAACAGGTTGGGGGCTTACAGATGAGGTAATGGATATGTCAGATTACATATTAGAGCCAATTAGAGGCAATACACAATACAACCATCTTTCTGTAAGAGCAGCAGTAGCTATCATATTAGATAGATTATTAGGAGAAAAATAATTTCTCTTTGGAGGAACAATGAATAGAAATGAGATAAGAATAAAACCACAAGATGGTATCTTTAGAAAAATGGGTATAAAAAATGTAGATGTTACAGAGATTATATTTTCAGAAAGAAATAAAAAGATGAGATTTATATGTAATGTTCCTTCAGTTGATGAGTTAAATGAATTAGATGTCATCTATGAAAATATTAAGAAAAACTTTGGTAAAGAGTTAGAGGTAGATTTTACAGTAAGTTTTTCTGAAAATGATATAAGAAAAGAGCAATTAATAGAGATAGTAGAGAGAGCACTCATAAGATTGAAAGCTAGAAACGCTATCTCTAAATCTTTTTTATACCTATATAGAATAAGTATTGAAAATGAGAGCATCAATATTACTCTTGCTGAGCAGAGTGCTATTGATATTTTGAGAAGTTCTCAAATAGATGAGAAGCTAGAAACAATTCTAGAAAATTTTGGAATATACAATTTCAAGGTAAAGTTTGTATTGGGAGATTTCTCACAAGAGGTATCTAAAATAGAAGAGGAAAAACAAAAAGAGATTATCACTCTTTCAGCAAAGATTGATATGGAGAATAAAAAAATTGCTGAACAAAATTCCAACAAGCCAAAGGCTCAAGAGGTAGTTATAAAAAGTGCTAACTTCTCTAAAGGAGGAGGTTTTTCAGCTAATAAAACTAAGGAGATTAAAGGAAGCTCTATTCCACTAGAGGAGTTTTTCGAACTCTATGATGATGATACTTGTGTAGTAGAGGGAGAGATCTTTGGAATGGAGTCTAGAGATATAAAAAATGATAGAGTAATTCAGACTATTAGAATAACTGATAACCACACCTCTCTTACTACAAAAATCTTCTTAGAAAAAGATAAACCTCTAGATATAAAAATTGGGGATTTTGTAAAGATAAATGGTAAAAAACAAACTGATAGATTCTCTGACAATGAAGAGATAATGATGATAAATTCTATCAACAAGCTTGATAAGGTAAAAGAGGAAAAGGAAGATAAAGCTGAAGTAAAAATGGTAGAGCTACACACTCATAGTAAGATGAGTGAGATGGTAGGGGTAACTGATATAGCTGATATTATAAAACAGGCTATAAAATTTGGACACTCTGCTGTGGCTATTACAGATTATGCTGTTGTACACTCTTTCCCATTTGCTTATAAAGCAGCCAAGGGAAAGGATATAAAACCTATACTTGGTTGTGAGATGTATATGGTAGATGATGAAGCTCTTATGGTAAGAAATCCTAAAGATGTACCTCTATTAGAAGAGAACTTTATTGTATTCGACTTAGAAACTATGGGACTTAACTCTCATGAACATGAGATAATAGAGATAGGTGCTGTAAAATTAAGAGGGAATAGAATAGTAGATAGATTTTCACAACTTGTAAATCCTCAAAAACCTATACCTAAGAAGATTCAAGAGTTGACAAATATAACTCAAGAAATGGTAGATAATATGCCAACAATTGAAGAGGTATTACCAAAGTTTATGGAGTTCGTGGGAGATGCTACAATGGTAGCCCACAATGCAGCTTTCGATATGGGATTTATAAGAAGAGATGTAAAAAGGCTTTTAGGATATGATTACACTCCAGCAATAATAGATACATTACAGATGGCAAGGGACTTATATCCAGATTTAAAAGGGTATGGATTGAAAAACTTAAATAAGGTATTGGGACTTTCATTGGAGAGCCACCACAGAGCTGTTGATGACTCACAAGCTACTGCTAATATGTTTATCATATTTATGGAGAGATATTTAGAGAAGGGAATCACTAATCTAAATCAGATAACAGGAGCTTTTCCAATAAATCTTAAAAAACAGGACACTCATAATGTAATGGTACTAGTACAAAATCTT
This sequence comes from Fusobacterium mortiferum ATCC 9817, assembly GCF_000158195.2. Taxonomy (NCBI): domain Bacteria; kingdom Fusobacteriati; phylum Fusobacteriota; class Fusobacteriia; order Fusobacteriales; family Fusobacteriaceae; genus Fusobacterium; species Fusobacterium mortiferum. The sequence goes on from NZ_GL987994.1 coordinate 628,108, forward strand.
GCAGGATTAAAAAATATGTACAAGCTAGTTTCAGAAGCTCATATAGACTACTATGGAAATAAAAAACCTAGAATTTTAAAATCTCATCTGGAAAAATATAGAGAGGGATTGATAGTAGGAAGCTCTATGACTGTACACTTTTCCAATGATGGAGAGCTTACAGATTACTATATGAGATATGACTATGAGAGTATCGAAAAAAATATTGGTTTTTATGACTATATAGAGTTACTTCCTAAGGGGGCTTACTCTGAAATTTATGAAGATGATGGAACAGGAAGTATCTCATCTTTTAAAGCTATTGAAGATATGAATAGGTATTTTTATAACTTAGCTAAGGAGAAAGGCATCTTAGTTACAGCTAGCTCTAATGTACACTATCTAGATGAGGAGGACTATAAGATAAGAAGTATCCTACTATATGGAAGTGGAAATGTATTTAGAGCAAATCAATATAAGATAGATAATAAATTTTATTTTAGAACCACAGATGAGATGTTAGAAGAGTTTAGCTACTTAGGAGAGGATATAGCTCGTGAAATAGTTGTAACTAATACCAACCTAATAGCTGACAAGATAGAGAAGATAAAACCTGTACCAGATGGGTTTTATCCACCAAAGATAGATAATGCTGAGAATATAGTTAAAGAGATGACCTATGAAAAAGCTTATAGAATATATGGAAATCCTCTTCCAGAGATAGTTAATGCCAGAATAGAAAGAGAGCTAAATGCTATCATTGGAAATGGATTCTCTGTACTTTATCTATCTGCACAAAAACTTGTTAAAAAATCCTTAGATAGTGGATACCTAGTTGGTTCTAGAGGTTCAGTAGGTTCTTCATTAGTAGCTTTTATGATGGGAATAACTGAGGTTAATGCCCTATATCCTCACTATATCTGTACTAATCCTGAGTGTAAAAACTCTGAATTTATTGAGAGAGAGGGAGTAGGTATTGACTTACCAGAAAAGAATTGTCCTAAGTGTGGAAAACCATATAAAAGAGATGGATACTCTATACCATTTGAAGTATTTATGGGATTTAATGGAGATAAGGTACCAGATATAGACCTTAACTTCTCTGGAGAGTATCAATCAGAAATACATAGATATTGTGAGCAACTTTTCGGTAAAGAAAATGTATTTAAAGCAGGAACAATCTCTACTCTTGCTGAGAAAAACGCCGAAGGTTATGTAAAAAAATATTTTGAAGAGCATGATATGAAAAATAATAAGGCTGAGATACTGAGGCTTGCTAAAAAGTGTGAGGGAGCAAAGAAAACAACAGGGCAACACCCTGGAGGAATGGTTGTAGTGCCACATGACCACACTATATATGAGTTTTGTCCAGTGCAAAAACCAGCTAATGATGAGAAAAACGATTCTATCACTACACACTATGACTATCACGTAATGGATGAACAGTTAGTAAAACTGGATATACTTGGACATGACGATCCTACTACTATAAAACTTTTACAGGAGTATACAGGAGTGGATATATACTCTATTCCACTATCAGATCCAGATACCTTGAAGATATTTTCTAGCACTGAATCTTTAGGAGTTACTCCAGAACAGATAAACTCTGTTGTAGGAACTTTTGGAGTACCAGAGTTTGGAACTCCATTTGTGCGTCAGATGTTAATAGACACTATGCCTAAAACTTTTGCTGAGCTTGTAAGAATATCAGGACTTTCTCATGGTACAGACGTATGGCTTAACAATGCTCAAGAGTTTATTAGACAGAAACAAGCTACTCTTTCACAGGTAATTACAGTACGTGATGACATAATGAACTATCTTATTGACCAAGGACTAGAGAAAGGAACAGCCTTTAAAATAATGGAGTTTGTAAGAAAGGGACAACCTACTAAAAATCCAGAAGGTTGGAAAGCTTATTCCGACTTGATGAAAGAGCATAATGTTGCTGAATGGTATATAGAGTCTTGTAGAAGAATAAAGTACATGTTCCCTAAAGGGCATGCTGTGGCTTATGTTATGATGGCTATGAGAATAGCTTACTTCAAAGTACACTACCCACTAGCCTTCTATGCTGCATATCTATCGAGAAAGGCTGAGGATTTTGACTATGAGATAATGGGAAAACCTGAATCAGCAAAATCTCATTTAGAGATACTTTCTAAAGAGCCTAAGCTAGATGTAAAGAAAAAAGCTGAGATGGCTATATGTGAGATTGTAGTGGAGATGTATGCTAGAGGATTGGAATTTTTACCAATAGATATATACAAATCAGGTGGAGTAAAATTTACTATTGAAGATGGTAAGATAAGAGTGCCACTTATAGCTTTAGCTGGACTTGGAGGAGCTGTTATAGATAATATTATCAAGGAGAGAGAGGAGAGTAAGTTCTTATCTTTTGAAGATTTAAAGAGAAGAACAAAGGTTTCTCAAACTATAATTGATAAGTTAAAGATGATAAAAGCTATCGATTCTTTAAGTGAGACTAATCAAATCTCATTATTTTAGAAAAAAATTATAAAAACAGTTGTAAAATAAGGAATGTTGTGGTATAAAAGATAGTATACTACTTATAGTAATTGCTATAAAAATCAAGGAGGATTATCAAATGACTAAAAAAGAGTTTGTAGATTTATATTTTCAAAAAGGAGAGTTTACAACTAAAGTAGATGCAGAGAAAAAAGCTATGGCTTTCTTAGCAACTATTGAAGAGGTTTTAGAAAAGGGAGATGAAATTTCTTTCTTAGGATTTGGAAAATTTGAAGTTACTGAAAGAGCAGCTAGAACTTGTAGAAACCCTCAAACTGGAGAAGAAATGAAAGTTGAGGCTAAAAAAGCTGTTAAATTTAAAGCAGGAAAAGCTTTATCTGAAAAAGTTAACAAATAGTTTTTAATTTATAGAGTGAGGGTGTAAACCCTCATTTTTATTTTGCTTGAAAAATATCAAAAATTAAAGTAAAATAAAGCTATAAAGTAAAAGGTATAGAAATTAAAGATTGGAGGATACATGAAAAAATATTTAATAGGGATGTTCATTTTGATGAGTTCAATTTTAACATTAGCAGAATATAAATATCCTTTTCAAAATCCAAATGTAGCTACTATAATTGGAAGCTCAACTCTTATGACTGAAGGTGTAACTACAAAAGTACCTGTGAAGGAGTATAAGATAACTCTACCTTGGTCAGAGCCAGTACCAGAAAATTTTTGGTATAATGAAGGATTTAAGTTTTCATTAGTTTCTCAAAATAAAAAAGCTCCTTTAGTATTCTTACTAGCAGGGACAGGGTCAGCTCACAATTCTATAAGAATGGAGTATTTTCAGAGAATTTTTTATGATGCTGGTTATCACGTAGTGTCTATCTCTTCTCCTATGAATAGCAACTTTGTCATCAATGCTTCTACAAGTAAGATGCCAGGAATGATAGTAGAAGATTCAGAGGACATCTATAAAGTAATGAAGGAGATTAATAAAAAAATTTCTGATGAGGTGGAGATTAGTGATTACTATCTAGTAGGATATAGTCTTGGAGGAACAGAGGCTGGAATACTATCTTGGATAGATGAAAGGGAAAAAGATTTTAATTTTAAAAGAGTATTTATGATAAATCCAGCTGTGGATCTATACAAGTCTGCACAAAAATTGGATAAATATATGGATTTTCCTGAAGAAGATAGGGCAGAAAAGATTTCTCAAATGATAGAGAATATAATAGATACAGTTGTAAGTAATACATTACCAGAGTATTCTTCTGTTGATGTAGAAACAATCTACAAGATATTTTCACAAAAACAATTGAGTGATAAGGAGATGGAGCAACTTATAGGTGGAGCTTTTAGATTGACTTCTATTGATTTAAACTATATAGTAGATGTGTTAAATAACAGAGCAGTCTATGTAAAAGAGCCAGTGGGAAAATTTACTCCTATGTTTGAGATTTTTAAAAAGATTAATTTTGCTACTTTTGAAGAGTATATTGAAAGACTAGCTCTGCCATATTATCAAGAAAAGTTAGGAAAAGAGTTAGGGTTAGAGGATTTATTAGTAAAGGCTAGATTAAACTATATAGAGGATTATTTAAAAAATACTCCTAAAATAATGGCTGTTACCAATGCTGATGAATTGATATTAGATAGTGAAGATATAGAGTTTTTAAAGGCAACTTTTGATGATAGATTGATAGTTTATCCATATGGAGGGCACTGTGGAAATATGTTTTTTACTCCTAATATAAAAGTTATGCTAGATTTTTTAGAGAAAGGAGAGGTAGAGCATGAAAATAAATAGATTAATTGTTATACTTATGCTGATTTTATCTATCACAACTTTTTCTAAAGAGAGTGAGGAAGTAAAAAATATAGATAACTCTTTTGAATACTTTGAAGTATATGACCCATTAGAGCCTATCAATAGAAGAATTTATTACTTTAACTATCACTTTGAAAAATATATATCTCTACCAGCAGTAAGAGTGTATAGAAGTGTTACTCCAAGTCCAGTAAGACAAGGGATAACTAATTTTTTCAAAAATACTGACAATATATCTACTACTGCTAACTCATTGTTACAATTAAAAATAAAAAAGGCTATGAGAGCAATTGGAAGATTTACCATGAATAGTGCTGTGGGAGTTGGAGGCTTTGTAGATGTAGCTTCAGATATGGGGATGCCTAAACCGTATGAAGATTTTGGGCTTACATTGGCTCATTATGGAGTGAGAAAGGGACCTTATTTAGTGTTACCAATATTGGGACCTAGCTCTTTAAGAGATGCCTTTGGAACAGGAGTAGATGTTTTAGGGAGAGGTACTCTATACCATACAGTTGATTTAGATGAGATGAATAATATGTTAGTAACAGGATTATATGGGATAGATAAGAGAAATAATATACCATTTAAATACTATGATACTGGCTCTCCTTTTGAATATGAGTACATGAGATTTCTGTATTTTAAATATAGAAAGTTACAAGCAGATTTAGGAAGCGAAGTATTCTAATCATATAAAATAGAAGTTGGAGGTTTTTATGAATTTACAAGAGAAAGTTTTAGGCTACAAAGATGAAGTAGTAAAACACATTCAAGGTTCTGTACAGTTAAAAAGTGTTATGGAGCCAGCTAAAGAGGGAATGCCTTTTGGAGAGGGACCAGCTAAAGCGTTAAATTATTTTGTAGAATTAGGAAAAGAGTTAGGATTTCAAGTAGTCAACTATGATAACTATGCTACAACAATAGAGTTTGGAGAGGGAGAAGAGGTATTAGGAATATTAGGACACGTAGACGTTGTACCAGAAGGAGAAGGTTGGGACTACCCACCATATAGTGGTGCTATTGTAGATGGTAAAATCTATGGAAGAGGAACACTAGACGACAAGGGACCATCTGTAATCTGCCTATACGCTATGAAAACTATAATGGATTCTGGAATAAAATTAAATAGAAAAGTTAGAATGATATTGGGAGCAAATGAAGAGAGTGGAAGTAAGTGTATGGATTACTATTTCAATACTTTAAAGATGCCACAACCTACATTAGCTTTTACACCAGATTCAACTTTCCCTGTTACTTTTGCTGAAAAGGGAATAGTACGTATCAAATTAAACAATAACTATCCTACTCTAAAAGAGGTATCACTTGTAGGAGGAAATGCTTTTAACTCTGTTCCAGAGAGATGTGAATTAAATATTCCTAAATCATTTGTAGCTGGAGTAGAGGAAGCAATAGAAAAATATAACTCAGATAAAGAGTATAAAGTAACTTGTGAATTAGTAGGGGAAAATTACCTAATCAACTCTTATGGTAAATCTGCTCATGCTTCTAAACCAACATTAGGATATAACTCTGTATCAGCACTATTTGAGTTTTTAAAACTTGTAGATGTAAAAAATGAGGAGTTAAAATCTCTAGTAGAATTCTTTAACACTTATATTAAAATGGAGTTAGATGGAGAATCTTTAGGAGTTAATTTTGAAGATAATGAAAGTGGAAAGCTTACTTTAAATATAGGAAAAACTACTTTAAAAGATGGAGTTTTAGAAGTTTGTATAGATATAAGATGTCCAGTTCATGTAGCTAATACAAAGGTTATAGATACAATCAAAGAAAAAGTTGGAGATAAGATGGAAGTAGAGGTAGCTGGAAATACTGCTCCACTTTATGTTTCAAAAGATAGTTTCTTAGTATCTACTCTTATGGGAATCTATAAAGATATAACTGGAGATGCTGTAAGTGAGCCTATCGCTATCGGTGGAGGAACTTATGCTAGAACTGTAACTAATGGAGTTGCTTTTGGAGCTTTACTTTCATCTCAAGTAGATAATATGCACCAAAAAAATGAGTATCTAGAGATAGATAAGATAGATACACTATTAAAGATTTATGTAGAGGCTATCTATCAATTAGCTAAATAAAAATTTATAGAGAGATTTTATCTTACTAAAATTTTAGTAGAATCGAATAAAAAATTAATAAAGATAAAAATTCTACTATATTAAGATTTAAGTATAGAAGAAAAATATAATAAATCAAGAATGACTTTATTTTTATAAAAGATAATATTGTCATTCTTGTTTTTTTATATCCCTAATAAATTTATTAAATTGAAATAGTATAAGGGTAGAAAACTTTATCTTACTAAAATTTTAGTAGAATCAAATAACGAATTAGAAAGAAAAATTATTCTATTTTTTCTGATTATGAAATATGATATAATATAATTAGGGGGTGTTAGTATGTTAAAAAGAATTCCAATAGCAGTAGAAAATTTTAAAGAAATAATAGAAGAAAATTATTATTATATAGATAAAACAAAATTTATAGAGGAGATATTAAATGATGGAACAAAGGTAAAACTTTTTTGTCGTCCAAGAAGATTTGGAAAAACTTTAAATATGTCTATGCTTAGATATTTTTTTGATGTAAAAAATAGAGAAGAGAATAGAAAACTTTTTAATGGACTATATATAGAAAAATCCCCAATGATATCAGAGCAAGGAAAATATCCAGTGATATTTTTAAGTATGAAGGGAATAAGTAGTTCAAATTTTGAAGATGCTCTTGATAAGATAATGGATAAAATAATAAGTGTTTATGAAGACTATTCATATATTTTAGATAAATTAGATGAGAGAAGCAGAAAAAGATATGATGCTATACTTGATGGTAATATAAATAGAGCCCAATTAGAAAGCTCCCTACTCTTTCTAACAAAATTGTTGTACAAATACTACAACCAAAAAGTAGTTGTATTAATAGATGAATATGATTATCCAATAATGTCATCATATGAAAAAGGATACTATGAGGAGATGAGAGATTTCCTAAAGGCTTTCTATGGAGATGTACTTAAGACCAATGAATACTTACAAATGGGAGTGTTAACTGGAATAATCAGAGTAGCACAGGCAGGAATATTCTCTGATTTAAATAATTTTAAGTCTTTTACTGTTCTAGAGGAGAAGTATAGCACCTCTTTTGGACTTGTAGAAGAGGAAGTAAAAGCTATGCTAGCTTACTATGAGATAGGTTATGAGATGCCAGAGGTAAAGAAGTGGTATGATGGATATAGTTTTGGAAAAGATGAGTTATACAATCCTTGGAGTATATTAAATTATACCTCAGATAAAATACTAAAACCCTATTGGATAAATACAAGCTCTAACTTTATGATAAGAGAACTTTTAGAACAGACAGGGAAAGAAGGATTAGAAACCCTTGAGAAAATTTTTAACCAAGAGGATATAGCAGTAAGAATAACAGATAATGTAAGGTTTGGTAATAATTTATCAGCAAGTGAAGTGTGGGAACTAATGGTATACTCTGGTTATCTAACTGTAAATGGTAGGATAGAAGATGGAAGATATTTAGTGAGAATACCTAATATGGAGATAATGAATTTCTTTAAAGATGAATTTTTAAATATTATATTTGGAAATTATGATACAGTAGATAGATTAAGAGATGCTTTGAGGGATAAAAACTTAAGGCAGTTAGATAGAGTAATAGAAAAAATCGTTTTAGATGTAATGAGTTTCCACGACACAGGAACAAATAATGAATACTCATATCATATGCTATTAGCAGGATTTTTTTATGCCTTAGATAGTTACTATATTACCAAGTCAAATGTAGAAGCTGGCTATGGAAGAGCAGATATAATACTATTTCCAAGAGATAAGTCAAAGGCAGGATATATTTTGGAGTTGAAAAGAGCATACACTAAAACTCCAGAAAAAGAAGTAGAAAAAGCACTACAACAAATAGATGATAATAAATACTATGTAGAGTTAGAGAGATATGGAGTAAAAGAGATAATTAAGTTAGGTTATATTTTTGATGGGAAAAAAGTAGCAAGTAGTAATTTATCTTATTAGAGTTTAAATAGCTTAAGAATTACTCTCGTTCAAAGAATAAAGAGTAAGTAAGGTTTCCAAAATTCTAAGAGCTTTAGCTCTCTAAAAATTTTGAGACACGGAAAGTAAAACTTTCAGTGCTTCCTTAATGTAACACAGAAAATAAATTTCTGTGTCTCAATAGTAGTAGTCGTTTACACTCCTCTACTATTGGAAAACTCGGCTACGCCTCAAACAGTTATGTTTTTTAGCACTCGTTTTTACCGACTTACTCTAATATTCTTTTCAATCTCCATAATTCTTAAAGCTATTTCTTTTTCAACTTCTTGAAATAAGGAACAACTCTTAGTTTTTTCACTATTTAGATAATTTCTATTTCTCCTCTTTTTTAGCAAGATGCTCCTGTTGAACTATCTCAATCACTTCTAACATCTTCTTTTGAATATGAGCATATCCTACCTCTTTTATATGTGGTAAAATACAATTTGAACAATCTTTTATTCCATGAGGAGTATATTTAAAATTTCCACCACACTTATCCCCTAGCATATATAGAGGACAATAGCAAAACATACAGTTAAAATCCTCTAATTTTTCCATTTGATGACAAGGGAAAAATTCACACTCTTTATGATGTATAAATTTATAATTATTCATAGTCTTCCTCCTTAAATTATTTCTATATAATTAAGTATACTTTTTTTCTATCTACTTAGCAAGTTTATATTATATATCCATTTGAAAATATATATATATTTTTAAAATTTATGGTATAATATGGAAAGAGATTAGAAAATGGAGTTGATATTATGATAAGAGGGAATACAGAGGGAATAAAGGATTATATACTTAAAGAATTGGACTCTCTCTATGAGATAAATGTAGAAAAAAATAAACTTATTGAGCCAGAGATGTTGATGCTCATAGCTCAAATAAGTAACAAAATAAATAGAGAGATAAATATAGCAATAGATAGAAGAGGAAATGTTACAGAGATTTCAATAGGAGATAGTAGCAGTGTACAGCTTCCTATTATGGATATACAGGAGAGAAGACTTTCTGGAGTGAGAGTTATACATACACACCCTAGTGGAAGTTCAAATCTATCTAACATAGATATATCTGCACTTATAAAATTAAAACTAGATTGTATAGCAGCAATAGGAATAACTGAAGACAAAATTACAGGAGTAACTTTAGGATTTTGTAATGTAGAGAATAATGAGTTAACACATGAGGTAGTAGGGCCACTTAGTATAGAAGAAGCAGTAAACTATCCTATGATAAATAAATTTGATGAGATAGAATCTCTTTTGAGAAAGAGAGATATAGTGGAGAATGATACTGAGTATGCTGTTCTTGTGGGAATAGATACACAGGAGAGCTTAGATGAGCTAGCAGAGTTAGCTAGAGCTTGTAATGTTCAAGTAGTAGGGACATTTATGCAAAAGAAAAATAGAGTGGATTCATGTTTTTTTATAGGTACAGGAAAGGCTCAAGAGTTGGCAGTATACAAGCAATTAAAAAGAGCAAATCTGATAATTTTTGATGAAGAGTTAACAGGTATGCAGGTAAAAAATCTTGAGATGATAACAAGTTGTAAAGTCATTGATAGAACTACTCTTATATTGGAGATATTTGCTAGAAGAGCTAGAACTAGAGAGGCAAAAATTCAAGTAGAGTTAGCACAATTAAAATATAGAAGTACTAGACTCCTTGGACTTGGAAGCACAATGTCAAGAACAGGGGGAGGAGTAGGAACCAAAGGACCTGGAGAGAAAAAACTTGAGATAGATAAAAGAAGAATAAGAGAAACTATCTATGACTTGAAGCAAGAGTTAGAAAAGATAAGAAAAACTAGAGTTACTCAAAGGGAGAAGAGAGAGGAATCTGGTATTCCTAAAATATCTTTAGTAGGGTATACAAACGTAGGAAAATCAACTTTGAGAAACCTTTTAGTAGATATGTTCCCAGCAGATAATACTTCTAAAAAAGAGGCTGTTTTTGCTGAAAATATGCTATTTGCCACTTTAGATATTACAACTAGAGCTATAACTTTACCAGATAAGAGAGTTGCTTCTCTTACAGATACAGTAGGATTTGTAAGAAAACTTCCACATGATTTAGTAGAAGCTTTTAAGTCTACTTTAGAGGAGGTAAGCTTTTCAGATTTGATTATCCATGTAGTAGATGCCTCTAGTGATACTGCTATCGAACAGATAATAGCTGTTGAAAAGGTATTAACAGAGTTAGATGCTATGGATAAGCCAATGTTTTTAGCTCTAAATAAGTGTGACAAAGCTACTGAAGAGCAACTTAATACTATAAAAGAGAAGTTCCCAGCTTATAAAACTATTGAGATAAGTGCAAAATCTCAAATGAATATAGATGGATTCTTAGAGATGATGGTGGAATCTCTACCTCAAACAACAAGAATATGTACATATCTAATCCCTTACAGTGACTCATCTATGGGAGCTTACCTACATAGAAATGCTATAATCCAAAGTGAAGAGTATGAGGGAGAGGGATTAAAAATATCTGCTGTGGTAAATAATGAGGTATACAACAAATGTAAAAAATATTTAATAGGGGAATGATAGTATGAAAAAAACTATTGGAGAGATTTTAAAATTAGCTCTACCTGCTGTGGGAGAGATGATACTCTATATGATGATATGGGTATTTGACACTATAATGGTGGGAAGACACAGTGGGCAACTTGGAGTTTCTGCAGTAGGACTTAGTTCAGAGGTAATATATACTTTTTTTAATATATTGGTGGCTATGGGGATTTCTATCTCCGTTACCTCTATTGTATCTCGTTCTTTAGGAGCAAAAAATATAGATAAGGCTAGCGAGGTATCAAATATTGCTATAAAGATAGGGATTTTTCTAGGTGTAGTTTTAAGTGCCATATATTTTATATTTGCTGAAAATATCTTAAAAATAGCAGGGGCTAGTGATGACGTTATCAGCTTAGGAAAGGTGTATCTAAAGATTTGTTCCTTTGGAATAATCTTTAATATGCTCACTAATATTTTCAATGGAATATATAGAGGATGTAAAAATACTAGAACTCCACTCTATGGAGCTGCTATTATGAATATTGTTAATGTGTCATTAGATTATATTCTTATCTTTGGTAAATTTGGAGCTCCAGAACTAGGAGTAAAGGGAGCTGCTATTGCAACAGTAGCAGGTATAATTTGTGCCTTTATCTTCTCTTTTTCACAATTGAAGAGATTACCTTTTAAGATACAGCTAAATAGAAAAATCGTGATGAAAGATTTTAAAGAGTTAGTTTATTTGGCTATCCCATCAGCTTGTCAAGAGGGGGCTTTCAGTATCAATAGACTTATCAATGTATCTATAATAATGGGGCTAGGAAGTCTTGCCTTTGCAGCAAACCAGATTACGATAACTATTGAGAGTATAAGTTTTATGCCAGGTTGGGGATTTGCTGTGGCTCTTACTACACTAGCTGGACACTCAGTGGGAGAGAGAAATTTTGAAAAAGCAAAGAAATATATCTATTACACAGTAACTCTCTCTATAATAACAATGGGATTTACAGCTATTATATTTTTTCTATTTCCTAATGAGCTAATCTCACTATTTATAAAAGAGAGTGAAAAAGAGGTAATAACATTGGGGGCTATGTGTCTGACATTAGCAGCAATAGAGCAAGTACCTATGGCAATAGCTATGGTTATTGAAGGGGCTATGAAAGGAATGGGAGATACTAAGACACCATTTAAAGTAGTATTATTTACTAACTGGATAATAAGGTTACCACTTATATACTATTTCCTTTACCTTCAAAGATATCCAGTGACTACATTTTGGAAAGTGACAGCTCTTCAATGGAGTATAGAGGCAATAATTATAGTTTTTGTATTTGAAAGAAAATGGAAAAAATATTATAGAACAAAAAAAACTACAACTTAGTAGTTGTAGTAGTAGTCAATGCCAAGAGCTTTTATTTGAGAAAGTAAAAGCTCTTTTTCTTTTTTTAGATTAAAGATAAAAGGAGCATTAATAGAAGCAGATGCTTTGATAAATACTAATGTATCAATGCTTCTTGGCTCAATAAATAGAGCTTGAGAATTAATGATACTATTGATATTTAATTTTGTCGTTCTGCTCTCTCTTAAAATTATATTGTAACTGAAAATATTGGAGTATTTATTATGAAACTCACTCCAATTATCAATTCCTTTAATATCAAAAACAATCTTCTCTTTATCCAAATTCAATTCATCAACTATTTTATCAATAGAGTGAAAAAATGATTTTATATCTTTTATATAATTTAGTCTAAGGGTATAAAATAAATAATTATTAGAAAAATTTTTCTCAATGCTATGAGTATAGGCTTTTTTTAGAAGTTGAAGAGTAAAATTTTCAAAAATACCCATATCATATGCCAATTGATACATATACTCTTTGTCGTTAAATCCTAATTTAGAAAAATCTTTTATAATTCTATAACCTAGAATAGAATTATCTCTGAAAGAAAAAATAGGGACAAAATTAAATTCAAGGTTATTAACAATCCTCTCAAAATATTTTAAACTCATATCTCACCCCAAGATTAAAAGTTATCAAGTCTTTTTATAAATTCAGTAAGAATATTTAAATCAATAAATCTATATTTTTCTAGCTCTGCCTCTTCAGTATCTGATATAATTTTTCTAAAAGGTAATTTTTTAGCTATTTTAATAGCTGAATCTATCATTTTCTTTTGAGAATCATCTCTTATTAAAATCTCTCCTAAAAAGTCAGCCTTAGATATAGCAACAGATTTATAAGGGTTATCTAAATTATCAAGTGTGCTAAGAATAGGGTCAGATAGTAAAATGTGACCAGCATAAATTTTCTCCCTGATAATTTCTAATAAATCTATTAAATCTTTTTTTTGATAAAAAAGTACCTCATTAGTTTCTTTGTAAAAATTGTAAACCTTGCTATTATTTGTAATTATAATGTATTCCATAAAACAACCTCCTGTTATTTTATTAGCACATAAACTATATTTCGTCAAGTAGTTAATAAAAAAAATATAAATATAGTCATAGTACAAAAAATATGGTATACTGTATAAAATGTTCTATTCTATATATTAAAAAAAATTTAAAAATTTAAATGTAAAAAAATGTTGACAGAATTTAAAAAAATAGTTATAATTACTTTTAGTAAAAAAAAAGGTAAAAGATGGAGGGAGTAGAGATGAGAAATATATTATTTAATAAAAAGCTAAGATTTAATATTTTTCTTGTTGATATTTCATCTTATTTTTCTTTTAAAGATATATTTATTTTAAAATTTATTAATTTTTATTTTAGAAATGATATGACTTTTTAGTTATATCATTTTTTTTGGGAAAAAATTTTAGTATTAGAATTTATAGGAGGTTAAAGTGAGAGGAAAACTTATTCTTGAAAATGGTATGAGTTTTGAAGGAAAAATTTTTGGTGAGTTAGGAGAGTGTACTGGAGAATTAGTATTCAATACAGGAATGACTGGTTATCAAGAACTTTTAACTGACCCATCATACTGTGGGCAAATTGTAGTAATGACATACCCAATGATAGGAAACTATGGAATCAACTTAGAGGATATGGAGTCTAGTAAAATTCATTTAAAAGGGTTTGTAATTAAAGAAGATGCTAAACTTCCTAATAACTTCAGATGTGAAATGACATTAGATGGATTTTTAAGACAAAACAGTGTAGTAGCATTTAAAGGTGTAGATACAAGACAACTTACAAAAATAATCAGAGAAGAGGGAGCAATGAGAGCTATAATCACTGCTGAAGACTTAACTGAGAAAGAGATTTGGGAGCGTTTCAATGCATATAGTAATAAAGATGCTGTAAGCCAAGTAAGTACAAAAGAGATATATGAGATTCCTGGAGAGGGAAAAAGAATAGGAGTAATGGACTTTGGAATAAAAAGAAATATCCTAAGAAGCTTCTCAAAAAGAGGTTGCCATTTAGTAGTTTTCCCTTGGAATACAACAGCTGAAGAGATAATGAAATATGATTTAGATGGATTATTCCTATCTAATGGACCTGGAGACCCAGCTGATTTAACTGGTGTAATAGAAGAGATTAAGAAAATGGTAGGAAAACTTCCAATAGTTGCTATCTGCTTAGGACATCAATTATTATCTTGGGCATTAGGTGGAACTACTACTAAATTAAAATATGGACATAGAGGATGTAACCACCCAGTTAAAGATTTAATAAAAAATAAAATTTTTATAACTTCTCAAAACCACGGATATGTAGTGGATAGAGTACCTGAGGCTATGGAAGTAACTCATATTAACTTAAACGATAACTCTATCGAAGGAATGAGAAGTAAAGATTTAAGAATTATGTGTGTACAATATCACCCAGAGGCTTGGCCAGGACCATCAGACTCTGACTATCTATTTGATGATTTCTTAGATGTTATAGAAGGAAAATAATTCTTAAGATTTAATTAGTGTATTTTAAAGGAAAATTTTTGGGAGGATATAAATGTTAGATAAATCTATAAAGAAAACACTTGTTATAGGTTCAGGACCAATAATCATAGGACAAGCAGCAGAGTTTGACTATTCTGGAACACAAGCTTGTGAAACATTAAAAAAAGAGGGAATAGAAGTTGTATTAATCAACTCTAACCCAGCAACAATAATGACAGATAAAGCAGTAGCTGACAGAATATATATCGAGCCAATCACAGTTGAGTTCGTAGAAAAAGTAATAGCTAAAGAGAGACCTGACTCAATACTTGCTGGAATGGGAGGACAAACAGCTCTTAATATGGCAGTTGAGTTAGCAGAGAAAGGTATCTTAGATAAATATGGTGTAAAAGTAATCGGAACTCCTATTGAATCTATTAAAAGAGGAGAGGATAGAGAGTTATTTAGAGAGGCTATGGAAAAAATCGGAGAGCCTATCATCAAAAGTAAAATTGTTGAAAGCTTAGAAGAGGGATTCAAAGTAGCTAACGAAATAGGATACCCAGTAGTTGTAAGACCAGCTTATACACTTGGAGGAACAGGTGGAGGATTTGCTAACAATGACGCTGAATTAGAAGATATTCTTTCAAAAGGTTTAGCACTATCAAGAGTTGGACAAGTTCTAATTGAAAAATCAATCCTTGGATGGAAAGAGATAGAGTATGAAGTAATAAGAGATGCTAATGGAAATGCTATAACAGTATGTAATATGGAAAATATTGACCCAGTTGGAATACATACAGGAGACTCAATAGTAGTTGCTCCATCACAAACTCTATCAGATAGAGAGTATCAAATGTTAAGAACTTCAGCTCTTAAAATAGTAAATGAGATAGGAGTAGTAGGAGGATGTAACGTTCAATTCGCTCTACACCCAAAATCATTTGAGTATGCTATTATAGAGATTAACCCAAGAGTATCAAGATCATCTGCACTAGCTTCTAAAGCAACAGGATATCCAATAGCTAGAGTTGCTACTAGATTATCATTAGGATACCTATTAGATGAAGTTAAAAACGAAGTAACTGGAAAAACATTTGCTTGTTTTGAACCAGCTCTTGACTATATAGTTGTAAAAATCCCTAAATGGCCATTTGATAAATTCAAAAAAGCAAACAAAAGACTTGGAACTAAGATGATGGCTACTGGAGAGGTAATGGCTATTGGAAATAACTTTGAAGCTGCTTTCCAAAAAGGATTACGTTCTCTAGAAATAGGAAGATTTAGCTTTGAGCACCCAGTTGTTAAGAAGATGACAATAGAAGAATTAAAAGCTGCTGTTGTAAAACCAGATGATGAAAGAATTTTCGTAGTTGCTGAGATGTTAAGAAGAGGATACATCAAAGAAAGACTTCAAAAATTAACTGGTATAGATAAATTCTTTATGGAAAAAATCGAATGGATAGTTAAACAAGAAGAGTTATTAAAGAAAATGAAATTTAAAGATTTAGATGAGCACTATCTAAGAAATCTTAAGAAAAAAGGATTCTCTGATAAAGGAATTGCTAGCTTAATGGGAATTTCTGAAAGAGATATCGAAAGAAAGAGAAAAGCTTACAATATAATCCCAACTTATAAAATGGTTGATACTTGTGCTGGAGAGTTTGCTGCAGACTCATCTTACTTCTACTCTACTTATGACCAATTTGATGAAGTAGTAGTAAGCAATAACAGAAAAGTAGTAGTTATAGGTTCAGGACCAATCAGAATAGGACAAGGAATAGAGTTTGACTACTGTACAGTACATGCTGTAAAAACTTTAAAGAAATTAGGAATTGAAAGTATAATTATCAATAACAATCCAGAAACAGTTTCAACTGACTTCTCAACTGCTGATAAACTATACTTTGAGCCATTAGTAACAGAGGATATTATGGCTATCCTAGAAAAAGAGAAGCCAGAGGGAGTAATTCTTCAATTCGGAGGACAAACAGCTATAAAACTTGCTAATGATTTAAGTGATAGAGGAATAAAAATCATAGGAACAAGTGCTGATAAGATAGACGAAGCTGAAGATAGAGAGAGATTTGAAGAGATGATGGAAGAGCTTAACATCAACAGACCAAAAGGAAGAGGAGTTTGGGATGTAGCTCATGGAATAGAGATAGCTAATGAGATAGGATATCCTGTACTTGTAAGACCTTCATATGTACTTGGAGGACAAGGAATGGAAATCTGTCACGATGAGTATAACTTAGTAAAATACTTAGAAGCTTCATTTGAAAGAGATTCTGCTAACCCAGTATTAATAGATAAATACTTAAACGGAATAGAATTAGAAGTAGATGCTATCTGTGATGGAGAAGATGTATTAATTCCTGGAGTAATGGAACATTTAGAGAGAGCTGGAGTTCACTCTGGAGACTCTATAACTATCTACCCTCAACAAAATCTATATGAAGGAACAGAAGAAGAGTTATTAGAAATAACTAAGAAAATGGCTAAAGCTCTTGAAGTAAAAGGTATGATGAATATTCAATTTATCGCTTACCAAAATAAATTATATGTAATTGAAGTAAACCCAAGATCTTCAAGAACAGTTCCATATATCTCTAAAGTATCTGGAGTACCAGCTATTGAAATAGCTACAAGAGTTGCTCTAGGAGAGAAATTAAAAGACTTAGGATATGGAACAGGAATCTATAAAAAACCAAATGTAGTTGCTGTAAAAGTACCAGTATTCTCTACTGAAAAATTATCAAGTGTTGAAGTATCATTAGGACCAGAAATGAGATCAACAGGAGAGGTTTTAGGAGTAGGAAATAATGTAGATGAGGCAATCTTCAAAGGATTATTAGGAGCTAAGAGAGTTCACCTAATCCAAGATAGAAAAATCCTAGTAACTATCAGAGATAAAGATAAAGAGGAATTCTTACCAATAGCTAAGAGCTTAGTAAAACATGGTTCTACTCTATTTGCAACTAAAGGAACTCAAAAATTCCTAGCAGAAAATGGTGTTGAGTCTACTCTAGTAAATAGAATAGGAGAAGAGTCACCTAATATCAACGACGTATTAAAAAATAGAGAGGTTGACTTATTAATCAATACTCCTACTAAAGCTAACGACGCTCAAAGAGATGGATTCAAAATGAGAAGAACAGCTATTGAGTATGGTGTAGATGTACTTACTTCATTAGATACTATCAACGCAATCTTAAGAATGCAAGATAGCCATATTGATGAGAGCAAGTTAGATGTATTTGATGTAAGTAAAATCTAATTTTTCATTAATAATATAGAATAAAAATTTTCGAGGGGCTAAAACCCCTCGAATTTTATTTTCTAGTTACTACTCAGCTATTTATGATTTAAAAAGAAAACTAAGAATTGTTTCATATTCCAAGAAGTTGATTAACTATGAGCTTATCTCACTAAAAATGCAAGGGTTAAGTCTTCGACTTATTGCATTTTTTAGTGTTCGATTTCACTGAGTTAATCTAACTTCTCTTCATAAATTATACAATTCTTTGAGTTTTCTTAAATTAATTTACTGGCTGAGTAGTTACATTTTCTAATATTAGTAATTGAGCAATTCTAGAAATTCATACTACTAAAATTTTAGTAGTATGGATTTACTTATCATCAACCTTTAATTGTAAAACATCAGGTCTAGAGTAGTGACCACAAACATCAAACTCCATTCTACTCATAGGAACTTTATTCATATCTAACTCTGCATAGATAATCTCTTCTCTATCCCAGACAGGTTCAGTTTCATAGTGTCCATAAGGGTCAACTATACAGCTTCCACCTCTACAAACTATATTATCCAATCTATCTATCTCCTCTTTAGAAAGTAAATCTTTAGGATAATCATCTTTAGTAAAATACATATCACAGTTGATAAAGTAGCAGTGTCCTTCGATAGCAATATGTTTTATTGTATCTTGCCACTCTTTATTATCATTTGTATTAGGAGAGATATAGATAGTGATACCTTTTTCATAAAGAGCAACTCTAGCAAGAGGCATATAGCTTTCCCAACAGATTAAACTTCCAATGTTACCCCAAGGTGTATCACATACAGGGAAATAGTACTTGTTGGCATCTCCCCATACCACTCTTTCACTTCCAGTAGGTTTTAATTTTCTATGAACTGACACAATCTCCCCTTCTGGAGAAAATATAATATTACTATTATATAAAGTAGCAGTTTCTAAATCTCTTTCTGACACTCCAATACTCACATAGACTTTATATTTTTTTACAACCTCAGCAATAGCATCTGTTTCTTTTCCAGGAATAACTATTGAGTTATCATAGTATCTTTTCCAATCCACTCTTCCCAACTCTTTTCTACTTCCAACAGTAAAACCAAATGTCATTCCATAGGGATATCCAGGGATAAAAAGTTCAGGAAAAACTATAAGTTCACTTCCTTTACTAGCACTTTCCTCTATATAATCTATAACTTTTTTCACACACTCATCTTTGTTGAAAAGTATAGGTGCTGCCTGTACAACTGCAATTTTACATTTTTCTTTTAACTCTTTCATATTAAACCTCCACTTTAATATATTATCTAATCCCCATATTTTTCTAGTGCTAACTTATATTTTTGTATAAACCACTCCTTTAGAGAGAGAGGCTCTAGTATTTTTACATCATCTAAAAAATATGCAAAATATCTTTTAGCTTGCTCTTCAGAACACCTAAATTCATAGATATCTCCATTTTGAGAGATAGTCTCTGGACGGTTGAGTGCAAGGGTAGAGAGAAGTTTTTGTCCCTCCTCTGTCAAAGAAACTTTTATTTTCTTTCCTTGAGATAAAAAAGGGTCAAAGTTTTTTATTACATTTTCAATAAAATCTTTATTTTCCCACTCTTTTTCCTCTTGAGTTATAAAAATAGTTTTGATATTACTAAGCTTATAGTTTTTATATCTCATCTCAAGAAAGTCATAACAAAAGATATAGTTTCCCAATTCTAGCTTAGAGCTGCCAATATAAAAAGGGAGAATAGAAGTTTTTCTCTCATCATCAAAGGTAAGCTTTAGAACTCTTTTATTTTTAATTCCATATTTTATACGATTTACAATATCCTCATAGAGAAACAACTCTCTAGAACTTTTAGATTGATGAGTATATCTATATATCATTTTTCTTATAAAGTCAGCCTCTATCTGAATTTTTTGCTCAGCTAAAATATCATAATAAATATTTCTATTGTTTTTATTAAGATTGAATTGAATAATCCCTTTATTATCCTCTTCACTATAAATGTTTTCAATTCTTTCTTCTTTCAATTTGTCAAAGATATAATTTATAAGAAAGTTTTTAGTAACTTTAAAACTCTGACAATCAGCCTCAATAATATCAATAGCACATTTATTAAGTGTTACACGAATTTTTTTTTCCATTATATAATCCTTTCAAAAAATATAGAGGAGTTTCCTCCTCTATATTGTAACATATTTAAATAGTTTTCAGCTATCTTTTTCTATCTACTGATTTCTTATATTTTTAAATTGAGATTTTATTAAATTTAATTTTTCAGGAGAAGTAAGTAGTTCATATCCTAAAATGGCTAAGGCTTTTCCTCCTAAGATTACAGCTTCATTCCCACAAGATGATTTAGCAGCTTCAGCAAATTCCAAACTATGCCCTGCAACATCAGAGTTACAAATTTTTATACTAGGTTGAATAGTTGGAATAACTTGGCTAACATTTCCAACATCAGTAGAACCAATTCCTTTTTTATGTTCTTTACTAACTTCTACTCCTAATCTTTTCATAACATCAACATAAAAATCATCAAATATAGGAGTAGGTATTACATTATCAACTTTGTTTTGAAAACTTGAAACTTTCTCTTTACAACCTGTCATAGTAGCTGCACCTTTAGCTATTGCAACTACTTTTTCAGTCACTTCATCACAACCTTCTTTAGTAGCTGCTCTTATATAAAAACGAGCTTTTGTATAGCTTGGAATAATATTAGGAGCATCTCCACCATGAGTTATGATACCATGTATTTTTATATCAGGAGTAAGATGTTGTCTTAAAGTAGCTATTCCATTGAAAAAGTGTAAAAGAGCATCTAAAGCATTCTTTCCTTTTTCAGGACAACCTGAAGCATGAGCTGGAGTTCCAAAGAACTCAAAGTCTAAAGGATTTACAGCTAAACTTTTTCCAGTTGTTAAGTTCTCTGTACCTGGATGTATAATCATAGCTACATCAATATCTTTAAAAAGGTTTTCCCTAACAAAAGAACCTTTAGCACTTCCATTTTCTCCTCCCTCTTCAGCAGGGCAACCAAAAACAATAATTTCTCCGGGAGTGTTTTTTAAAGTTTCTCCTAGAGCAATAGCTCCAGCTATACTAATACTTCCTATTATATTGTGCCCACAAGCATGCCCTAAGTTTGGAAGAGCATCATATTCAGCTAAAAAACTTATCTTAGGATAAGCTCCAAGAGAAGATTTTTTTCTAGCTATAAATCCTGTTGGATGACCAGCTATATTTTTTTCTATTTCAAAACCATACTCTTTTAAAGTGTTTGTAAGTAATTCACAAGCAAAATACTCTTTATTTCCAACTTCTGGATTTTTATGAATCTGTTGGCTCACTTCTATAAATTTTTCTCTATTTAAATCAATAAAATCTATAATTTTTCTTTCCATAAATATCACTCCTATTAGTTAACTATTATATTTTTTAGAATACAGGAACAGATGAACCTTTGTAATATTCGATTATTAAATCTTTTATTTTTTGTGATTGATAAACTTCTACTACTCTTTTTACAAGAGGATTATCTTTGTTGTCTTCTCTACTAGCAATAATATTAAAGTAAGGTTTTAACTTTTCATTTTTAGCATCTTCCAAAAATAATGAGTCTTCTAATGGAGAATAATTAGCTTCTACAGCAACTCCATTATTTATAACAGCTATATCCACATCATCAATAGATCTAGGGATTTGAGTTGCTACAAGTTCAACAATTTTTAAATTCTTAGGATTAGATATTATATCTTTAATTCTAGGAAACAATCCTGACCCTTCTGCTAATTTTATAAGTCCTGCTTCTTGAAGTAGGATTAAGGCTCTTCCAGAGTTAGAGCTATCATTGGGTATAGCAACAGTTGAATTATCCTTTAGTTGTGATAAATCTGTAATTTTTTTAGAGTATATTCCCATAGGGGCTATCACAGTATAAGCTATATTTTCAATAGTTAAATTATGTTCTTTCTTAAAAGTATCAAAGTATATCTCTGTTTGAAAAGCATTTAAATCTATCTCTTTTTCTTGAAGAGCTAAGTTTGGTCTAATATAATCTCCAAAACTAACAAATTTCAAAGTTATGTTTTCCTTTTTTAATTCATCTCTCACTGTTTCCCAAACAATACTTTCATCTCCATTGATTCCTAGTTTAATTATATTTTCTTGAGAAGTTTTTTCACCACCACAGTTAACAAAAAGTAGTGTTAGAATTGATGTAATAATGATATATTTTAATTTTTTTAACATAGTATCTCTCCTTTTATATTTTAGTGTTTAATTTTTTGAATAAGTTTTTCCCCTACCCATTGTATAGTAGTAATCATAAGAATTAAGATTATAATAGTTACTACCATAATATCTGTTTTAAAATGTTGATATCCATATCTGATGGCAAAATCTCCAAGTCCTCCACCACCAACTGTACCAGCTACTGCAGAAAAACTAATAAGACTAACTGTTGTAATAATTAGAGCATATATGATTTCTGGTAGAGCTTCTCTTAGAAGAACCCTATAGATTATTTCAAATGGAGAGGAACCCATAGCATAAGCTGCTTCAATTACTCCAGAATCTACACTAGATAGAGCTGATTCAATCTGTCTAGCTATAAATGGAGCTGACCCAAAGATTAAAGGAACAATCGCTCCCTTTAGTCCTATTGTAGTTCCTACTATAAATCTAGTTACTGGGATTAAAGCTGCTAATAGAATAACAAAGGGAATAGACCTTAATATATTTATTATTCTAGCTAAAGTTGTATTTATAAAGGTATTTTCTAAAATACCATTTTTTTTAGTAACAGCTAGGGCTATTCCTAAAATTATACCAATGAGAGTGGAAATTATACCAGCTATAAATACCATTATAATTGTTTCTCCAAGTGCTGTATAAAGTTCTTCACGATAGTATATTACATTTTCTAAATATTTATATGCAAATTCCAACATTTTTTAAAACCTCCGTATCTATATTGTTTTGGTTTAAGTAGTTTATAGCATTTGAAACCTTTTCTTCACTTCCTTCAAATTTAACAATGAGATTTCCAATAGATGTTCCTTTAATAATTTCAATATTACCAAAAAGAATACTAGCATCTATATCCAATTCCCTAGAAATTTTTGAAATATAAGCTTCCTCAGCATTTTCACCTATATATGATAGCTTTATAAAATGCTCATCAGGTTTTGAGGGTAGATTTTCAAGATATTCAGATATTTTTTTACTATTAAATATTGTAGAAAGAAATTTTTTTGTAATGTCAGCTTTTGGTCTTGAAAATACTTCTACAATATCTCCTTGTTCCTTAATTTCTCCATCTTCCATAACTATAACTCTATCACATATTTCTTTTATTACCTCCATTTGATGTGTTATTAGGATAATTGTAACTCCTAATTCTTGATTAACTTTTTTTAGAAGCTTCAGAATAGAAATTGTAGTTTCAGGGTCTAGAGCAGAAGTAGCTTCATCACACAGAATTATATCTGGTTTATTAGCAAGAGCTCTTGCTATACCTACTCTCTGTTTTTGTCCTCCAGATAGTTGAGATGGATAATTCTCCTTTTTCTCTTTTAAGTTAACTAGTTCAAGTAACTCCTCTACTCTTAAATCTATCTCCTTTTTAGATAAGTTACTTCCCTTTAATGGATAGGAGATATTTTTAGAGATGGTTCTACTTTTCATTAGATTAAAGTGTTGAAATATCATTCCTATTTTTTTTCTAATTTCTCGAAGTTCTTTATCATTTAGAGTATTTAGTGTGACTCCATTAATGATAACTTCTCCAGTAGTGGGTGGTTCTAAGAGATTTATACATCTGAGTAGTGTACTTTTACCTGCTCCAGAGTATCCTATAATCCCTACGATTTCCCCAGGATTAAAAGAGAGATTGATATTTTTCAATGCCTCTACTTTTTTTCCATTGTCATAGTAAGTCTTGCTGATGTTCTTTAGTTCAATCATAAAATCCTCCCTAGAAAAAAATTATAAAAAAAACTCTATTACCATCAAGTAATAGAGTTGGATACAAAATTAGTATCTTCCATCTGTCTGGAATTAGCACCACATCTATAAGATAGGTTGCTGAAACGTCATAGAGCCAGTCTCTCGGTTTCTCTTGATGGTTTGTTTTTTGTTGTTGGGGTAATTATATACCTGAGAATACTATTTTGTCAATATTTTTTTATAATAATTCTCTATATTTTTTGATATACTGTTTTTTAACTAGTGTAACTAGTAGCATATATCCTACTATTGTTAGGATTAAGAAGAACCAATAGATAAGTGGTAATTGAGTTAATCCTAATAGATTTCCTAAAGGAGTATATGGAATTATTGAAACAATTAAAATTCCTAACATTGTAAGTACAGTTACAGGTAAAGAAGTTATACTTTGAATAAAAGGAATTTTTGGAGTTCTTATCATATGGATAACTAGAGTTTGCGACCACATAGATTCAATAAACCAACCTGTTTGGAACATAGCTTCATAAGCTGCTCTCAATGTTTCTTGCTCAACTGGGATAGAGTTGTATAGCACTCCATTCGATACAAACATAGGACAGATTACAAAATACATCAATAAGTATGTAGTTATATCAAATATAGAACTAGTAGGTCCTATCCATAACATAAATTTTCCAATAGAGCTTGCTTCCCATTTTCTAGGAATTTTTAAAAACTCTTTATCTACATTATCCCAAGGGATAGCAGTACAAGATAGGTCATAGATTAGATTTAATAGAATTAAGTGTATGCTCATCATTGGTAAAAATGGTAAGAAAGCACTAGCAGCTAATACTGAAAACATATTACCAAAGTTAGATGAAGCAGTCATCTTAATATACTTAATCATATTAGCATAAGTTTTACGTCCCTCTATAATTCCCTCTTCTAATACCATTAAATCTTTTTCAAGTAAGATTATATCAGCAGATTCCTTAGCTATATCCACAGCTGTATCAACAGATATTCCTATATCTGCCTCTTTCATAGCAGCAGCATCATTTATTCCATCTCCCATAAATCCAACTGTATGTCCATTCTCTTTTAAGATTTGAACAATTCTAGTTTTTTGCATAGGAGATAGTTTTGCAAAGATATCTACCTTTTCAATAACAGTTGAAAGTTCTTCATCACTCATATTATCTATATCTGAGCCAAGTAAAATATTTTTACTATTAAGTCCAACTTTTCCACAAATACTTTTAGTAACTTTATCATTATCTCCAGTTAGAACCTTAGTTCTTACACCATACTCTTTTAGAGCAGCAATAGCCTTAGCAGTTGTAGGTTTAGGTGGGTCTAAGAAAGCAAGATATCCCATAAGTACCATATCTACTTCATCTTTTACTCCAAAACTATCCACAGGAGATGGATTAGTTTTTTGAGCAAGAGCAATAACACGAAGTCCGTCTTCATTGAATTTTTCAACAGTTTTTAAAACTTCCTCTTTTATCTCATCAGTAAGTAAAACTATCTCACCTTTAAACTCTGTATATTTACAAATAGATAACATCTCTTCAACAGCACCTTTAGTTATCATCTGTCTTTTTCCTGATTTATCTTCTACCACTACAGTCATACGACGACGAGAAAAGTCAAAAGGAATCTCATCAACTTTTGTATATATCTTTTCTAATTCTAAAAGAGAACTATCCTTTTCTCCTTCTTCATGAGTTTTTTCAATGATAGATAAATCTAATAGATTTTTTAATCCTGTTTGAAACCAGCTATTTAAAAAAGCATGACGCAATACTCTATTATTTTCATTTCCATGTACGTCCATATGATACTCTAGAACTACCTTGTCTAAAGTGATAGTTCCTGTCTTATCTGTACAAAGGATATCCATTGAACCAAAGTTTTGAATAGAATTAAGATTTTTAACAATAGTTTTCTTTTTAGCCATAGATACAGCACCTTTAGCTAGACAAGTTGTAACTATCATAGGTAACATCTCTGGAGTAAGTCCTACAGCTATTGAGATGGCAAATAGTAGAGCTTGTACCCAGCTTCCTTTTGTAAATCCATTTACAAAGAATACAATAGGAACCATTACCATCATAAAACGGATAAGCAACCATGAAACAGAATTGACACCTTTTTCGAAACTAGATTCAATTTTTTCATCTGATACTAAAGTTTTAGATATAGAACCAAGAAGTGTATTATCTCCAGTAGAGATAACAACTCCAATAGCTGAGCCACTGATAACATTGCTTCCCATAAAAGCTATGTTATTTAACTCTGTTACAGCAAGTTTATCATCTAGTATAATTTGAGCTTTTTTCTCTACTGGCTCACTCTCACCTGTTAGAGAAGATTGGCTGATAAAGAAGTCTTTACACTCAATTATTCTTAAATCAGCAGGGATAATATCCCCAGCAGCAAGATAAACTATATCTCCGATTACTACATCTTCTAAAGGAATCTCCTTTTTATTTTCTCCAAATCTTTTAACTGAAGTAGTAGTAGTTATCATAGCAGATAAGCTTTCAGCAGCATTATTACTTTTTTCCTCTTGAATAAAACGTAATAATCCAGAGATAGTAACCATAGTAGTGATAATGATTACTGTAATAGGAGAAAAATCTTCTGGAGTGTTGCTGTACCAAGGAATAATCATATCAGTAACAGTAGATACAAGAGCTAGACAGAAAAGTACAGCTGTAAAAGGATTTACAAAAGCCTCTACTATTTTTTTGAAGAAAGATTTTTTCTTTCCATGAGTTATTATATTCTTTCCAAATATATCTAAGCTTTTTTCAGCTTGTTCCTTAGTAACTCCCTCTAAAGATGTATCTAATTTTTTTAGTAACTCCTCTGTTCCTAGAGAAGAGTACACTCTTATTTTTTTGTTTTCTTCATCTTTTAGATTTCTTGAGTTGATTTCGGTTTTATTAATGTTTTTAAATTTTTTCATTGCTATCCTCCTTAATTTTAAAATATCTTTAAATCTTAAACAGGGTAGCATATATTTAAAAGAACAAGGGCGAACTTAAAAACAGACATAGAAAAAGATGTCTGATAAATATTGAACTTTTAAATACATACTACTGCCACTATTTTCTACGTCCATTTTGCACCTCCTAAAAAATCAAGAAAATAAAAAACTCCATACCAATTCAAACAGTGGTATGGAGTAATATCCAAATAAATATAAAAAATAAAAAACTATTTTTTACCACCGTTTGAGCTTTAACTCTGTAGGGCGGTGAAGTTACATTAGATAACACCTTGGTTTCGATGTTGCCTGTTCAAACCAGCGCATAGTGTCTCCACTATTTTGCGGCAGTAACCCATATCCCTATAGTAGCCTTACTTACCGGAACTATTAAGTTGTCTAAAGTATAGTATAATTTTTTTTATTTGTCAAGCAAAAATTTATTTTACTTTTTCTAAAATTTTAAAAACTTCCTTCATTTCAGAGTTTAAGAGCATCTTTCTAGTTTCAAAAATTTTTCTATAATAATCAGTTTTTTCTTTTTGAGGAAGATAATTTTTATTAATCTCTAAATTATTTTTTATTATCTCTTTTAAATCTTTTATATCTCCAAGAGCATAAGCCACAGTTAATACATTCATCATCACAGCTCCACCAGATTTCTTAAAAGTTTTAGTTTTAGTATTTAACATATCAGCTTTTATCTGATTCCAAAGGTTACTTTTGCTTCCACCCTCAGTTATAGTTATCTCCTCTAGAGATACTCCACCTTTTTTATAGATATCTGTGATTCCAATATAGTCATATCCAATAGCTTCAAGTACAGCTCTCCACAGTGTAGCTTGATCTGTATCCATTCCCATATTCAGAAAACAACCAGAGGCATTTGCTAATTCTCCAACTCCCTTAGTGAGATATGGTAAGAATAAAACTCCATTAGCTCCAGTTGGAATTTTTTCTGCTGCTTCAGAGAGCTTATCAAAATATGAATCTTCCCCAACTTTATCACAGATATTATCTCTAAACCATCTAAGGGCAAGTCCACCTGTTCTTATAAATCCCCAATAAAAATATGAATTTTCTAAAGTTCCACTATTAAAAATCAATCCATTTTCTGGTTTGCTCAATTCCTCTTTTATTCCATCAGTTGATACACAGAACATAGCACAAGTACCAGCTACATCAGCAGCCATATTTTTCTCTAAAAGTCCACACCCTAACATAGATTGCATAGTATCTCCAGCACCAGCACAGATAGGAATACCTGCTGGTAAACCTGTAAACTCTGCCATCTCTTGAGAGAGATTTCCAATTATATCCCAAGGTTTTACTATTTTAGGAAGATATTTTTTATCTATATTTAAGATTTTAAGTTGCTCATCTGACCACTCTTTTTTATAGACATTGTATCCTAATCCCCAACCAGACATAGTTCCCCAATCTATAAAAGCATCTTTAGGAGATAATCCAGCTAGATTCATCAAAATATATGGAGCATTGTGAACAAATTTACAACCATTTTCAAGAAATCTAGTATTTTTTAAAAACCATCTAGCTATTATAGCTGGAAACATACAGTTAGGAGTAGGATTTCCAGTTTCTTTAGCCCAGATTTCAAAATTTTTACTTGAAAGCTCCTCTACATCTTTTTGGCAACGAGAATCTAAGTAGTTTACATACGGTGTTATAGGCTTACCATTTTCATCTATTCCAGCAATACCACAGATTATTCCATCACCAAAAATTCCTCTCACTTCATTTGGATTTAAGCCTTTTTCCTTCATCTGTGTAACACAATCTCTTATCCCTTTTTTACAAGCTTCTAAATATTCATTTACATCCATCTCTACCCAACCAGATTGAGGATAATTGAGAGTAGTAGGATAAGATTTCTCAGCTACACACTCCATTTCTAATGAATAGATAGCAACCTTAACACTTTGAGTTCCAGCATCAAATCCAATATAATATTTGTTCATAACAACCTCCATAAAAAATTTAAATATTTTTAATGGAAAATTTAAAGATAACTATTAAAAAAGCCCAGAAAAAATCTGGGCAGGATAGACGAAAAATAGTATATCTTTTCTTCTTCCATCCAGACTATACTGTCGGTTTTGGAATTTCACCAAATCAGAATTAAAAAATTCTCGTGGACTATAACCACCGGTCGGGAATTGTTACCTCACCCTGCCCTGAAGATAAAATATTCTTACTAATTTGAATATATCACTTTTAAATCTAATTGTCAATATAATATTCAAAAGTTCTGAAAATGACATATTAGTGTGATAAAATTAAAATGTAAACTTGTAGTTGCAAAAAAGTATGTATATAGTTGGTTGCTTTTTTTAAAAAAAGAAAGTATAAATTATTAAAAGGAGGGGTGAATATGAACTTTGGTGATAAAATTCAGCTTCAGAGAAAAAAGAAAGGAATGACACAAGAGGAGCTAGGAGAGGAATTAAATGTTTCTAGGCAGACTATAACTAAATGGGAATCTAATCAATCTTTTCCAGAGATAAAAAAGATTATAAAACTTAGTTATTTCTTTGATGTAACTATTGATTATTTATTAAAAGATGAAATAGAAGATGAAGAAAGAAATGTTATAAAAATAGAGAAAGAGGAGAAAAATATTTTTTCCACAAAAATAAAGTTGCTAATAATTCCATTGATTGTTTCATTGGTAGGTATGCTTATATTATATGTAGATTCGTATATTCATCCTATAACTACTACTGATTGGGATGGGACTTATTATGATGGATTTTGGGGATATCTTTATATAAATGAAAGAAAAGAGTTGTTTTTTATTTTATTACTGGTTTTTTTAATAAATTGTACATTTATTTTGTATTTTAACAAAAAAGGTAAAAATTAGGTTGGTGATACTATGTTTAAAATAATAGGATTGATACTTATATTTATAGGAGTATTTAACCTTTTTCAATATAATAAAGCTCAAAAGGGAAATTTTTATGTAAAAGGAACTTTTATTGATTATCGTTATTCTTCAGCATTAAATAAATATTTTCCTGTCTTTAGATATACCATAGATGGAATAACTTATGAAGAAGAGTATAGGGGAGTTTATAAAAGTAAAGAAAAAATAGAAAAATTGAAAAATATAGATATTGATGAGATACCAGAAGTTACTAGAAAATTTATGAAAAAAATAAAAGATGTTAATTATATAGAATTTGAAATTGGAAAAGAATATAAATTATTAGTAAATAAAAATAATCCTAAAGAATTTTGGATAGCTGAAGATGGAACTAATAGGGGAAGGGAATATATTTGGATAGGAGTAGGAGTTGTGTTTTTAATAATATCATATCTTTTTGAAGTTATAAAAGGAGTATTTTAAAAGTTAGAAAGAATTGAGGAGGAAATCTATGAAAGTAAAGATAGTATTAGGGATAGTAGCATTATTAGGAATAGGAGTTGGAACTTATATTTATCAAAATAGATATTCTTTTTATAGATATTTACCTGCTGAGAATGAAAATAAACTTCAAAGTATTAACTTTAAATTATGTGATGAAAATGGGAATTTATTTAGTGGAAGAGTTAAAAGTAGAAGTGATTTATATTTAAATATTTATTCCTATAAAGATGGGGAGTTAAATGGATTAAATGTAATCTATTATAAAGATAGTATAAAAGAGTTGGGACATTGGAAAGAGGGAAAACAAAATGGACTTTTTCAATTGTACACAGAAGATGGAATCTTAATTGAAAGTGCTAATTTTAAAAATGGAGAAAGAGATGGACTAACAGAACAATATTTTAGTTCCACAGGAAAATTAAGAGTATCAGCAAATTATAAAGAGGGAATACTTGAAGGAGAATATAAGGTATATTATCCTGATGGAACTCTTCAAGGAGAGGTAATTTATAAAAATGGAGAAATGAATGGAGAGTTTAAAGAGTATTATGAAAATGGAAATATAAGATTTACTGGAAGTTATAAAGAGAGTTTACAAGATGGAGAGTGGAAATTTTATTTAAAAAATGGAAACTTACAAACAATAGCGAACTATAAATCTGGAGAACTTAATGGATTAAAAGAGGATTACTATGAAAATGGAAAGCTGTGGACAAGGCAGGAGTTTAAAGATAATATTCCAGAGGATATTTATGAAATCTATTATGAAGATGGGACACCTCAATTAAAAGCTAAAATAAAAGAGGGAATTGTTATAGAGGAGAAAAGGTTTAATAGAGATGGGACACTTTATGATGAAGATGATGATAGAGTAATTATAAGTGAATCTGTTGATAATAATTTTGATGATATTTCCTTTAGTGAAAATAAAGAAGAGATAACTATAACCGAAATTGATGAAGCTGAAATTATAAGAACAAACTAAGAGAAGCTTTATCTAGTTTTATACTTAAGATATGATATGTGGAGTGGATAGGATATGAGAAAGAGATTTTTAATAGTTGTAATTTATTTTATATTGTTTATTCCTATAATTGTGGTGGGAGCTAATAATTCAAGAGTAATTTCAGAAGATATGGAGGAAAAAAATAAAATGAAATTAGAAGTTGAAATCAATGATATATACTTTTCTGTTCCTAGCACCTTGAAAGAGGTTATAGCTAAAGGATGGAAGATAAGTGATAGAGAGCCGTACTTTTTAAAACCATTGATTGGAGAAGATTACTATGAAATGAGAACAAACTGGTCATTGTCTAAAGATAAAAAAAGTATTGCTAAGGGGGGAAGAATTATTCGACTTTTAGAAAAAGATGGAGTACTTTTAGAAGTAACAATAGCAAATCAAAACATTGATGAAGATGATGAACCGTTCCAAAAAATTGAAGAGGGGATAGTAGATTCTGTGGTTGTTTTCTATGATAAGATTCATTCTAGTATAAAATTAAACGGGATAGAGTTAAAAGAACTAACACCTGATATTATACTTAAAAACTATCCTGTAAATGAAGGTTGGGAACATATTCCAACAAACTATAGGAATCATCCAGAATTTGAAACTTCATTGGAATATACAGTTATGAAGATTGTAGGTAATAGTGAGGAGAGTATCACTATATATTTTGATTTAGATAATAGAGCTTATAAGGTAGAGATATTAAATCAAATATAATGATATATACTTCATAAGGATACTTCTTTTATTCCTTGTACTTTGGGATTTAATATTACAGATTTAGAGAATGCTATTAAAAAGTTAAAAGTTAAAAAATTATAAGGAGGAGTTTATGATTAGTTTAAAAGATAATAATTCGTTAATTAGAAAAGTTGGTTTTCTTTTTATGCTAGTTATTTTATTACAGATACCAATGTTTTTTATAAATAGAATAATAGATGAGAGAGAGTATTCTTATAGAAATATGGTAAGGGAAATAGGTAATGAATGGGGTGAAAAACAAACTATTGCTGGAGCATTTTTAATAATACCATATAGTGATGTAAAGGTAGAATATGATGAGTATGGTAAAAAAATAGAGAGAAATGTTGTAAAAGATTGGATATTACTTCCAGATAAATTAAATGTAAAAGTTGATTTAAAAGATGAGGTCAGAAAAAGAGGGATATATAAGACAACTGTTTATAGTGGAGATATTATATTAGAGGGAGAGTTTCCTAAATTACGTGATATACTTCCAGCTAATCTTAATCCATATAATATAGGAATCGGCTTAGGGATAACAGATACAAAATCTTTGATGAAGGTAGAGGAGTTTAAAGTAGAAGGAAAAGATATTTATTTAGAATCGGGAACAGGAGTTACTCAACATCTATTAAATACAGGAATATCTGGAACTATCAGTGAAAATATCTTACAAAAAGATAAGATAAAATTTTCTATTAAGCTCAGTCTGAGAGGAAATGGTGGGATAGAGATATTACCTTTTGGAAAGGAAAATCACTTTGAAATAAGTTCTACTTGGAAATCACCAAGCTTTTATGGAATTTTACCAAGTACTAAGATTATAGATGAAAATGGATTTAAAGCTCAATGGGATGTGTCATTTTTTGTAAGAAACTATAAACAAGATTTTGCTGAAGGATATTATTCTGATATTAGTGAAGGAAAAATAGGAATAGACTTATATGAAGGTGTAACTCATTATAGACAGGTTATGAGAGCAGTAAAATATAGTATGCTATTTGTGATGTTAAGTCTTTTTGTAGTATATATCTTTGAAGTGACTAGTAAAAGATTTACTCACTATATTCAATATGGAGTAGTAGGTTTTTCATTGACACTATTCTATTTAGTTTTACTTTCAATGTCAGAGTATTTTAACTTTAATCTAGCATATATTATAGCCACTTTGATGGTTGTTATTCCAAATTCACTATATATAAAAGCAGTAACTAAAAATAAAAATTATGGTTTGGGAATGTTGGTATTTTTATCAGGAGTCTATGCAGTATTATATTCTATATTGAAGATGGAACAGTATGCTTTAATGACAGGAACTCTTCTATTGATGTTAGTTCTTTATGTAATGATGTATATTACAAGAAACATAGAAATTTCTCAAGAATAGGAGGTATTTATGAATAATCCTATCAGTGATTTATATGTAAAATTTATGGAAACAATAGAACCCTATATAAAGAAATATCCCTATCTTTTTGGAATAATTATAGGAGGAATATTTTTCTTTGGAGCTATTTTTAAATGGAGATGGATATGTGATAATAGAGGTTCGACTAGGTTTATGAGAAATGTATATGAGTTTTTTGGAGAAGATGGAATAAGATTTTTTACAGGACTATTTGGTGTAATAATAATGATTATTTGTATATTTGAATGGATAAAAAAATAATTTGTAGAGAGGTAAATATATAAAAATAAGATTTAGAGAATACTAAGTAAATATGAATATAAAAAATCTTGGAGGAAAAGTATGGATAATTGGAGGAAAAGTATGGATAAAAAGTTTATAAATTTAACAATTGAGAATATAGAGAGTGAGCACTTATGTTGTGCAATTTCAGATAAAAAACATCAGATGGGAGTAGTTGCAAAAAAGAATTGGTTAAAAGAAAGAATTATTGAAGGACATGTATTTCGTAAACTTGATGAAAAAGGAAAAGCTTTTATTGAATATGCTCCTTTAGAAACTGCATGGGTACCTATTTATGGAAATAATTATTTATATATTTATTGTCTTTGGGTATCAGGTTCTTTCAAAGGTAAGGGGTATGCAAAATCTTTGATTGAATACTGTATTAATGATGCAAAAGAAAAGGGAAAATCTGGTGTTTGTATTCTTAGTTCAAAAAAGAAGAGACCATATTTAATGGATAAAAAATTTTTACTTAAATATGGGTTTAAAACTGTAGATGTAATAAAAGATGAATATGAATTATTAGCATTATCTTTTAATGGGGAAAAACCTTATCTTTCTGAAAAAGTAAAGGAGATGAAGATAGATAACAAGGAATTAACAATATACTATACTTTACAATGTCCATATGTTCTTAACTGTATTAAAGAAGTAACAGAGTATTGTAGTAGAAATAATATATTATTAAGCTTAAAAATTGTAGATACTTTAGAGAAAGCTAAAAATCTTCCATGTATTTTTAATAATTGGGCAGTTTTCTATAATGGTAAATATGAAACGAATCATCTTCTAAATGAAACTTTTTTAAAAAAGAAATTTCAACTATAAGAAAAATTATAAATTTTTTAAAAATCAATTAAGAGATTTTTAGTCTATAGGAGGTAGTTATGAGTTTAAAATATAAATGCCCAGAATGTGGAACACCTTTAGGATTTGAAGGACTTTGTTGGAGATGTAGAGCTAAGCATCATAGAGAGGAAGTAAATAATTGGACAGAAGATGAGATACAGAAAAAAATAAACCAAGTAATAGAAAGATTAAAAACTTCAACAGAAGATGAGTTCTATCAAACTGATGAGTGTGATATATTTCAAGATTTAATGACTAGAGGGATAGATATAGAAGAAATTTCGAAAGTAGCCTGTGAAAGGGAGATTTATTATCCAAGTGAACTATATTATAAAGCTAGTGAAGAGGTTAGAGATAAAATAATAGAAAAAATTATGAGTACAAAATCTGCTGATGATGGTGGAAGATTTTTACAATGTCTTGCTATGATAGGAGATAAAAAATCAAAAGATATATTATATGAACTTAAAATAAATCCTAGACCTTGGAGAAAGAAACTCTATGTAGATTCAGATATATATGCTGAAGAGGGTGGTTGGACTTTTGATAGTAAAAATAATTATATAAAGCTTAATTATGATAAATGTTTCTCTTTTGAAATAGGAGAGAATAAAGATGAGAATAGAACTTTTATAGCTAGAAGAAGAGGGGAAAAATGTCTTCGTTGTGGTGGTGAGATGCTAGATATTCTAGTGATAGATGGTAGAGATGAGAGATTTTCATTTTTAGGATTAGATGGAATAATCACAGTAAGTTGTTGTCCTAACTGTGTAACTTTATGTGAGGGAATATCTACTAAATTCAATCTTGATGGAACAAGTGAAGTGCTAGATTATGAGGGAGAAGAAGAGAACTATTTTAGTGAAGATATAATAGATGAAATGGTAAATAATAAATTTGTTGTTTCAATGAAAGAAAAACCTCTATTTTATGGTGCTTTTGGAGATGATGTAAGCACAATAGGTGGATTTGCTAGTTGGGTACAAGATTGGGAGTATAGAGAGTGTCCAGAGTGTGGAAAGAAAATGAAATATCTTGCTCAAATTCATTGGGATACTATAATGGATTCAGCAGAGGGAACTCTATATATAGAGATTTGTCCAAATTGTAAAATTGTAACAGCTTTTCATCAACAAACTTAATTAAAAGTAAGTGATAAAAATGAGAGATTTTGATATAGTAGCTTTTATCTGTTCAATAATTGTAATTTTTATGATTGTTGGTTGTACTTTGTTTGTTATAAGAGAGTTGAGATATAACTTAAAATTTACAATTATAATATTTATCTCTGTAATAATAGGATTAGGACTAATTTGCATATATAATTATTTTAAAAATTTTTAATAAGTTAGAGGGATAATATGGAAAAATATAATTTATCAGCAGAAAAAACTGTTAAATTTTTATACAGAGGAAAGATAAATAGATTTAAAGACAACAAAGGAGTTTTTACTGATAACAGTTCTAAAGAGAAATTTGGTAGTAATTTTTTACAAAAATATTTTAGTCTAAGTAAAAATAAATATGTAATAAGTTGGGAAGAGATAAATAGAACAGAGATAAAAAAGAGAATAACATTACCTAGAGTTTTAAAAGATTATTACCATGAATGTGGAGATTTAGATATAAATACAGCTTGTAGTGAACTTTTTAAATTGGAAGATACATATTTTTCCCATGATGGTTTGAGAGAATTTTTAGAAGATGATGAGTATTCAGAAGAGCAAATAGAGAAAATTTTACAAAAAACAGAAAATATCCTTATATTTTGGTGTGAAAATCAAGGAATATGGAATGTTGGAATAAAAAAGGAAGATTTATCTTTGAAAAATCCACCAATATATATGAGTACTAATGATGATTTATACTCTTGGGAAAAAGTCACTGAGGATATAGATACTTTTATTATCTCTTAAGTGATAGATAATATTGAATCAACTGAAATTTATACAGAAATTGTAGAGGGAGAGGAGATAGAAAATATTTTATCAGAGAAAAAAATCTCCTATGACGAACTCAAAAAAAGTAGATATATCAGTAGTAATGGGAAAATAAAATTTTCTAATTATGCTGATTATGATAGTGATACAATTTATCTTTTTATTTTAAATAGTGATGAGATAAAAAGAGTTTATATTGTAAAACCTAAAGAGAAGAAATATGAGTAAATATATTCAATTAAGAGTTGACTTTGCTAAAAAAATATAGTATTTTCTATTATAAGATAAAAAATATTAAGCTATATGATAAATATAACTGAAAAATTTGGTAAAGGAGGAAATCTTATGACAAAGAAAAAATTTACTGAAGAAGAATTAAGATTTAATGAAGATATTAAAAAAATTGTTTTAGACATTTTAGAAAAGAATAAAAAACCAACGATAAAAATAGAAGTATCAGATGATAAACCTAATTTATTTCAAAGTAAATTTGGAGGATTACCATATTTGCCAAAAGATAAGGAAGTGCCAAGAGATAAAGAGAATAGACAATTTACACTACTTACTCAAATAAATATAGAAGAGTTACCAGAAAATAATATCTACCCTATGAAAGAGGGAATATTACAATTTTGGATATTAAATGATGATGTTTATGGACTTGATTTTGATAACCTTTTAGGAAATGGATATAAGGTAGTATATTATAAAGAGATAGATAAAAGTGTAACAGAGGAAGAGATATTAGAGAAATATAAACCATATGAAGAGGATGAGAATTATTTTCCAATAGAGGGAGAATTTTCTTTAAAATTTGAATTAAGAGATGGATATTTTTCAGATAGTAATGATGATTTTAGAGAGATAGTAGATGAAGAAATGAAAAAGTTTTATCTTGAAAATAGAGAAAAATATCCAGAGATATTAAAAGTATATAAAGATGGAGAATATTTAAATTATTGGGATATATGGGATATACTAGAAGAAGATAAAGAAATAGGGGAAAAATTATTTGAGGCAGGACATAAAATAGGAGGTTATCCTAATTTTACCCAAAGTGATGTAAGAGATTTAAAAGCTGGATATAATATTTTGCTTCTACAAATAGATAGTGAAGGAACAGATGAACATGAGATTATGTGGGGAGATTGTGGAATAGCTAATTTCTTTATAAGAGAGAAAGATTTAAAAGAGCTTAACTTTGATGAGGTAATATATAATTGGGATTGTTGTTAGAATTTTGCATAAAAGATAGGAGGGGATGATATGAGTATAAGTTTTTTTATAAAAAATTTAAACAATAAAGAAAGTATAACTCCAGCAAAAGTATTAGAAATAGGGGAAGCTATTTCCCAATATAATTTAGATGAATCTGATGAAAATATAGAAGAGTTTTTAAATGAAAAATTAGAAAATTTTGAATGTATTCTTCTTGGAGAAGAGGGAAGAAGTGCTAGAGGTTTTGAACTTTCATATAGTGATGAAAATAGATATTATGGAATAAGAGTTTTTACTCCTTGTAGTATAGGAGATTGGGAAGTAGTATTTGAGTTTATTGAAAAGTTGGGAAAATTTTTAGAAAATAATAATTTAGTAAATGAGCATGGAGAGGAATATACTTTAGCAACTATTAGAAATTATCCATATATTGAAGATATAGAGTATGGTATAAAAAGTATAGAAGAGAATTTGAAGGAAAAAGGAAGTGAGATTTCCAAATTATATGGAATATATAGACCTATTTCTTTTAATAATGAGTTATTAGAGAGTATAAAAAATTCTGAAAATCCAGTAGAAACTTTTAGTAACTTTATAACAAAAACTCAATATATAGATGCGTATTCAGCAAGACAAAGGTTTTATAAAAATAATAATAATGAGATATTTGGAATGTACACTCTAACTGAAACTGTAAGGACAATACTACCTTTTAAACCAAGTGTTGAGTATGAAAACTTTGGTATAGTAAAAAATGAAGATGTAAAATTTTGGAGATTAGTTTTTGTAATTATAGATGGAAATCCAGATGATGAAAATTCTTATAAAATGTTAGGAGATATAGATTATTTTAAATTTATAGAAAATTTACCTAAAGATAAATACTCTTTTATAGATGGAGAATATATGGTAGTAGAATCTTTAGAGAAAGAAGAGATAGAGAGATTATATAATTTATTAGTAGAATAAGTTAGAAAGTCTAACTAAAGATAGTTTAGAAAAAAGAGAAATTTAAGAGATTTTAAAACTTATAGGAGGTTGAAATTATGTTAAAAGTAGAAGATATTTTAAGAGAAGATTTCGATTGGGAAGATATAGAGATAGATGAAGATGAGTTTGACGAGTTAGAAACAGCTTTGATTATAGATTATCTAAAGAAAAATACTCCAAAAGAAAGACAACTTTTAGCAATAGATTGGAATTTTGACAACTCTAAGGAAGTTATTAAATGGATAGCAGAACAGCCTGATACTGATAAGGGAACAGCACTATTTTTATATTGGTATATGAATCCTCAAGATTTAAAAAAATATAAGGATAGAGAAGAGTGTGAAAAAGATGGTGGTTGGATTTTAGAGGATTTTGATATTGTGGAAACTCTTGAAAAAAATTATATTTCAGGATTTTATAAAAATCAAAAATATGCTTTTGACCCTAAAAATGATGTATATTCTGGCTATGATTGGACAAAGGAAGTTGACGAAGATGAGATGAAAGCTAAGATACCTGAAGAGATGTATGTTGCTTTAGAGGGAGAAGTTTTAGAGAGTCCAGGTTGGGAAGAGGGAATCCCAGATGATATTATTCCTATTTTTGATAAACTTTGTGAAGCTTTAGGAGAATAAGATGAAAAATATAGAAAAAAATCTCAAATATATAAAAGAGGTAAAGGCTGAAGATATAGAGTGGACTAAACTTTTTGGAGCTTATAGTTGTGGAAGAAAAATAGGAGAAGATATAAAAAATAATAATCTTCTTAATTTAGAGATTTTAAAAAATATTAGAGGAGAGATAGAACATCAATCAACATTATGGACTTTGACCCCTTTTACAATGATTTTTCTCATAAGACAGTTAGAAAAAGAGTATGGAGAGAAAAAAGAGGAGTATTGTTACATATTAAAAATTTATAAATTGATAGTGGAAACTATAAAAGATATAAAAAATGAGTATTTTGTAGAGGAATCTATTGAAGATTTAGAAGTTTATCCAGAGATGAGATGTCTTTTCAATATAGAGATAAATTTAGAAGATTTTGATGATGAAGAGGAGTATATAGAAGCACATTTTGAGGAAGAGGACTTAGAAAGAGAGTATAATAGTAGTTTTTATTATACAAATTTTGTAATAGAAAATAGTAAAGATATTATAAAAAAGCTTTTGAATAGTGAAGATAAAGATATAAAAAATCTTGCAAAGGAAATATTAGAAAATTTTTAGGAGGTATTTATTATGGCTAAAAAATTAAATAAAGATTTTGTTTATTTAAAAGATATGTATAATGATGATTACTATCCAAAATTTTTAGTAGATAAAGTAAAAGATTGCATAGTTGAAGTAGTTGAATTTTTAGAGAAAGAAGAGTATGAGGATTTAGAAGAAGTTCAAGAGAAACTTGATGAGATGACAGAGAAAATTAATGATTTACAAGATGAATTTGATGAAAATGATAGTGAGATAGAAACAGTAGCAAGAGATAGTATAGGAGTAACAGTAGAGAAAATACTTGAATATTTTGGAATTGATATAGATATAGAAGAAGCTATAAGAGAAAGAGATTGG
Organism: Fusobacterium mortiferum ATCC 9817; assembly: GCF_000158195.2. Lineage (NCBI taxonomy): Bacteria > Fusobacteriati > Fusobacteriota > Fusobacteriia > Fusobacteriales > Fusobacteriaceae > Fusobacterium > Fusobacterium mortiferum. Next base: position 668,536 of record NZ_GL987994.1, read on the forward strand.
TAAAACAAAAAGATAATTAAAGTGAGGTGGTGCTTATGACATTAGTTGTTCTTTAATTTAAAGTAAGGAACAGCTTTGTCATGGGCATTTTTTATAGGAGGGATTATGGAAAATGTAAAATTTTTCCCTGATTATAAAGAGGTTTTTATAGATGAAAGACTAAAATATTACTTTAAACCTATTTGCACAATAGGAAAATATCATTTCTTAACTATTGATGGAATATTTTGTATAAGAAATTATAAATTTGCAGAAAATGATTATTTTGGATTTAAGCTAAAAGATGGGAAATATGAATTTTTAGGAAATTTAGATTGTTTTGGAAAAGATGATGTAGAAAGACTTTATGATATTTTAGAAAGAGATTTTGAAGAAAATAAAAAATTTTATCTTGATAAAAAAATAAAAATAGCTAACTATGTAGAAAATATTTTATCTAAGATAGGGGAAATAACTTTTGAAGAGGAACAAGATTTAGAATATTATATTGAAAGTTTTTATTGTTATAATATGGCAAAATACTATTATGAACTCAATAAAAAAGTGGTTTCTGTAAAAGCTCTTACAGAAAATTATGGAATAACTCCTGAAGATGAATTACTTATAGATAAAGAAGAGTTAAAAAATTGTTTGGGAGATTTCTTTATTAATATTGAATATGAATTAGAATTGACACCAGCACCTACTGAAGATATGTGTATAATGGGAGTGGATGTTGTAGAGTTTACAATGTGGGGAGAGATAGTAGGTCTTTTATATAATGAGAAAGATAATATCATTTATTTAAAAGAACAACACTCTTAAATAGTAGGGGGAATTATGGAAAGATATAATTTATCAGCAGAACATATAGTCAAATTGTTATATAGAAAAGAGAATAATAGAGTAAATATTACGAATACAGATACTTTTTTTAATAATCCAATTGTAGAAAAAGTTTTTATAAATAAGGGTAGTTATAAAATAAGTTGGGAACAGATATACAAAAATGAGATTAGATTAAAAACTGACTTACCCAGAGTTTTAAAAAGATATTATCACGAATGTGGAGATTTTGATATAAATAGTTGTTTTAGTGAAATTTTAAATTTAGAAGATGTTGAGTTTTCTCATAATTGGTTGAAAGAACAATTAAAAGATGATGATTATTCTCAAGAGGAGATAGAAAAAATTTTAAAAGAAACAGATAATTTTCTGATATTTTGGACTGAAAATCAAGGGGTATGGAATGTAGGAATAAAAAAAGAAGATTTATCTTTAGAAAATCCACCTGTCTATATGACAACTAATGATGATTTATACACTTGGAAAAAAGTTACAGATGATATTGATACTTTTATTTTATTGCAAATTATTGATAATTTATCAGATAGTAAATTCTATTTTTTAACTTTTGATAGTGAGCAGATAAATTCTATTTTATCAGATAAGAAAATTTTAAAAGAGAGCTTGATAAAAAATGCCTTTGAGATAAAAGATAGAAAGATAAAACTATCTACCTATACAGAGTATGATTATACTCAAGATAGAGTCTATATTTTTAAAGTAAATAATGATGAGTTTGAAAAATGTTGGCTTATAAAATCAAAGGTAAAGAGAGATAAAACTTCCTATGTTGATGAGGTTTTATTAAAAATAGCAGAGCTTATCTCTTTTAATGATAGAAAGATTGTAAAAGAGTTAGAAGTAATTTTAGAGGATTTTCATAATTATTTAAGAAAAAATAGTAACTTTAATTATAGCTTTGATGAGATAAATTATCTCTCAACTAAAGAGAAGATTGAACTGAAAGTTGTGGCTATGGTTTTACTTTTAAATAAAAGTGGCTATATTTGTTACTTAGATTGGAAATGTGAGCTAGAAGATTTTAAAATATTTTTTGATGTAATTAAAAAACTTGGTATAGATGAAAATATCTATAATTTTAATAGATTAAAACTTAATGAAGATGATGATATAGAAGTTTGGAGTAGAGAGTTTAATAAAGTCTTTAGTAAAAAAGGAATTTTCATTGGAAATATAAATACAAATTCTGACAGTTATTCAATTTTTCCTACAACTAAGAAAAGTTTAGAAGAGCTAAGAGAATTGGGAGATAAAATTGATATAAAAATAGATTTTTTAGCTTACGTAGAGGAGGATAGTATGGATAAAAATTGGCAAGAGATGTATGAAAGAAACAGAGAGAAATTTAGATGTAAAATAGATTTAGATAGTTACTTTACTGAAAAGAAAATTGGAAAGATGGAAGTAGATATCCTAGATATTGGAGAGGTAAACTTACCTACTGGAGAAATTTTAGCTTGTGACCCATTGGTAGAATTAGAGGACGCAAAAACATTTATCCAAAGAGTTCCCACTGGGAAATATCCTGTAAAGATAGCAGTAGTTCCAAGTAAAGAGCATGGAGATAGATATGCCTGTGTAAAAGTAGAGCTCAATAAAAATAAACCAGTAGTTTATGAATTAGCTATAACAGGAGTAGAAGAAAATATGGACGAAGCTAATGAAGATGAATTTTATGGATTTGGTGTAGATGCAGGAATGGGTTGTGTAGTAGATAAAAAAACTCAAGAGGAGTATATAAAATATTGGGAAAAATTAGTGGAAGAGGAAGAGGCTGACAATCCATTTGATGATATATTTGATGATTTATTAGCAGAGAGTGCTAAAAAATATCCTAAATATCAAAGAGAATATGGAGATTGGGCTAATTGGACAATTCCGAATACAGATGTAAATATTCCAATTTTTACATCAGGGTGGGGAGATGGATATTATCCATGTTACTTTGGATACGACAAAGATGGAGAGCTTTGTGGATTTTATATCCATTTTATAGATATTGAAAGAGAGTATTCTGATGAGGAAGAAGAGGAGTAAAATGGAATATAGATTAATTCAAGATGATGTATTCAATCATAAAGATTGTTATTATGCTCACTGTATAAGCAGAGATTATGCTCTTGGAGCTGGAATTGCTGTGGAATTTGATAAAAGATACGATATGAGAAATAGATTATTAAAACTAGCTGAGGAAAAACCAGAAACTTTAGATGAAAAATGTATAGAAGTAGAGAATGTATTTAACTTGATAACTAAGGAAAAATATTGGCAAAAACCAAGTTATAAATCTTTAGAAGAATCCTTATTAGAGATGAAGGAGAAACTATCTAAAAATAAAAATATAAAAAAATTAGTTATGCCAAAGATAGGTTGTGGACTTGATAGATTATCTTGGTGTAAGGTTGAACCTATGGTACAAGAGCTATTTAAGGATTTGGATATAGAGATAGTAGTATGCTATTTATGATAGGAGGAATGAAAATGACTAAGGATTTACAAGAGAAGATTAAACCATTTTTCTGGGTAGAACATGATAATTCATACTCAGTTTGTTTGACAGTAGGAGAATATTTACAGGAAGTATTTGATACTCGTGTAGAAGAGGGATTTGAAGGAAATGGATATGATTGGGCTAGTTTAGCACAGGTATTTTTAGATGAAAAATGTCCAGAGTTACAAGAGAAGGTAGATTTTGACCCAGAGGGTAGTATGTTTGTAGCATATTCAGAGAATAAAGAGGCTTTAATAGATTTTATTTCTAAGTTTAAAGAGGCTTGTGAGAATAGAGAGGAGATTTTAGATTTATTTAGTAGGGCTGAATTAGATTAATAGGAGGGAGTTATATGTCCAAGAAAGTATGTGAAAGAAAGGCTGGTTATTTAGCTTTTTGGGCAGGAAACTTTAAAGATGTAGAAGATTTCTATAAATATATTCAATCATTTTACTGTATCTTTGAGGGAGAAGAGGACGAATATAATCCTGAATATAACTTTTTAGAAAAAGATTTTAATAAAGAGTTAGAAAAAATCTTTTCTGTAGAAAGAGAGTGGAAAGAAAAATTTGAAGAGATGTTTGAAGAAGCATTTAATAGATTTGAATATGATTTTGGAGTAACTTTTGATGAAGATTTCCAAGTATGTGGAAGTAGTGAAGAGCCAACAGATGAATTAGAAGTTTTATTTAAAGATTGGGAGGAGTTAATTGAGCCTGTAAAAAAATTCTTAGGAAAAGATAAATTTGATAAAAAATATAATTGTTTCTTTGGAATACCATCTTGTAAATATAGTGGAATTATCCCAAAAATTTCTAATGAATGGGGAGAACTTGAATTTTTAGGAAATGTAGAAGAAAATACTTTTTCAACTGATATGGCAGAAGAGTATAATTGTTAAAAGGAAAGTGATATTATGGTAGAAATGAGTGAATTAGCAAAGGAGTTTGTAGAATTTTTTGACTGTGAGTATGAATATTTTCCTAAAAATACCTATGAAGAGATAATGGAAAAGTTTGAAAAATATGTGGAAGATGGAAAAGAGAAAGGATATTTTCCTGTTATTGTAACAGTAGATGAAACACTTTTAGAATGTTTAGCTTTTAATGTATCAGATGATGAAGAGTTTAATATAGAAGATATAAGAAAATATAGAGAAAAATATATCTCCTCTATCTATTCAGAAGGTGGAGAAAATATATTGAAAGATTTAGTGAATAGAAGAAAAGAGGAAGCTGAAGATGATGAAATAGCTTGGGAAGAGGAAATAATAGGAGAGTTTGAAGATAGTGGAGAGGATAGACTTAACTCTCCAATAGGATTTTTAGATTATAGAACAGAAAAACCTGTTGAACTATTTATAGTAAAAGTTCCTGTTAAAAATCCTTGGGAGATATTTGCTTGGTTACCAATGGGAAATTGGAATGAGTGTCCTACTACTTCAGAACATATGGCAATATCAAGGTATTGGTTTGAGAAATATGGAGCTGTACCAATTAGTATGACACATGATGTAGTGGAATATAGAGTTGAGAAGGTTATAAAAACAGAAGATGAAGCTATGGAAGTAGCAGTAGAGATGTATGGATATTGCCCTGATGTAGACCAAAGTTATGATACTCTTGGATTATTAGCTGGTAGTTTAGTAGATTCTAGTGTTTGGTATTTCTGGTGGGATTAGAGGTGGTAATATGATAGATAAAAAAGAATTAGAACCTTTAAAAAGAAATGCAATAGTAATAAATTATAGTGAAGAGAATAGAGAAAAAATTCCTAAAGGTAGTTCAAAAATTGGAGGAAAACCTGATTTACCAAAGGATTTTCAATGGTATTACTACAATGGAGAAGATTATAAAAGAAAAGTTGCAAATAGACCCCTTTCATTCTTAATGCAAATTAATTGTGAAGAGGTACATAAATACGATAAAGAGAGTCTTTTACCAGAGAAGGGAATACTATATTTTTTCTATGAGTTGATGACTATGACTTGAGGATTTTCTCCTGATGATAGAGGAAGTGCAAGAGTTTTCTATTATGATGGAGATATAGAAGATTTGGTGTCTACTGATTTTCCAGAGGATATGGAAAAGGATTGTATAATTCCTGAAGCTAAAATAGATTTTGAAAGTATGAATGACTATCCTATTGACTTTTTTGATTACTATGATGATGAGGATAGTGATGAGGAAATTGAAAGAAAAGAGAAAGAGTTTGAAAAAGATTTAGAGGAATTAGGATATAAAACTGATACCACAAAACTTTTAGGACACCCAGAACTTATTCAAGGAGAGTATTTTGAAGAGTGTGAGGGAGTTGCTAGGAAAAATCTTTATTATGGTTCTGCACCTATAAAATATGGAGATTTAAAAGGTGAGATAAGGGAAAATGCTAAGGATTGGATACTGCTTATGCAAATGAGTGAGTTTGAGTTTGAAGATTATGGACTATATTTTGGAGATTGTGGAAAGATATATTTTAATATTAGGAAAGAGGATTTAAAAAATAGAAACTTTGATAATGTATGGTTAATTCTTCAATGTTACTAGGGAGAGGAGGTAATTATGATATATAAATTTACAGAAGTATTGAATGATTTAGTTAATTATTTTTTTCTTAGTGATATTTTATTATTAGAAAAATGGAAAGAACAGAATAATCTTTCTGATAATTTAGGAGCAGAATTTATTTCAAATGAAAGTGGGGATAGAGTTTTTTATGAAAATATTGCTATTCCTATGATGGATATTGAAAATTATCCTTATATAGTTCTATTTAATCTTTCTAATGATATACCAGAATTATGTAAACAAGAAAATAAATTACAGTTTAGAAAAAGTGGTTATTATCTTAAAATAGAGAATAATATACTTATGCTTTTTACGTGGAGAATATTAGAAAAATTTACTCATAATAATATAGAGAATTTAATTACTTGCTATAAACAATATAACAAACCTCTTATTGAACTTCCAAATGGTTGGTATCATATTGAAATTTTAGGTGGAGAAATTTTAGAAAATGGTTATTATGAACCAACATTAGAATTTATAATTCAAGTAGTAGAAGAAATAAATGTAGTAAAAGAAGATATGAATTTGAGCTTTAAAATAATAAGTTCTACTTATTAAATAAAAGATAAAGGATTGAGTAGAGAAGCTATTATCAATGAAAGTGATGAGGTAGCTATAGCTACAGCCTTTGCACAAATAAAAATAACAGGTAAGATAGATAAAGAGCTAAAAGAAAAGGCTTTGTTATCTTTAAAAAGAATGGAATTGATAGCTAAAATCTGTGGTTATGGAGAATCTGAAATTAATAAACAACTTTATAGTGATTTAGAGAGTTTTAAAAGTTAAGGAGATTACTATGGAATATATAAAAGATTTTCTAAAAAATGAAGATAGAGAAAGTTTTGACAAATTATGGGAAAATTGTACAAAGCTTGTTTGGATAGATTGGAGAGAATACGACGAGGATATAATTAATTATATAGAGAATGTAATTCAATCTGGAAAACTTATTGGAAAAAATGAAGATACTGATAACAAAATGGGATTTAATATAATTATCGAATGGAATGGAAAGAAGTATAAAATATCTTATCCTAATGAGGAAGGGTCTGATAGAGATACTACAATAAAAACTTTAAATAAGGTAATACAGCCAGAGTACGAAATAAGATTGTTTATGGAAAGCTTAGGAAGTGATACCCTAGCTTTTGTTCCACTTTCTAAAGAGGAGTGGGAGGAATTAGAAAAAGAGTTTGGAGAAGAAAAAGTAAACTATTATTTCTCTAAGATAAAGGATAATAGTAAGATGTTTGATTTGGATATGGATGAACTTTTTAAAATTTTGGATAAGAGAAAAGAGATAAAAAATTTCTTTGATTAGAGGTGGAATATGGAAAAATTAAGAGTAGATGATTTTGAAATAGAAGAAAATGAATGGGGATATGTTTTTTCAACCTATTTTGACTTTTGGGAAGATGAAGTAGGAGTAACATTAGATTTAGATTACAATATAAAAGATGAAAAAGAGCTTTCAGAAGAGGAAATCAGAGAAGTTATAGAAAAAGCTTTAAAAAATCTGAATCCTCTATTGAAAAAAGCTGAAAGTAATAGAAATCAACTCATAGAACTTTTAAAAGAAAAAAACTATATAGAATTAGCAAATGAATGGATAGCAGGAGCTGAAGAAGTAGAGGGAAAAGAGGGATATTATTTAATAGATGATGAAGAAGTTCATATTCCTATTACAGAGGAAGAATTTGAAAAAAGTATTAGTTGTAGAGGAGGAATAGGAGCTACTATTGGTTTAGATGGAGAACTAGACTTTATATCTATTTACTTAGTATTTGAACCAGATTATTTTGCTGGACATTGTATAGAAGGGTATATTAATGAAGATGGTAGTTTTTCAGTTAATGGATTAGCTGGATAGGGAGGTAACTATGGGAGCTTGGGGTATAAAAGCATTAGAGAGTGATGAAGGATTAGATGTTGTTGATGTTTTAAGAGAATATCTTGAAGGATTTAAAAATAAGAGAGTGATTACTTTAAAAGAAATAATAAATTTAATGATTGAACAAGGAATGTTAGGAGAAACTCTTGAAGAGATAGAATTTCTTTATGATAATACAGCAATAGCCATATCAGAACTTTATTTTGATTTTAAAGAGAATGGAAAATTAGATTATGATGATGAAGAGGAAGATGAAACTACTTTTTCTAAATTAGAAAAATTTTCTAGTGATAAAAAATCTTTAAAATACCTTATTGACTATTTAACTAATATTTATAATAAAGTTCCTGATGAAGATGGCGAAAGAGAAATAGTAGATTTGTGGTATGATAATGGACAAAATCCAAGTTATGAAGAATGGTATAATCATTTAAAATCTTTGATAGAAAAATTAAAAGGTGAATATGGAAACTAGGAGATGTTTAGCTTATCAAATTTTAGAATATACTAGTTGTCATATATGAATAATAAAGAAAAAACAGTAAATATATAAGTGAACTAAAGACCTAAAGTGAGGGAAAAATATTTAATGGATAAAAAAAGTAAAAAAATTCTGATGAATTATATGAATGATACAAAAAGAAATCTATTATCATATGAAGAAATTGCATATGCAAAGGAACAGGGAGCTATTTTAGAGGATTTGCCTATTTCATCTGAAGAAGCTATATCTATTTTAACACAAAGTCTTAAGTGTATTTCTCTTAATGATGTTGCTAATGCTTTTTTATATAGTTTATCTACTCGTGATATGGAATATAGATATATTTTAGCGTCATATGTGTATGCTGTAAGCTGGTTGAAGTTTGACAGGGGAAGAACAGACAAAGTTCCATCTCAACTGGATAGAACATTTTATAATTGGGTTAAGTACCAAGGTGGTGGGATTTGGGGTGGAATAGGAAAACCAATTTTTTATCTTAATGAATTTACTCATATGGATAAAAAAATCCCTACAAATATTGACAATGATATTTTAGAGAAAATAATATCAATATCATCTACAATGAACGACGGAGCTACAGGCATTATGTTATGTAAAAAAATTCAGGAAAGAAAACTGTTACCTTGTAATAAAAGTGAGATTATTGGAATCCTTGAAACACTTGCTATTTGTGGAATTTTAGAAACACCAGAGCATAAAGGATATATAGATTCTTTTACTCCACCATTAATGAGAGATACTGGTAATTTAAAACAAAGTTTATCCTATCCACTCAACTGGTGGCATGGAGAAAATAAAGTAAATTATGATAACTGCTACAAAATTTTTAATATTGATTTTTCTTATTTATCAGAAAAGTAATAAAATTAGAAGTTGGATATGGAAGCTAGGAGATGATTGTATGGGAAAAGTCTATAAACTTAATAGTGAAAAATCTTTAGCCCATCAAGTTTTAGAATATGCTGGTTGGTATGAGGGAAGAAAAGTAGATGTAGAAAAAATAATAGAGTATTACCAAAAGAACAATTATATTCTAAATGATTTTGCCAAAAAATTTTTACAAGAATTTTCAGGTATAAAAGAGAATTGGTTTTTCAAATATATTGGTAAAAATGGAGAAGTACGAATAGATGGAAATGATTTTAGCTTTTCTATTCCTTATGATTTACCTTTTGAGGAAGAAGATAAAGAGTATGAATTAAAACAAATTCCAGAAGAGGTAAGAGATAAAGTAATTCCAATAGTTGAAACAGGCTGGCATATTGGTGGCACTTTATGGATAGATGATAAAGGAAAATTTTATCATACTCTTTATTATAGAAATGATTGTATGGAACAGTATGATTCTATCTTTGATTATTTAGAATATAACTTTAGGTACTATTTAGGAAATGAAATTTATGTAACTTTTGAAAATCAAAGAGATTTAGAGAAAAATTAATATGAAAAAGTATAGGAGGAGTTTTTATGAAAAAAGAATTACCATTTTTTAAATATTATCCAGACCCTTTAAAAACAGGAGAGTTTGAAACTGACGAAACAGTAACATGCGAATGTTGTGGAAAAGAAACTGATGTTTATTATACAGGACCTTTTTATTCAGTTGAAGATATTGAATATTTATGTCCAGAATGTATAGCTAATGGAAAAGCAAGTAAAAAATTTGATGGTGATTTTGTATCACTTTATTTTGGAAAAGTTAGTGATGAGGAAAAAATTGATGAGCTAATACATAGAACTCCTAGTTATTGTGGTTGGCAACAAGAGTGTTGGATAACTCATTGTGATGATTTTTGTGCTTTTATTGATTATGTAGGAGCTAAAGAATTAGAAAAAATGGGAGTTTTAGAAGAAGTTATTAAAAATGGAAATCCTGATGATGGAAATGAATGGAGTAAAGAGCAGATAGAAATAATAAAAAATATGGTTAATGGTGGACATGTACAGGGATATTTATTCAGATGTTTACATTGTGGAAAACATTTTTTATATTTTGATGTTGATTGAGGAGAAAGAATTATGAGTTTATTAAAACAAGATTTTTTTACAATAAATAATATCCCTGTAATTTTATGGGGAGAAAAGAGTAATAAAATTATAATAGCAATTCATGGAATGATGTCAAATAAAGCTGATATTCCAATAGAGATACTAGCTAAAATTTCAATAAAATATGGCTATCAAGTTTTAAGTTTTGATTTACCAAAGCATGGAGAGAGAAAAAATGAGATGATACCCTTAACTCCTCAAGTTTGTGTAAAGGAATTAAATAATATATATGAAAAATTACAAAAAAATTGGGAAGAAATTTCTTTATTTGCTAATAGTTTAGGAGCATATTTTAGTCTTTTATCTTATAAAGATAAAAAAATAGAGAAAGCTTTCTTTTTATCTCCACTTGTGGATATGAGAGAACTTATTGAAAATATGATGAAAGCATTTGGAGTAACAGAGAAAAAGTTAAAAAAAGAGAGAGAAATAGCTATACCAATAGGAGAAACTCTGTCTTGGGATTATTATTTATATGTTAAGGAAAATCCAATAACAATATGGACTCCTTTTACACATATTTTATGTGGAGATAAAGATGAAATTTGTAATATAGAAACAACTAAAAAATTTTCAAAACAATTTAATTGTGAGTTAGAAATTTTAAAAGATTCAGAACACTATTTTTACAAAGAGGAACAATTAAAAAAATTAGCTGAAGACTTAGAAAAGTTTTTAGAAAATAAATTGGAGATAAGAGAGATAAAGAGAAGTGAATACCACTTATTAGATGATTTTTTATATGGAGCAATTTTTATTTCTGAAAATGAAATTACTCCACCAAGAGAGATTACTAAACTTCCAGAATTACAAATATATATTAAAGATTTTGGAAATAAGAAAGATGATATAGCTTTAGTTGCTGAAGTAAATAAAAGAGAGATTGTTGGAATGATTTGGACTAGAATAATGAATGATTATGGGCATATAGATGATGAAACTCCATCATTAGCAATATCAGTAACTAAAAAGTACCAAAATAAAGGAATAGGAATGGCTCTTTTAAAAGAGATGATAAAAATTATGAGAAAGAAAAATTATAAGAAAGTATCTTTATCAGTTCAAAAAGAGAATTATGCAGTAAAATTATATCAAAAAGTAGGGTTCAAAATTTATAAAGAAAGTGAAGAAGAGTTTATAATGTTGCTAGAATTATAATAGAAATTTATAAGTACTATTAAAATAAAGAGGTAAATTATGAAAAGACTAATAATGTTGATATTTTTTAGCTTAATAACTTATTCTTTTAGTTATCAGATAGAAGAAAATTTTACAGGACAGATAGTAAAAAAATATGAAAATGGACAAGTACAATCAATAGAAAATTTTAAAAATGGGAAATTAGATGGAGAGTTTAAAGAATTTTATAAAGATGGAACTCTAGCTCAAATAGGAAGTTTTAAGAATGGAGATTTAGAAAGTATAAAAGCTTTTTATGAAAATGGAAGTTTAAAGTTTGAAGAGATTTTAAAAGATAGAAAAGGAAAATATAGAGAATATTATCCTAATGGACAGTTAGAAGAAGAGGGAGAAGTTTTTCAAGGGGAAGAAGCAGGACTTTGGAAATATTATAATGAAGAGGGAAAATTACTTTCAGAAGGAAGATATAAAGAGGGAAAAAAGATAGGAAAATGGAAGTTATATAATCTTGATGGAAGTTTATTAAAAATAGAAAATTATAAAGAAAAATAGGGAGGGACTATGTATAAGATTGGTTACATTGGAAATTTTGAAACAGTACCTCAAGTAGTGGAATATATTATAAATAGTGATATTGAAAAATTGGAAGAAGAATATAAAAAAGGTTGGGATATAAATAAAAAAATATTTATACATGAATTTGTAATAGAAACTCCTTTAGAGATAGCAATACAATGCATAAAAGAAGAAGTTATAATGTGGCTTTTAGAAAAGGGAGTAAATGTAAAAGCTGAAATAGATGACTGGGGAAGTCCTATTTCAAGTGCAGGACGTTTTTTATCTTCAGATATGTGTGAATTATTAATAAAACATGGAGCATTGGAAAATTTAACTAAAAGGCAATATGAAAGAATTTTTGCTGATATTTACTATGGAAAAAAATTTGAAAATATAGATATTTTTGAAAAGTATGGAGTAACAGTTAAAAAATACGGAAATAACTGTCTAAGAGAGGCAGTTTATGATAGAAATATAGAGTTAGCTCAAATGTTTTTAGATTATGGAGCTGATATAAATTATCATGAATATGAAATGGTTTTTACTGACAATTCAACTCCTGTGATGGTAGCTGTTCAAAGAAACTCTTTTAAATTAGTAAAATGGCTTGTAGAAAAGGGAGCAGATATTACAATTAAAAATAAATTTGGAGAAAGACCATATACAATAGCAGTTTTAAATAAAAATCAAGAGATAATGGATTATATTAAAAGCTTAGAACCAGTAGATTTTCACAATGAAGAAGCTAGAAAAGGTATAATAAAAAAATATAAATTGCCAAAAGATATGGTAGAGTTTTTTGATAAAGGAAATTTAAAGATAGAGTTTTCAGGTAATATTGATAGTAAATATATTGAGTTTTTTAAATTGGAAGATACAGTTGAAATGACTTGGAAAAGAAAAAAATATCTCTCTTTAGTAAAAGATTTAGAAAATTATTGGTTACATCTTTTATGGTATTCTAAAGAAAAAATATTGTATATTTTTGATGGAGAACATGAGGAGATTTATAAGATAGGAGATTGGAACTATTTTATAAATAATTGTGAAGAGATTGTTGGAAAATTCATAAATGGAGAGCTTTAAAAGGGGCTGATATTATGCTGGAGATATTTGAAATTAGTGTATCAGAACTTTATAGAAAGTCATTTAGAATAGCTTTAATATTTTTACTAAATCTAGCTATTATCTTTGGAATAAATAAATTTGATATAAAAGTTGAAACCTTTACTATATTTATTCCAGCTATGTTGGGAACAGTTTTTATAGAGGAATGGAAAGGAAAAAGGGGAAAAGATATAGCAATAAATAGTTTAATCTATATAGTTATTTTCTCTTTAAATGCTTTTTTACTCTATAAACAGATAGAAATTTTAGATAGAAATGAGTTTTTAAGTAATAGTCAAATACTTTTCTTTAATCTAAAAACAGTATCTACTGATATTATAGTATCTATCTTTGTTATGGGATTTTTATATTCTTTAGTAAAAGATTTAGAGTGTAGAGTAGCTGTAATAGATATGTTTAGGTACTTTAAAGAAAAAGCTTCAAGAATTTTAGTCTTATTTTATGGAGTAATTTTTACTTTGTATATCTCTGTTTTAATATATTATGGATTAAATACTGATGTTTGCCATGATTTATTAAACTTATTTTTTCTTTTCTTTGTAATAATTTTTATCTGTTTTCTGATGTTAGTTTTTAAAAACTTTTTAATTTCAGATAAAAAAGATGAGGTTACTTATAGATTAAGAGAGAAGCCTTTAGATTTTTATGCAAAATATTTGTTAATAATAATAGCTATAATAATAGGAGCTGGAATAATAATTTCTACATACATTATGTCTGTTAGCCTTATGATAGGAAAAAATATAACATTTCTAATAATAATAGGTGGAATTATAACCTTATTATTAGTAGTGATAGTAGAGATTTTAATTTTGAATATGTTAATTAAAATTAATGGAAGAGTTCAACCAAAATCAATGAATGTAAAGAAATTTTTCAATGTCTTAATTATCAATATTTTAGGACTAATACTTCTAGGAATTGTCATATTCATAGATTATACTATTGATATGAATATTCTCATTATTAATTCTATGCTTCAATATATTTTACTTGCTATAATGATAAGTTTTATAGGATTAATTATAAATTTTCAAGTACTAGGAGTTTTAGTTGATATTCCACTTACATTAGCTTTAAAAAGTGGAGTTAATTTAACTTTAAAGTTTTTAAATCCCAAAGTTTTACTAATTTTAATAGGAAAAAATATTTTCCTAATAATTAGTATTCTAAATGGAAGTTTTACAGGGCTTATATACTTTATAAATTTAATTATATCATTTTATTTAATAGAATTTTATTTAGATGAGAAGGAGGTTTTAAATGAAACTTGCAGAAGCATTAAATATTAGAGCTGACTTAAATAAAAAAATACTTCAACTAAAAGAAAGACTTTTAAGAAATGCTAAGGTTCAAGATGGAGAAGAACCTTCTGAAAATCCTGAAACTTTACTTTTAGAATTAAATTCTAATCTTTTAGAACTTGAAACTTTTATAAAAAAAATTAATAAAACAAATAGCAGAACTTTTTATAAAGATAAAACTATTACAGATTTAATTGCTGAAAGAGATATTCTAGCATTAAATATTTCTATAAAAAGAGATTTTTTAAAAGAAGCAAGTGAAAAAGTAAATAGGTATTCAAGTTTAGAGGTAAAAATTTTTAGTACTGTGAATATTCCAGAAAAACAAAAAGAAATAGATAAACTTTCAAAGAGTTTGAGAGAAACTGATATGAAAATTCAAGAATTAAATTGGACAACAGAATTATTGGAAGATTAATAAAAAAGGTATTTATCAGAGTGAATGTTATCTCTAGTCAGTCGAGAATGGAACTGATAAAAATCCAAAAAGAGGTTAATGGAGTGAAATCAAAAATTTAAAGATATACTCAGTATTGTTACAAATGTACAATTTATATTTTATAGTTTTATTACCAGACATTAGCTGATAAATGGGTGGGACAGGGGATTTATAAAAGCAATAGTATTATAATTAGGAGGAGATTATGATTGGAACTCTTGACAATGAAGCTATACTTCATGTAGAGGTAGTTTTTTGGAGTGAAAAAAGAAAAAATCCACCTAATTTAATTAGTGGAAAATATTGCCCTCATTTTGTAGTAAAAGGAAAAACTGAATATTTAAAAGTTTGTTTTCTTGATGGAACTGAATGTTTCTTTAATAAAATTGCATTAGGAAATGTTCAACCTCTTTATCCTGATACAATAGATTATAGTTCTTTAGCAGATGATACAGAGTTTTTAATATATGAGGAAGAAAAACTTGTTGGAAAAGGGAAAATATTAGGGAGAACTATTCCTTATAAAATAAAACAAAGGAAATGATAAAATGGGAATACAAATAATTTTAATTATACTCTTAATTATAGCTATTTTTTATACTTTTATATACTTTCTATTTATAAGAAAATATGAAGATTTAAGAAAACTTTTTATATTGAATAAACTCTATGATATTTTCATTATAATTCCAGAACTTTTTATAGGGGTTCATAGTTTAATATTTTTTAGAATTTTAACCTTTATAAATCTTTTAAGTATTATCTATATAGTTATTAAAGTTATTAAAAATAAAGAACCTAAAAGGAAGATTATATATGCAATAGTTAGTCATTCAGAATGGTTAATCTTTTTTTAAAAGATTTTATATTTTAAAGGTGGCCTGATAAAAAAATCAGACCACTCATTAAGATATAAAACAGAGGAGGAGATTTTTATGAGATATACTGAAAATGAAAGAATAGAGATTATAAAATTTATAGAGGAAAATTTTGGTAAAGTTGAGGAGATATATGAAATTGGATATGATAATTATTATTTAGATGTAGCTCAAATTAATCCAACAGAGGAAAAACCATACTATACCATTATAACTCTTGGAATGGGAGAATATGAGATGTATAACCAAAATAATGAAAATTTTTCAAGTTTTGCAGAGCTTATGATTTCTTTCCCTCCTGACTGGAATTTTGATGACAAAAATTATACTTGGGCAATAGATGAATTAATACAATTAACATATATTCCATTTACTTACTTTTTCGCATATGAATGGGGACATTTAGAAAATAATTTTGAGTCTTTTAGTTCTAAAACTAATTTAAGTGCAGTAGCTATATTATATCCAGAAATGAAAGAAGAAAACTCTGGACTTTTAAAACTTGAAAATAGAGATTTACAATTTTATCAAATAGTTCCTTTATATGATGAGGAATATACTTTTGCTTTAAAAAATGGAATGAAAAATTTATTATTACTAGATGTAGAGAGAAAAATAAACTATGTTGTGGATATGCAAAGAGAAAAAGTTCTTGAATATTCAGAGGAAGAAAAAGAGTTACAAAATGATATTATGGATTCATCAGAGTGGCATTTAGGAGATTATTACTCAAAAGGAATAGAGGTAGATGAGATAAATGTATATAATCACTTGGCTATTTTTCTTCGTTGGTGTATGGAAAATAGTTTTTTAGCTGATAATTTCTTAAAAGCTTATGGTAAAGAGCTTGAAAAATATAAATCTCAAGATTTTATAGATTTAAGAGAGTTTGTAAAATATAGATTGAAAGGAGATTTAAGAAAATCATTCTTTAATGATGTGGGAAAAGAGTTTATTAGATATTACTACGACTATGATTTTGATGATGGAGATTTTTTTCCAGGAGATATAGATAATTATGCTAAAAGAATTTTTGGAGAGGAGAGATATTATTCTCCAGAGTTAAAAAGAGAAGCTTATTTGTATCTAAATTTTGATGAAAAATACTATCAAGATATGAAAGAAATTATAGATAAAGTCTATAATAAATGGTTAAAAGAGTTAGAAAATTATAGTAATTAGGTGAATCTTATGGGAAATTATAGGATTGAAAGCAAAATAAATATTTTATCAAAAATAATAGATAGTATTTTTATAATTTTCACTTACTTTATAGTTTATTTTGGATTAAAAACAAAGGTTACTTTTTCTAAAAATAGTTATATTATTTTTACAATTTTATTGGCAATTTTTTATAGTTGGATATTTATAAGAGATTTTCTTTTATATAAGACTATGAAGATTACTCATTATGAACTGATATTTTTTTATCCACTTTTAAGAAAAGAAGTTAGAATTAAGAAAAAAGATATAGAAAAAATAAAATTTATAGAAAGTGAATTTATACCTAGACTTTATATTCACTATTATAGAATTAAAATAATTACAGAAAATAAAAACTATATTATATCTTCAAAGGATTATAAAAATTTTTGGAGTATATTAAATAATATAGGGACAAAATTACCAAAAAGAAAAATCGAGAGTTACAGAAGAAATATTAGGATATAGAAAGGAAGAGTTTATTTGAAAATTTTAAAAGTGGAAAATGATAAAAAAAGATATATTAATTTATTATTATTAGCTGATGAAGAAGAAAAGATGATTGATAAATATCTTGAGAGAGGAGATATGTATGTTCTTGATGATAATGGAATAAAGGCAGAGTGTGTAGTAACTAATGAAGGTAATGGAGTATTGGAGATAAAAAATATTGCTGTATTTCCTCAATATCAAGGACAAAATTATGGAAAAAAGTTAATAGAGTTTATAATAGAAAAATATTCAAAAGATTATTCAGTTATACAAGTTGGGACAGGAGATAGTCCAACTACTATCCCTTTTTATGAAAAGTGTGGATTTAAAAAATCTCATATTATAAAGGATTTTTTTATTAAAAATTATGATAAGCCTATAATTGAAAATGGAGTTCAATTAGTAGATATGGTATATTTGAAAAAAAGTTTGAAAAAAGAGGAATTAAAATGAGAAAATTAGATGATATAAAACTTGGAAAATTTTTAAGTCTTATCCTTAGACATAAACCAGAAACAGTAGGAATAACTTTAGATAAAAATGGTTGGGTAGATGTAAATGAGTTAATAGAAAAAATAAAACTTTCTGGTAGATATATTGATATGGAAATACTAGAAAGAATAGTTAGAGAAAATAATAAGAAGAGATATTCTTTTGATGAAAATAAAAAGAAAATAAGAGCTAATCAAGGACACTCTATTGAAGTGGAGTTAAATTTAAAAGAGATGACACCTCCAACTATTCTATATCATGGAACAGCAACTAGATTTTTAGAAAGTATTAGAGAAAAAGGAATAATTAAAGGAAAAAGACAATATGTTCATCTGTCTAAGGATATAGAAACTGCCAGAAATGTTGGGAAAAGACATGGAGAAGTAGTTATTTTACCAATAGATATAGAGGGCTTGAAGAAAATTGGACATAAATTTTATCTATCAGAGAACAAGGTTTGGTTAAGTGATGATATTCCAAGTAAATATATTTTATGGGATAAAATTATTTATTAAGATATATAAAAAGAAAGGAATAATTATGTATAAAATAATGTCGAATAATTTGACTGATTATGAAGCTATAAATCAGATAGAAGAGATTAATAAGATATTTAATGATAATAACATAGTAATTATGCCAGACTATCATGCTGGAAAAGGTTGTGTAGTAGGAACTACTATGCTGATAACTGATAAAGTTTGTCCTAACCATGTAGGTGTAGATATTGGTTGTGGAATAGCTGGTTATAAAATAGATAAGAGATATTTTAAATTTGATATAGAGAAATTAAAAGAGTTAGATGATATAATAAGAAAAAATATTCCAAGTGGTTTATCAATAAACAAAAGAAAATCAAAGTTTATACCTAAAGGTTACGAGATAAAATTAAGAGCTAAAGTAGATAGACAAGCTATGGATAGAGCTTATTTAAGTTTAGGAACTCTTGGTGGAGGAAATCATTTTATAGAAGTAGGAGAAAATGAAGAGTGTTATATTTTATTTGTTCACTCTGGAAGTAGAAATTTAGGAGTTCAAGTAGCAAATTATCATCAAAATATAGCAATAGATACTTGTAACAAAGAGAGAGTAGAGTATATTTATAATATAACTAAAAATGTAGCTCCAGAAGAGAGAGAAAAGATGATAGAGGAATATAAGAAAGAAAATCCTCATATTCTGAATCCAAGCTGTTATTTAGAAGGAGTTTATTTAGAAGATTATCTCTTTGATATGAGAGTAATGGAAGAGTTTGCATGCCTAAATAGGGAGATAATGATAAAAACTATTTTAGAAAAATTAGATATTCCTTTTGTTAAAGGAAATTATATAGAGAGTACTCATAACTATATAGAGGAGTATAAAGGGCTTCATATTTTGAGAAAAGGTGCTACATCAGCTAAAAAAGATGAAAGAGTTATAATTCCTTTAAATATGAGAGATGGAATTATCATAGGAATAGGAAAGGGTAATCCAGAGTGGAATTATTCAGCTCCACATGGTGCTGGAAGGATTCTTAGTAGAAAAAAGGCTAAGGAAAATCTGTCTTTAGATGAGTTTAAAGAAACTATGGAAGGAATATTTACTACTTGTGTATCTAATAGTACTTTAGATGAATCTCCTATGGCTTACAAACCTATGGAAGAGATTTTAGAGGTTATTGGAGATACTATTGAAATAGAAGAGATAGTAAAACCAATTTATAATTTTAAAGCTAATTAATATAATTCAAGGAGGGATACTTATGTCAATAGTAACTAAAGAATGGGCTAAAAAATTTGCAGAGGCAGAATATCTTGATGAAATAATAGAAGGATTAGAGGAATTACAAAAAGAAAATAACTATACTGATGAAGAGATGGAGAATGATTTAGATGTAGCTCTCTGGAGAGCTTATGTGTATAATAATATGGATTCTTATGAATACTATGAGCTATCAGAAAAAACTCTTGTTAAGGTAAAAGACAAGGGAGTAAAGAGTGGAGTTTGGTGTTATAGATACTCTTGTGCCTTAGTTTATCTTAGAAGATTTGAAGAAGCTCTAGAGTATAGTAGATTAGGAACAGAAGTTGAGTCAGATTATCCTTGGGGTTGGTTACAACTAGGTAGACTTTGTTACAAGTTTAACTTATTAGACGAAGCTTTTAATGCTATTGAAGAGGGACTAAAGCTAGTACCTAATGATTATGAGTTTTTAACATTGAAAGATGATATAGAAAATGATAGAGGATATGCTTATGCTAACTCTCACTATATAAATGAGGAGTATGATAAAAGTTCAGAGAAAAGACTTATAGATATTGATGATGATAAGTTATACAATGAGTTTTTAAATAAGAGTGATTTAGAGAAAAAATTGGACATTTTACACAAGGAGAATAAAAATCAAGAGATTATAGATATAATTAACTCTCTACCTAAAGAGGAACTAACTTATAATATTCTGGGAAAACTTGCAAGAGCTTATAATAATAATGATGAGTATGACAAAGGAATGGAGATTTTACTCTCTGTAAAAGATGAGGGAGAGAAAGACTCACTATGGAATTTCCGTATTGGATACTCTTGTTATTATTCTGGAAGATTAGAAGAAGCTCAAAAATATTTTGAAAGAAGTTTGGAGATAAATCCAGAAGAGCCAGATGCAGATGTACTTTTAAGATTTACTTATTCAGATTTAGGAACTAAAAAGATAGATGAGGGAAAACCAGAGGAAGCTTTAGAGTATTATAAAAAATCAAGAGAGTTAGCAAGAGATACAGACGGAATTATCTTTTCAGAATCAGATTTAGCTTGGGCATATGACCATCTTGGTAAGTATGAAAAAGCCTATGAATATTTAAAAAATATAATTTCATTGGGAAGAGATGATATCTGGTTACATTCAGAAGTAGGGTTCTGTTTAGGTGGACTTGGAAAATATGAAGAAGCAGCAGAGGAATTTAAAAAAGCTATTGAAATGGGAAGAGATGATTCTTGGATTTTTGCTAGACTTGGACAGGCATATAGAGAGTTAGAAAAATATGATGAGGCATTGGAAACATATTTTAAAGGATTGGAAATAGATAAAAATGATATTTGGTTAAATTCAGAGGTAGCTTGGATTTATGATACAATAAAAGATGACTGTAATACAGGATTGAAATATCTAGAGAAGGTAAAAGAGTTAGGAAGAGATGATATCTGGATAAATTCTGAATTTGGTTGGGTATATAATCATTTAGAGAGATATGAAGAGGGACTACTTTATTTAGAAAAAGCTAAAGAGTTGGGAAGAGATGATATTTGGATAAACTTTGAGATAGGATACTCTCTTGTGAGATTAAATAGAGGAGAAGAGGCATTAAATCATTATAAAAAAGCCAAAGAATTAGGAAGAGATGATATAGGTTTAAATAGTGAAATGGGTTATTGTTTAGATAGCTTAGAAAGATGGGAAGAAGCATTGCCATATTTAGAAAAGGCAAGAGAGCTAGGAAGAGATGACAGATGGATAAACTCTGAAATAGGTTTTTGTTTAAATAGATTGGATAGATTTGAAGAGGGATTACTATATTTTGAAAAAGCTAAGGAACAAGGAAAAGATGATATTTGGTTATATTCAGAGATAGGATATTGTCTAAAAAGATTGGCTAGATGGGAAGAAGCTCTTTCATATTATCAAAAAGCTAATGAAATGGGAAGAGATGATGAGTGGCTAAATGTTGAGATAGGTGAGTGTCTAGGAGAGATGGGAAGAATAGAAGAGGGAATAGCTAGACTTCAAAAAACTCTTACATTAAAAGATTGTGATGAAGTTTTAGTAAACTCTCAAATAGGATATCTGTATGGAAAATTAAATAACTCAAAAGAAGCATTGAAATATCTGTATAAAGCTGAGGAATTAGGAAGAAAAGATGTGTGGCTATATTCTGAAATAGGTTGGAACTTGGCTGATGATAGTGAAACTTATGAGAAAGCACTTGACTATTTTAATAAAGCAGTAGAATTAGGAAGAGATGATACTTGGATAGATGGACAGATAGGATTTGTTCAAAGCAAACTTGGAAACTATAAAGAGGCTATCTCTCGTTTTGAAAGAGTTTATTTTGCTACTCCAGAAGATAATTGGATAGCTTTTCAATTGGGGGCAGTATATAGAAAAGCTGGAGAGATAACAAAAGCTATTGAGATTTTAGAAAAATCAGTAGAAAATACACCATTTAGAGGTTGGGTAGAATTAGAATTAGCTATCTGTTATGCTCTTATAGAAGAAAAAGAAAAAGCACAAGAGTATTTAGATAAGGCAGAATTATATATAGGAGGAGAAAGAGAAAACTATCCAGATGTGAAAAAAGATTTTGAGATGGTAAACCAACTTCTTAAAGCTACTAGTTATTTATCCTAATAAACACTATCCCTTTTTATTATAGATATGATATAATAGTACCGAAGGGAGGATAAACAAATATATGTTCGATTTAATAGGGAAAATAGTAACACTCGTAGAATTTATCAAGTTAGTAATAGCTTTGATAAAGTTTATAAAGAGAATTATTAGGAGGTACACAGGGAAATAACTTCCCTCCTCCCTTCCCCTATTAAAAAACAGGAGTGATAAGGTTGAGTGATAGATTTTGGCATATTTTACTTATAATAGTAGTTGTTGGAAAAATTATCGAATGGGGCTATAAATTATATAATTGGTATAAAAATAAAAAAGGTAAGAACTAAATAGCTCATTACCTTTTTTATGTTCAATTTAATAGGTACTTAAATTATAACAGTTATTAAAAGAAAAGTCAAGGAGAAAGGAAGTAAGAAGATGAAGATAAGATTCTTTGGAGAGATTGATATCAATAAAGATTATTATGAGACTACTATTCATTTAAAGGATAGAGATATCCAATTAGATTTGAATTTAGAAGAGGTAATAGGAAAAAAAGATTGGATATTAGAGTATGATGAATATATTTCAAAATTATCTATCTATAAGGAAAAGATAGAAGAGAAACTAAATGAGGATTTTGATGACTGGGGTCTTACTAAAGAGTGGATAGATTGGCATATAGAGGGATTTGATAAAAAAGATATAGAAAAACTTACAGAGGGAGTAGATAAAAATCTTCCAATAGATGAAAAACTTTTTAGTGTAATAAACTTAGAAAGAGTAGGGATATACCCAGAATATGAAGATTATGCTATATGGGATTTTATGCTAGATAATGAATTTAGTGATCAAATTCTTGTAGTTGTTACTGACAATAAGGGAGAGATAGTAGATATTACTTGGGAAAGTTAAGGAGGAGCTATGGAAAAAAATAATGTAATGAATGGATTTATACTTTTTAAAGACACAGTTTGTAATTTTGATGAGATTAAGAAAAATTTAAAATCTGATTGGAATATTGAGATGAATGGAGAGATAAAAGAAGAAGCAACTGTTTTTAATATTGGAAATACTATGGTAGCTCTATCTTTTATACCAGCTCCTGTACCGAATGGAGAGGCAGAAGCTAATGCTAAAAATAATATCTTCTGGGAAGATGGAGTTAAGAAAACTTCTGAACATCAAGCACAGATGATAGTAGCTGTAACAGGTGGAAAAGATGCAGTAAAAAGTTCTAAACTTTTTGTAAAAGTAGCTTCGAGTATTTTGAAGTTAGAAAATACAATAGGAATTTATAAGTATCCAACTGTAATTCCAAGTGATATGTATATTGAAGTTGCTGAAGAGTTAAAAGAGGATTCTTTCCCAGTGCTAGATGTGGTATATATTGGAATGTATAGAAGTGATAATGGAATCTGTGGATATACAGAGGGATTAAAATATTTTGGTAAAA
Organism: Fusobacterium mortiferum ATCC 9817; assembly: GCF_000158195.2. Lineage (NCBI taxonomy): Bacteria > Fusobacteriati > Fusobacteriota > Fusobacteriia > Fusobacteriales > Fusobacteriaceae > Fusobacterium > Fusobacterium mortiferum. Next base: position 692,344 of record NZ_GL987994.1, read on the forward strand.
AAGAGATAGAGGTAATAGACACTGATGTAGAAGTGTTTGAGTTGTATGAGTTTTTAATAGATATAGCTAACTATGTAATAACTTGTGATGTAAAATTAAATGATGGAGAAACAATAGGATTTTCAGCTGAACAAAAACTTCCTATAACTGTAACTAAGGGAGTAGTATTTGAAGAGGATACTATTAAGATAGAGTTTAATAATAGTAATAAAAATTAAAAATAAGGAGAGAGTAATGATAAATATAAGTGAAGATTTATGGTGGGATACTTTTGAAGAGTATTCTATAAAATTTGGAGAGGTAAGACCAGATTATAAAAAGTTAAAACCAGAGGAAGCAGAGATAGGAGCACTGTTTAATATGGAATTGGATATGCACAATGGAGGTTTTTTACAATTTTTCTGCAACTGGGGATATGAGGCATATATCTATGCACTAAGAGGGCTAGAGAGTATAGGAGCAATAGAAACTAAAAAACTTCTTGAAAAACAATATGGAGTAATAGCTAGATTAAAAGATGATAAAAGAGTAGATGAGCTATGGGCTATTCCAGAGTTCTTAAAGGAGAGCGAGCTAGATAAGTTAGATAAATTAGATGAAGAGTATTGGGAAGATAAAGAGAAGATAATGGATAAGATGTATACTCACTATATTGAGAAAAAATAATATAAAAAGTTGTAGATAAAAAATAAAAATCTGTGTATAATTAGAAAGTTAGTATTAAAGAGTTGTTCAATATAAGACTTTACTAAGTAAATATTGAAGCAAAAAATAAGGAGAGATTTTAATTATGACAGATTTAACAACAGGTAGTCCTACAAAACAGATGCTAAAATTTGCTATGCCAGTGTGCCTAGGAAATTTATTTCAACTTTTTTATAGCTTAACAGATACTAGAATAGTGGGAAGTACTTTAGGAGAAAATGCTCTAGCAGCTGTTGGGGCAAGTACAGCAATAAGTACTCTACTTATTGGTTTTCTAACAGGGCTTACAAATGGATTTTCTATTATTATTGCTCAAAATTTTGGAGCAAAAAATGAAGAGAAAATAAGAAAAAGTATAGCGGGAACAATTTTATTAGGTTTTTTAACAGCACTATTTATAAGTTTTTTTAGTGTTACATTTTTAAAATCAATACTTAATATATTAAATGTTTCTGATGAAATTTTTCCACAATCTTATGGATATATTAGAGCTATTCTTTTAGGAATAATAGCTACTATGTTTTATAATGCTTTTGCTGGAATATTGAGGGCTATTGGAGATACAGTAGCTCCTCTTATATTTTTGGTTATAGCCTGTGGATTTAATATATTTTTAGATTTATATTTTATTCTTGGACTTGGAAAAGGGGTAGCAGGAGCAGCTTGGGCAACAGTTATTTCTCAAGGGATATCAGTGCTATTTTGTGTAATATATATGTGGAAAAAATATCCAAATCTTAGATTAAAGAAAGAGGACTTCAAAATAGATATACAGCTTGTAAAAAAACTTTATGGTTCAGGGTTATCTATGGGTATGATGATGTCCCTTGTATATTTTGGAACTTTAGCTTTACAAATAGCTATCAATACTCTTGGAACAAATACAATAGTAGCTCATACAGCAGCTAGAAAGATAACAGAATTTTTTATGCTGCCATTTGGAGTGATGAGTATTACAATGGCAACATATTGTGGACAAAATAAAGGGGCTAGAGAGTATAAGAGAATAAAAATAGGAATTTGGCAAGCTCTCTATATAACTTGGGCTTGGTGTGCTTTTATTTTAGTATTGAGTTATACAATTTCTCCACAGTTAGTATATTTAGTTACAGGTACTGAAATCTCTGAGATAATTGATACAGCAGAAAAATATTTGAAAATAAATACAATATTTTATTTTGTACCAGCTATGATATGTATATTGAGAAATGCTATGCAGGGAATAGGAGATTTAATAACACCAATATTTTCTAGTTTTATTGAGTTAATTGGAAAAGTAGCCATAGCCTTTTTCCTTACACCTAGTATAGGATATATGGGAATAATAGTTTCTGAACCAATTGTATGGGTATTAATGGTAATTCCTTTAATAGTAAAAATTATAAGAAATCCGATATTTAAAAATTTAGATAAGGGTGAATAAAAAATGGAAGATAAAATCTTAAAATGGGCAATAGAATTACAAAGTCTAGCACAAGCAGGATTATATTATGGAAAAGATATCTATGATATAGAAAGATTTCAGAGAATAAGAGAGATTGCTAGTGAAATGGTAGCTGAAAAAAGTGGACTCTCTTTAGAGAAGGTAAATGATTTATTCTGTTGTGAAACTGGGTATCAAACTCCTAAGTTAGATACAAGAGCAGCTATATTTCAAGAGGATAAGATTTTACTTGTTCAAGAGCGTAATGGAAAATGGTCATTACCTGGTGGTTGGGTAGATGTAGCTTGTTCAATAAAAGAAAATACAATAAAAGAGGTTTGGGAAGAAGCAGGTTTAGAAGTAAGTGCAGATAGAATAATAGCAATAGAGGATAGAGATAAACACAATAAGCCTGAATATATTTATAAGGTTTGTAAAGTTTTTGTGCTTTGTACTGTAAAAGGTGGAGAGTTTAAAAAGAATATTGAAACTTTACAAAGTGGATATTTTTCTTTAGATGAATTACCTGAATTATCAGAGGATAAAAATAGTAGAGAGCAGATAGAGATGTGTTTTGAGGCATATAAAAATCCAGATTGGAAAGTATTTTTTGATTAAAAATATTTGGAGAATGTATGGATAATTATATTATTAGAGAGATGAAAAAAGCAAAATGATATTTTGATTTTATTTTTGAAAAGAGAGGAAAATATGTGGACTTGGTTTTTATTAGGAATAGTTTTTTTAGGAATTGAAGCTATAAGTTTTGGCTTAATATCTATTTGGTTTGCTATTGGAGCTTTTGTAGCTATGTTTTTTACTCATCTTCCCATAGATTATCAATTTTTTATCTTTATAGGAGTATCAGGTATCTCACTTTTACTTATTAGAAAAACAGCCTTGGTATTTTTAAAAGGAAGAGGAGAAGAGCTAGATAGAATTACAAAGTCTAAAATAAAAGTAGAAAATATAGAGCAAAGAGGAAATGTTGAGATATATTTAGTAAGACTAGATGGAAAAATTTGGGAAGCTATCTGTGATGAAAAATTAATAATTGGAGAGATAGCTCAAGTAGAAAAGATACAAGGAAATAAACTGATTTTAAATAAATTAAATAATTAAAAAATACAGAGAAGATTGACATATTGTAGTCAAAAACTATTGTTAAAGTTATTATATAAAACAAACTAAGGAGGAAATTATGTTTTTTATATTTTTATTAATTTTAGTTGTAATTATATTATTAGCTACACATGTAAGAATTGTTTCACAATCACAAGCTTTTGTAATTGAAAGATTAGGAGCTTATCTAACTACTTGGGACGTTGGACTAAATGTTTTAATTCCATTTATAGATAGAATTGTTAGAAAAGTTTCTCTAAAAGAGCAAGTTTTAGATTTTCCACCACAGCCAGTTATTACAAAAGATAACGTTACTATGCAGATTGATTCTGTAATATATTTTCAAATTACAGACCCTAAGCTATATACTTATGGAGTAGAAAAACCTCTTAGTGCCATAGAAAATCTAACAGCTACAACTCTTAGAAATATAATTGGAGAGATGGAGTTAGACCATACTCTTACTTCTAGAGATACTATTAATACAAAAATGAGGGCTATATTAGATGAAGCAACAGATCCATGGGGAATAAAAATTAATAGAGTGGAGTTAAAAAATATTATTCCACCAGCTGAGATACAAGATGCTATGGAAAAACAAATGAAAGCTGAAAGAGAGAGAAGAGAATCAATCTTAAGAGCTGAAGGACAAAAGAAATCTTCTATTCTAGTGGCAGAGGGAGAGAAGGAAGCAGCTATTTTAAGAGCTGAAGCTAAAAAAGAAGCTGAGATTAGGGAAGCAGAAGGTAAAGCGGAGGCAATACTTAAAATACAAAATGCTGAGGCAGAAGCAATTAGATTATTAAAAGAAGCTGGAGCAGATAAAGCTGTACTTGCTCTAAAAGGTATGGAAGCTTTTGCTAAGGTAGCTGATGGAAAAGCAACTAAGATAATTATTCCTAGTGAATTGCAAAATGTAGTTACTCTAAGCGAACTTTTCCATGAGAGTAGCAAAAAAGAAGTTAAATAATTAGTAAAAAGAATGAGCTTATAAAACTATGTATAAGCCATTCTTTTTTCTTTTTAAGGGAAATATATCTCTATTTTTATATCAATTTTAACGGCTTTAAATAGTGTTTTTAGAGGCGGTTTAAGACTTGAAATAAAGAGGGTTAGAGGAGGTAAAAATTTCAAAAAATAAAACAAAAAACCCAAAAAGTTTACTTTTCAGGTTTTTTAGAAGAAAAACATGTGTTTTTTAAATAAAATTATTAATCTTTTTCTTTAGAGTATTGTACTTTTTTAGAAGCTATATCTTCTGGTTTGTGATGAGTTATAAATTTAATATGGTCCACATAGATATTTTGAATATCTTCATTTTGACCTAGTCCCATTAAAATAACTTTTGATACTGTAAATCCAGCTTTTTGTAGATTTTCATTCCAATCTCCAGCTATATCATTTTGAGCATGATCTCCAGCTACAAACATAAATGGCATAAGAATTACATCTTTTACCCCTCTATCTTTTAATTTTTTTACTACATTGTCAAATTCTGGATATCCTTCAACTGTTCCTACAGCATAATTTTCATAACCTTCAGCAGAGAAAACATAATCCATCATAGCATAAGCTGAACCACCAAAGTGATGAGTACCATGTCCTACTAAAACAACTCCTTGATTTTCTTTTAGTGGACCAATTTTTTCAGCAATAGCTTTAGCTACTTTCTCATAGTCATGAGCCTCTGTAAGAAGAGGAGCACCTAATCTTATATCCTTAAATGAATCTTCATAAAAAGCTACCTCATTTTTTAAGTTTTCACTCTCTACTCCATTCATTATATTTGTACCTTGAACTAATACATGAGTATAGCCTTGTGCTTTTAATTCATCAAGCACCTCTTGAGGATTTAATTTTACAATTCCTCTCTCTTTCAATCTTCTCATAATAATTCTAGAAGTATAAGCTTCTTTTACATCTACATTTTTAAATTCTTTTTTTACTTTTTCATTGATTCTGTCAATAGTTAAAGCTCTAGTGTCGTCAAAAGTAGTACCAAAATGTACCATCAAGATAGCTGCCTTATCATCTTTCTTCATTCCTTTAAAAAAATCTTTGTCCACAAATCCTCCATCTGAATGAGCTAGTGCCATAGTCCCATTGACTAAAAGCATTGAGCTTAGAAATAGTTTTGTAATTGTTCTCATAAAAGTCCTCCTAATTTTATTTTAGGGAAATAAAAAATCCCCATATTCTAGGGGACAGATATAGACTCCAATAGAGTAAATATCCTTGTCCTCGCAAGATATTTTAAAATAATGTATCAAGGCTGGTCTCCTGACTTAGCTTCAATTTACTCAGTAACCTTCCCAACAGAGTCAGTGGCATAACTACCTTTCATCAGCAACACAGTGGCGGGACCGTGGAGGAATAAAACCTCTCTTCCCAATTAATCTCAAAAGAGAACCTCTAACATATATTTCATCTAATATCAATATACTATCTTTATTTTAAAAAGTCAATCCTTTGACGGTGAAAAAATATGATTATATAAAAAGAATATCTTTTATCAAATTATAATAAAAAAAAGGAATATTATTTTCAATTGACAAAGAGTGGATAACATAATAAAATTTAGATATTAAGTTTAAAAGGAGTTCATAATGAAAAGATTTAATATTTTATTTTTATTCATATTTTTAACTCTAGAGATTTTAGGAGAGGGATTTTATATCAGACAGGGAGATGAAGAGTTAAGATTAGATTACACTCCTAAAAAAATTATAACTGATTCAGCTATTCTTTCAAGATTTTTTGATGCATTGGATATAGACTTAGTTGGTATTCCAAACTCCTCTACAAAAATACCAGAGAGATACAAAGACGTAGAGAGGATAGGAAAAGCTGGAATACCAGATTTAGAAAAGGTAAAAGCACTAGGAACTGATTTAGTAGTAGCAACTCTTTTTTCTAAACCAACTATAAAACCAAAGTATGATATGCTAAATATTCCAAGTTTTTATATAGATGTGGAAACTTATGGAGAATCTAAAGAGGCAGTGGAGATTTTAGGAAAAGCTTTTGATAGAGAGGAGAAAGCACAAGAGATTTTAAAAGAGTGGGAGAGAAGAGAAAAAATTTTACAGGAGAAGGTAGAAAATAGAAAAGGGAAAAAGATAGCTATCATATATGGAAATGGAGAGAGCTTCTTTATGACAGGAAAAGAACATTTTTTAGAGGAGTTAATAGAAAAGATAGGTTGTGAAAATGTAGTTACATCTTTAGATAAAAAAGCTACTGAAAAAAAATCTGTACCTTTTAGCTTGGAACAATTAGTTTTATTAAATCCAGATGTGATTCTGATTATGCCTAATAGTAAAACTAAAAATGGAGAGGTTTTTAAGGAGAGTTTTAAAACAAACTCCATTTGGCAATTGACAACTGCTTATAAAAATCAGGCTATCCATATAATAGACCCAACACTTTTTAGAATGAGTGCAGGAGTAAATTCTATTGATGCTTTAGAGGAGTTATATAGATATGTCTATGAAAACTAAAAAAATTTCACTGATATTTTTTTCAGTAGTGGCTTTAATTTTTATTACAATTTTCTCCATTAGGTTTGGTAGTGTAAATTTTTCTTTTATAGAGATTGTTAAGGCACTATTTGTAAAAAATTATGAAAATGAAATACTTAAATCTATTCTCTGGGATATACGTATTCCTAGAATTTTAATAGCACTTATGGTGGGAGGAAATCTTGCTCTAGCTGGAGTACTTCTTCAGGCTGTGATGAAAAATCCTCTTGCTGACCCAGGGCTGACAGGAGTATCAGCGGGAGCTAGTGTTTCAGCTCTTATCGTTATGATAATTTATCCAAGTGCTATACTTTTTATGAACTTAACAGCTTTTTTAGGGGGAGCTTTAGCTTGTGGACTTGTATTTCTTCTTGCTTGGAAAAAAGGTTTAAAACCTTTGAGAGTAATCTTATCTGGAGTAGCTGTAAATGCTTTTCTTGGAAGTGTAACAGGACTGATGTTTATCCTTTTTAGTGATGAGATACAGGGAGTTCTCTCTTGGTTGAATGGAAGTTTAAATGGGAAAAACTGGACACACGTATATGGGATACTTCCCTATACTGTATTTGGAATAATTGGCTCTATGACTTTAGTGAGAGATGCTAATATTTTACAATTGGGAGATAATTTTGCTATAAACTTGGGATTAAATATTCCAAGAAAAAGATTGAAATTTTGTATCTTTGCTTGTTTTCTCACAGGAATATCTGTGGCAAATGTAGGGCTGATTGGATTTGTGGGGCTTGTTGTACCACATATGGCAAGAATGATAATTGGTTCTGACCATATGTATCTATTACCATTTTCTGCTATCTTAGGAGCTATTGTTTTGGTATTAGCTGATACAATTTCACGTACTCTCTTCTCTCCTATTGAGATACCAGCTGGAATAGTTATGGCTATAATAGGGGTACCATTTTTCCTATACCTACTCAGAAAGACAGGAGATTAATATGATTAGTGGAAAAAATATAGAGATAGCTTATGAAAAAAATATTGTTATTAAGGATTTAGATATTGAGATAAAAAGGGGAGAGATTCTTACAATATTAGGAACAAATGGTTGTGGAAAATCTACACTTCTCAAAGGAATATCTAGAGTAATTCCCTATAAAAATGGAACTATCTCTTTGGAAAATGAGATAATTCATAATATAAATAGTAAAGAGTTTGCTAAGAGATTGGCATTTGTTTCACAAAATAATGAGATTCCTGAGGATATAACTGTTGAAGAATTTGTAAGATATGGAAGAACTCCTCATAAAAAATGGTATGAGTTATTAAATGAAGATGATGAGAAAATAGTTAGTTGGGCTATGGAGATTTGTAAGATAGAAAAATTTTCTAAAAGGAAAGTGATGAGTTTGTCAGGAGGAGAGCGACAAAAGGTTTGGATTGCTATGGTACTAGCTCAAAAGACTTCAGTTCTATTATTAGATGAACCAACTACATATTTAGATATATGTCATCAGTTTGAAATTATGGAGTTGATAAAGGAGTTAAATAAAAAATTGGGAATAACTATTGTAATGGTACTTCACGATTTAAATCAAGCTTCTCAATACAGTGATAGGGTTTTAGTGTTAAAAGATGGGAAAAAATATATTGAGGGAGATACTAGAGAGGTATTGACAAAGGAGTTAGTAAGAGAGGTATACAAAGTGGAGGCAGAGGTAGAGTATTACAATGAGTTGCCATATTTTAAATTGAGAGGACTGCTATAGTTCCTCTTTTTTAATTTAATTTTAATAAATAAGTGGTATAATATAAAAAATCTTTATGAGGTGAGGGGTATGAGAGTATTAGTAGTAGAAGATGAGAGAGATTTGAATAGAGTAATTTGTAAAAAATTAAAAGTAGAAGGGTACAGTGTAGATGCTTGCTATGATGGAGAAGAGGCTCTTCTTTATATAGATGGAGCTACCTATGATATTATTTTAATGGATATAATGATGCCAAAATTAAATGGATATGAGGTACTAGAAAAGATGAGAAGAGAGAAAAACTCTACCCCTGTACTTTTTTTAACAGCTAAAGATGCTATTGAAGATAGGGTAAAGGGATTAGATTTAGGAGCAGATGACTATATAGTAAAACCTTTTCATTTTGATGAGTTGATGGCGAGAATAAGAGTTTTAATCAGAAGAAATCACGGTTCTGTAAGTAATGAGTTGAGAGTAGCAGATTTAGTTATGGATTGTGCTACTAGAATAGTAAAACGTGGAGATAAGGAGATAGATTTATCAGCTAAGGAGTTTGCAATACTTGAGTATATGATGCAAAATCAAGGAGTGGTATTGAGTAGAGAAAAATTAGAAGAGCATATTTGGAATTATGATTATCAAGGAGCTTCTAATATGATAGATGTATATATTCGTTATCTTCGTATCAAGATGGATAAAGATTTTGAACCAAAACTTATACATACTATAAGAGGTGTAGGTTATGTTTTAAAGGATAAGGAGAGTAATCTATGAGTTTTTTAAATATTAAAACAAAGCTAACTCTATGGTACACTTTTTTTATGGTTGTATTAGTAGGAGGAATATTAGGGATTCTTGTGGAATTTACAGATATGACACTGCTTACTAATCAAAAAAGTCAACTTGTAGAGGTAGTAGAGGATGTAATAGAAGATATAGAAGAGGGAGATGATTTTGATAATTTTGATGATGGAGTATATATTCTCCTATATAATGAAAATGGAGAGTATTTAAGTGGAAGTTTGCCATTTAATTTTCCAATTGAGTATCCATTTAAACTAGGACAAGTACAGGAGATAAAGGAAAAAGATAGAGGTTTTTATATATATGATAAAAAAATAGTAACCGAAGGTGGCGAAAAAATTTGGATACGTGGAGTATTTTCAGATATACAGATTAATCAACTTACTCAGATAATAGTTACAGGAGCTTTTTTAATTTTACCAATACTTGTTATCTTATCCACAGTAATTGGATATTTTATAACAAAAAAAGCTTTCCTTCCAGTGAAAAAAATTCAAGAAACAGCTCAGAATATAACAGAGAGTAATGAGTTATCTTTAAGAATAGGGCTACCTAAGGGAAGAGATGAGATTACAAAATTAGCTAATACGATAGATGAGATGTTAGAGAGATTAGATAAAAGTTTTCAAAAAGAGAAACAGTTTACTTCAGATGCCTCTCATGAACTACGTACTCCAGTTACAGTCATATTAGCAGAGAGCGAGTATATATTAAAACATGGGGAGGATATGGAAGAGGCAAGAGAGTCTATGAAGATTATAAATAGACAAGCTGAAAAGATATCTGGACTTATTAATCAACTCCTATTTTTCAGCAGAGCAGATAGAGGAGATTTAAAATTAAAATTAGAAAACGTAAATATTGTAAAAACTATTGAGGAATTGAAAAATGATAATAGTATAGAGGCTGAAAAGAGAAATATAACTATAACTTATGAAAATAATTTAAAAAATTATGAATATGTTGTAGATAAAATTATGTTTATAAGGGCTATTCAAAATATTATTCAAAATGCTATAAACTATGGAAAAGAAAATGGGAAAATAGAGATAGAGAGTTTTGAAAAGAGTGAATATTTTGCTATTAAAGTAAAAGATGACGGTATAGGAATAGCAGAAGAAAATCTCCAAAAGATGTGGGATAGATTTTACCAAGTAGATGAATCACGTACTACAAAGAGTATGGGACTGGGACTTTCTATGGTAAAATTAATAGTAGAAAAACATGAGGGATATGTAGAAGTAGAGAGCGAATTAGGAAAAGGAACTGCATTTACCCTGTATTTTAAAAAATTATAAAAAATTTTAATTTTAATCTTTCTTTAATAATTCATCTGTATAATAAAAGCATAAAGATAAGAGAAAACTTTTAAATAAGATAAACCGTGGAGGTATTAATTATGAAAAAACTAATAATGGGATTATTTTTAACACTATCAATTATGGCAGTAGCAGGTGAAAAGTATGATTATGTAGAGGATAGATTAGAACTAAAATATACTACTTTAACAGACAGCAAGAAAAATTCATTAAAAATTGATGATATAGATATGGGAGTTTTTAATAATCATATTTATTTAAATATGGAAGTAGAAGCCTTTTCAGGAGATGGAGGTTGGGGAAAATTTGATAAAACTTCATATGATGAAATTGCAAAAACAATAGCAGATGATGTAAGAAAGATGTTAAATGTTAATGATAAAGTGGAGATTACTTTGCTTCTTGAAAGAGAGATAGGTAAGGATATGATGTTACATAATGGACTTTATTAAAAATAAAGTATAAATTAATTAAAAAAAATTTGAAGAAGAGTATAAATTATAGAAAATAAAGAACTCTAAGAGTTAAAAAGAGTTGGAAAAATAAAAGAGCAAGATAGCAAAATTAAACTAAAGCTACTTGCTCTTTATTCTTTGAAAAAAAAATAATTATAGAGTTATTTTTTCTTATTAGAATATAAAATAATTTTCAGATTTTTTAAGTAAAAAATGTTGAACAATTGTTAATTTAATTATATCCTCTTTTTATTCCCCAAGAGGCATTGATTACAGCTAAAAGAGATACTCCTACATCTGAAAATATTGCCATCCACATATTAGCTATTCCAAATACTCCCAAAATCATAACAAGGATTTTTATACCAAGGGCAAAAACTATATTTTGAATAACTACTTTTTTATTAAGTTTAGCAATTTTTAAAAGCTCTACAATCTTTGAAGGCTCATCTTTCATAATTACCACGTCAGCAGACTCTACTGCTATATCACTTCCAGCTCCTCCCATAGCAATACCAATATCAGCTAGGGATAAAACAGGGGCATCATTTATACCATCTCCAACAAACACCACTTTTTTATTAGAAGTATTCATTATCTCTTGAAGTTTCTCTACTTTATTTTGAGGAAGTAGATGAGTAAAGATATTTTTTAAAGGGATACCTAATTTGTTTCCAACCATCTCTCCAATAGTTTTACTATCTCCAGTTAGCATATAGCTATCTACTCCAAGATTTTTTAGATTCTCAATAGTTGAGAATGAATCATCTTTTATCTCATCTGAGATATAGATATATCCTAAAAATTCTCCATCTTGAGCTGTATATATTACAGTTCCAGCATACTCTTTCTCTTGGGCAGCTATACTGTATTCTTCCATAAGTTTATAGTTTCCCACTAAAATCTCTTTTCCTTCATAGTAAGCTACTACTCCAAAGCCACTTAGTTCTTTATATCCTTCAATATAATCCTCATCTATCTCTTCACTAAGTTGTGAAAGAATAGCTTTTCCAATAGGGTGGTTAGAATAAAGCTCTCCTATTTGAGCAGTTTTTAGAAGCTCTTTTTCATCACAATTTATAGCCACGATTGAGTCAATTTTAAATTTTCCCTTTGTCAATGTACCAGTTTTATCAAATACCACTGCTCCAATATTAGTAAGAGTTTCTAAATAGTTTCCACCTTTTATTAATATTCCTTGCTTAGATGCCATTCCAATACTACTAAAGAAAGTAAGTGGAACAGAGATAACAAGAGCACAAGGACAAGAGATAACTAAGAATATAAGTGCTCTACCAAACCAAAGATTAAAGTTTCCAAATACAAGTGGGAATAAAATTCCAACAACAACAGCTGAGATTACCACAATAGGTGTATAATATCTAGCAAATTTTGTAATAAATTTTTCTGATTCAGCTTTTTTATTGCTAGCATTTTCTACCATCTCTATTATCTTATTAATTGTAGAATCAGAGAAAAGCTTTGTTACTTTTACTTCTAAAATCCCATTTCCATTGATACTTCCACTTAAAACTTCGCTGTTTATATTTACTTCCAAAGGAAGAGATTCTCCAGTAAGAGCTGATGTATTAAGAGTGGATTCTCCTTTAACTACAATTCCATCCACTGGGATTTTTTCTCCAGCCTTAACTACAATTATATCTCCTTTTTTTAATTTTTTAGGTGATATTGTAAGAAGCTCTCCATTTTCTCCTTTTATATTTGCATAATCAGGTCTGATATCTAAAAGTTTTTCAATAGATTTTCTTGAATTAGATACAGCTTTATCTTGGAAGTATTCTCCTATTTTATAAAACAGCATTACTCCTACAGCTTCTGTACTTTCATTGAGATAAAAAGCTCCAAAGGTAGCTATTGTCATTAAGAAATTTTCATCCATAAAGTTACCTTTAGTAATATTTTTAAAAGATTTTAATACTACATCCCAACCTAAGATGATATAAGCTATTATAGAGAGTATCAATCTAATTTGTAGAGAGATATTACCAGAGATAATAGCTACGATAAAAAGAATAGTTCCCATTATTATTGTAATTTTTTCTCTTTTCTCTCTTCTTTCCTCCTCTTCTCTCTCTTGAAGTTTTCTTTTTGTCTCTTCCTCTTCATCATACTCTTCCATTTTTAAAATCTGTGTGCCTGGTTCTATAGAATCAGCAAAGAAATTAATCTCATGTAAAAAAAGCTCCTCTTCATAATTTTCATCAGTTTCAAGGGTAAATCTTTTTTTATATAAATCTAGGTTAGCATTTAAAACACCGGCCATAGTTCCAGCTTTATGTTGAATTTTACCAGCACAACCAGCACAATCTAAATTTTTTACTTCATACTCTACTTTTTTCATTTTAATCTATCCTTTCATAAAATATTTTATTACACTATATACCCCTATACCCTATATATAAAATTTAACATATTTGATTTTTTTTGTCAAGAAATATTTAAAATAATAGACAAGCTCTATCCTCTATGCTAAGATATATTTAGAAAAATAGTAGAGGTGAAAAATTTATGAAGGTTAACAAAGAATACATTGAAAATCTTTTTAAAGATATTGTAGAAAAAAATATTTTTATAAAGGGAAGTGTTTCTAATCCTATAAATAAAAAAAATGGAATTACTAAGGGGAATTTAAAACCTGTAAAAATAAAAAATGAGATTTTTATACAATTAGAATATTTTATAGATAAGAAAGCTTATCATGATAATATTTGTCTATGTGATTTTACTTCAAAATTTTCAGAGATATTAGATAGTTTCAAACAAATTTTACTTATTACTCAAGGAATAGATTATCAAATTTTGAAAGGGAAGAATGAATACACTATAAAGGAGATAAAAAATAGTAGAGCAGTAGAATCTTTAGAGCATAATAAGAAGAAAAAATATATTATAGATGAGGGAGTTCCTGTTCCATTTTTAATTAAGCTTGGAGTTATGGGAGAAGATGGAAAAGTTTTTAAAAATTCCTATGATAAGTTTAGACAGATTAATAAATATCTTGAGTTTATAGATGATACTATAAGAGAGATACAAAATAAAAAACTTATAAATAATCATATTAAAGTTGTAGATTTTGGTTGTGGAAAATCTTATCTCACTTTTGCCCTTCGCTATTATTTAAATAATATAAGAGAGTTTACTTATGAGATAATTGGATTGGACTTAAAAAAAGATGTTATGGAAAAATGTAATAAAATAGCTCAAGAGTTAAACTGTGAAAATCTTGAGTTTTTAACAGGAAACATTAAAGATTTTGATAAGTTACAAAATGTAGATTTAATTTTTTCGTTACATGCTTGTAATAATGCTACTGATTATGCACTGCTTAAGGGATTAGAGCTAGGGGCAAAAGCAATTTTAGCTGTACCTTGTTGCCAACATGAATTTAATGAAAAGATGAGTAAGAATAAAGGTTCTGAATTTTTCCAAACAGAGCTACCATTAGGAAAACATGGAATACTATTTGAAAGATTTACTTCATTGGCAACTGATGCATTTAGAGCACAATGTCTAGAGTTATGTGGATTCAAAACTCAAGTTATGGAGTTTATAGATATGGAGCATACTCCTAAAAATATTTTAATAAAAGCAATAAAAGAAAAAGTTTCTAAAGATAGCTTAGAAAAAAAATATAGTGAATACAGAAGATTTAAAGCTTATTTAGGAATAGAACCATTGCTAGATGAGTTACTTTCTCCATATTTCTTAATAAAATATAATTAATTTGAGTTTTCCTCTTGACTTATTGAAGTTTATTAGCTATATACAGTAGTAGGGATACAGAAATAAACTACAATATTAACAGGAGGGCATACTTATGAAAAACTATGAAATTGCAAAAATAAGAAACATATCTCTTTTAGGACATAGAGGTAGTGGAAAAACTACTTTGATGGAAGCTCTACTTTATATTTCAAAAACTATTGATAAGATGGGAACAATAGAAGATGGGAATACTGTATCAGACTATGACAAAGAGGAAATAAGAAGAGTTTTCTCTATCAATACATCAGTTATACCTATAGAGTATGGAGATGGAAAATATAATTTCTTAGATACTCCAGGATATTTTGACTTCGTTGGAGAGGTAGAATCAGCAGTAAGAGTTTCTGGAAGCTCAGTTATTGTATTAGATGCTACATCAGGGGTAGAGGTTGGAGCTGAAAAAGCTTGGAGAATATTGGAAGAGAAAAAACAACCAAGAATAATCTATCTAAATAAGATGGATAAAGGATATATAAACTATGAAAAATTACTCTATGAATTAAAAGAAAAATTTGGTAAAAAAATAGCTCCATTTTGTATACCAATAGGAGAAAAAGAAGAGTTCAAAGGTTTTGTCAATGTTATTGAAATGAAGAGTAGAATATTTAATGGAGTAGAGTGTGAAGATAGACCTATACCAGACTTTATGGATGTTTCAGAAGTAAGAAATCTTTTGATGGAAGCTGTGGCAGAAACTGATGAAGAGCTTATGGAAAAATATTTTAATGGAGAGGAATTCACTACTGAAGAGATAAAAAGAGGACTTCATAAAGGTGTCGTAAATGGAGATGTAGTTCCTGTTATTGTAGGTTCTGCTGTACAAGGAATTGGAATACATACACTATTTAAAATTATAAATGACTATATGCCATTACCTAATGAGATGTTTAATGGAGAGAGAATTGGTAAGAATTTAGAAGGAGAAGAGGTAGTTAGAAAAGTAGATAGAGAGGAGCCATTCTCAGCTATAGTTTTCAAAACATTAGTTGACCCATTTATTGGAAAAATTACTTTATTTAAAGTAAACTCTGGTGTTCTTAAAAAAGACATGGAAGTTTTCAATATAAATAAAAATAAAAAAGAGAAAATATCTCAAATTTTCTTCTTAAGAGGAAATAAGCAAGAAGAAGCTTTAGAAATAGCTGCTGGAGATATAGGTGCTACTACAAAACTTCAATATACTCAAACAGGGGATACTCTTTGTGATAAGGATAACCCTATACAATATCCAGCAATTAATTTCCCAGCACCATGTTTCTACTCTGGTGTAGAACCAGCAGAAAAAGCTGATGATGAAAAATTAAGTACTTGTTTACAAAGAATGATGGAAGAAGATCCTACATTTAAAGTATATAGAAATCATGAAACAAAACAGTTATTAATAGGTGGATTAGGAGAAAAACATCTATATATTATAATTTGTAAGATTAAAAATAAATTTGGAGTGCATGCTGTATTAACTGACCCTATTGTTTCATATAGAGAAACAATAAAAGGACAAGCTTCTGTACAAGGAAAACATAAGAAACAATCTGGAGGAGCTGGACAATATGGAGATGTATTTATAAAATTTGAACATAGTGAAAAAGAGTTTGAATTTATAGATGATATTCATGGTGGAGTAGTTCCAAAATCATTTATTCCAGCAGTAGAAAAGGGACTTTTAGAAGCAAAAGAAAAAGGAACTTTAGCTGGATATCCAGTAATTAATTTTAAAGCTACACTTTATGATGGTTCTTACCACCCAGTTGACTCTAATGAGATTTCATTTAAACAAGCAGCAATACTAGCTTTTAGAAAAGGAATGGAAGAAGCTAAACCTGTATTACTTGAGCCAGTTTTATCTATGCAAATTACTATCCCAGAAGTTTATCTTGGAGATGTAATGGGAGATATGAATAAACGTAGAGGAAGAATTTTGGGAATGGAACACAATAGCTATGGAGAGCATGTATTAAATGTAGAAGTTCCACAAGTAGAGGTACTAAAATATGCTCTAGATTTGAGAGCAATGACTCAAGGAAGAGGAGAATTTTCATTTGAATTTGCTAGATATGAAGAGGTACCAGAGGTACTAGCCCAAAAAATAATTGCTAGCAGAAAAAAAGATTAGTGTAACATATGTTACTGAAATTAAAAAAAATATAGTGTAAAATATTAAGAGTTGTGGAAGAGATGAAGCAACTCTTAATTTATTGTATAAAAATTTAGGAGGATAAAATTATGCACGATGGTTGCTCTGGAAAATTTGAAAATGGGAAACAAGTAGTAGAAAAATTAAGAATGATGGGATTTAATGAACAGTTGATGCCAATACCAGCTCAATTTATTTGTGAAGAGTGTAATAATGAGATAACTATGGATACATTTGAATATAAATGTCCACACTGTGGAACAATTTATGCTGTAACTCCTTGCCATGCTTTTGATGTAGAAAATATAATGTGTGCTGGAAAAGAGGAGAAATAAATAAAGTATTTCTTAAGTTGAAATTAAAGTAACTAGTCAGCTAGTAAATTAATTTGAGAAAACTCAAAGAATTGTGTAATTTATCAGAGTTTAAAGTTATTTCTTATTTAACTTCTTGGAATATAAAACAATTCTTAGTTTTCTTTTTAAATTATAAATAGCTGACTAGTTACATATTAATTATTCTGGTTTATATACTCCACTATTTATAGCATTTTGCATAGCAGCTCTTATTTTTGTAGCTCTTACAGAAGCTCCAGCTCTAGGAATATCTTCTGGTGCGTAAAGAGATTCTAAGGCATCTCCTACTTTTTTGCCTTGAGTAGAATCTAAAGCTGCTTGGTATCTATCTTTTTCTTCTTTTAAATTTTCAGTTTTTAAATAGTTTTTTCCTTTATAAAAAAGTGTTCTAAATTTAGGTTTATCAACTACATCATCTTTTAAATTAAACTGAACTTCTACCTGTGTTTCTTGTCCACTTACAAATGTACCTCTGTAAGTTCCATTTCTATACTCACTAGCTAAGCTCATCATACTACAAAGTAAAAAAGAAAAAATAACAAATTTTTTCATATAGCCTCCTTCAAAAAATTAATATACACTATTTTACTATATATTTTTGAAAGAGTCAATTACTTTGTAAATAAAAATATTAGTTATTTAAGAGAATTTACTATTCTATTTAATGCTTCCTCAAGAATAGATTTAGGACAAGCAAAGTTAAGTCTAATATAACCTCTACCCTCTTCTCCAAACCAATGTCCATAATCAATAGCTACTTTTGCTTCCTCTTCAAAGAATTTTTCAATCTCTCTATCTTTTAATACATCTCCTAAATATATCCATGCTAAGTACGTTCCCTCAGGTTTTACATATTTAGCTTCAGGAAGATTTTTCTTTAAAAACTCTTCAATAAAAGCTCTATTATTATCAAGATACTCAATAACTTGATCTAACCACTCTTCTCCCTCGGTATATCCAGATTTTATAGCAGCAATACCAAAGCTATTAGGAGTTTCTATTCTAACATTTCCTAAAGTTTTTTGATAAGCTTTTCTCAAATTTTCATCAGGAATAATTATAAGGGAAGTTTGTACTCCTGCTAAGTTAAATGTCTTACTAGGAGCTGTACAAACAATTAGTTTAGAAAAATATTTTTTATCTAATGTAAGGAATGAACAGTGTTTATGTTCTTTGAAAATTAAGTCAGAGTGAATTTCATCTGAAATAATTAAAACATTATGTTTAAGACAGATATCTCCCATCTTAATTAATTCTTCTTTTGTCCATACTCTTCCTACTGGGTTGTGAGGATTACAAAGAATGAAAATTTTTACATTGTTATCTACTATTTTTCTTTCAAAATCTTCAAAGTCTATAGTATATACTCCCTCATTATTAATAAGAGGATTAGTAACTATATTTCTCTCATTATTTTCAGTTGTCATTCTGAAAGGGTGATATACTGGAGTTTGTATTAAGATATTATCTCCTTTTTGTGTAAAAGTTTGTACCATAAAACTAATAGCTGGAACTACTCCATTAGTAAAAACTACCCACTCTTTTTCAATATGACTATTTTTTCTTTTTTTATTCCAATTTATAATAGCTTGATAGTACTCTTCATCTACACCAGTATATCCTAAAACTCCATGTTCAATAATTTTACTCATAGAGTCTAAGATAGGTTGAGCTACTCTAAAATCCATATCAGCTACCCAAAGTGGTAATAAATCATTATGTCCATTATAAGTAGCCTTATATATATCTGGATTCCATTTTTTTGAATTTGTATTAGCTCTATTAATTATTTCATCAAAGTTGTATTTCATTTTCTTTATATCCTCCAAGTTATTTTGTTATCTTAAATTTTCAAATCCATATTCCATCTCATCTGGATGAGAACCAAGTCTTTCATTTCTATTTAATAATTTTATTTTTTCCATTTCCTCTTTACTTAATACAAAATCTAACTCTCTATTCTCTTTTATTCTAGAAGGAGTAATAGATTTTGGAAGAGGTAATAACCAATTTTGAATATGCCATCTCAAAATTACTTGAGCAGGTGATTTACCATGAATTTTACCTATTTCAACAAGCACAGGATCATTAATATTACCTTGAATCAATGGACTCCAAGACTCTACAATAATATTTTTACTTTCACAATAAGCTCTTAGTTCATCTTGTTGATTATATGGATGAATCTCTATTTGGTTTACCATAGGAGTAATAGTAGAGTTTTTTTCTAACTCTTCAAGGTGATGTTTTTCAAAGTTGCATACACCAATTGCTCTAACTCTTTTATCTTTGTAAAGTTTTTCTAATGCTCTCCAAGTTTCAAAAGTTGTTTTCATATTTTTAGTATTAGGCCAATGTATAAGATAAAGATCAATATAATCTAGATTTAATCTAGTCAAAGAATCTTCAAAGGCTTTTAAAGTTTCCTCATATCCTTGGTCACTATTCCAAACTTTTGTGGTGATAAAGAGATCTTCTCTTTTAACATTAGGAGTTCTTTCTAAAAATTCAGCTATACCTTTACCAACGAAAACTTCATTGTTATAAATTTTTGCAGCATCAATATGACGATAACCACATTCTAAAGCATATCTAACACTTTTTCTACAAATGTTTTCATCTGATATTTTCCAAGTCCCAAAAGCAATACTAGGAATTTCTACGCCATTCATAAGTTTATACATATATATCCCCCCTTTGATTAATACCTATTTTAAAATATTCATAACTTCAGTCATTACTTGAGCAAATCTCTCTCTTATTACAAGAGTAGCAATATCATCTCTTGAAGTAGGAGTTTCATTTAAAATTATAAGATTTTTTCCTTTAAAATACTCTATATAGTAAGCTGCTGGATAAACTGTAAGACTTGTACCCACAATAATTAAGGTATCAGCTTTTTCTATTTCACGAATAGCTTCACTAGTAACTTTTTCATTGAGCATCTCTCCATACAAAGTTACATCAGGTCTAACAACTCCACCACATTCACATATAAAATCTTTATCAGATGTTTTTCCACATTTTAGACAATACCATCTTTTTAAAGTTCCATGAAGTTCTAAAACTTTTTTACTTCCAGCATCTTGGTGTAAATTATCTATATTTTGAGTAATTACAGCCTTAACTTTTCCCATCTCTTCTAATTTGGCTATAGCTAAATGCCCATTGTTAGGTTTTATATTGTTAATAGATAATTTTTCTGTAAGATATTTATTGAAAATATCTCTGTGTAAGAAGAAAAAATCATGACTAAGAATCTCTTCTGGTTCATATTCCATAAATTTTCTTTCATTATATAGTCCATTTTTACCTCTAAAGTCAGCTAATCCAGAATCTGTAGATGCACCAGCTCCAGTAAAAAAAACTACATAGTTACTATTTTTAATAATATTAGCTAAAGTTTCAACACTGTTCATAAATCCCTCCTGTAATCTTATGCAAAGGAAGTATTTTCTACTTTCTTAATAATATTATACTATATTTTTTTTATTTTGTGTAAAGAGAAGCTTAAAATTCTTGAATAAAATAAAATTATTGGGAAATTTATAGAATTTTATATACAATTTATTAAGATATGTAGTATAATCTTCTTATAGATAATCAAATAAAATAGGGAGTGAGGAAGATGAAAAAAATTGCTATATTGATGACAATGATAATTTCATTAGTAGGTTGTAGTAATTTACAAGAAAAACCTAAAGATGTACCACAAAATGTTAGTAGTTCACTTGAGATATCAAATGTGGAATATACTTTAATAAATATATTTCCAGGACAAGGGCTAACTGTTGGATTTGATGAAGCAGGAAGAATATTTGGTTATTCTGGATTGAATAGATTTTTTGGAAAAGTAGAAATAAAAGATGGTAAAATGGTAGTAGATCCATTGGCATCTACTAGAATGGGTGGTTCAAGAGAAGCACTTATAAGAGAGGATCAATACTTGACACTTTTAAAAAGTATGACTACAATAACTAAAAAAGAAAACAGTTTAATATTATCAAATGAAAAAGGAGAACAACTTATTTTCCAAGGAAAATAGTTTTATTACGAGAGGAATTTTATGAGTAAGTTACAAAATCAAATAAATTTTTTAATGGAAATAGATAAAGTAAAGGGGATTTTAAGACAATCAGTTATACTTGGGGATACTAATAGGAGAGAAAATGATGCTGAGCATAGTTGGCATATGGCTATTTGTGCTATAACTCTAAAGGAATATGTAGAGTTTGATAAGATAGATATAGAGAGAGTATTAAAAATGATATTATTACACGATGTGGTAGAGATTTATAGTGATGATACTCCTGCATTTAGCAAATATGATAAAGAGGAGAAGTTTCGTAAAGAGCTAGCAGCAGCTGAAAAAATATTCTCTTTACTTCCAGAGGAGCAGTATAAAGAGTATTTCAAATTGTGGTTAGAGTTTGAAAATATGGAGTCTGATGATTCAAAATTTGCAAATGTCTTTGATAGATTTCAAGGATTTATACAAAATTTATCTTCTGATGGACATACTTGGAAAAAATGGAGTGTAAATAAAGATATGGTAATAAAAAGATTAGAACCAGTAGTAAAATATGCACCTAGATTATTTGAAGAGTTTGTTTTTCCAGAGATAGAAAAATATATAGAGAGAGGTATTATAAAAAATAACATAGGGGAATAAAGTTTGGAGGTTTTTATGGGATTATTTTCTATATTTGGCAAAAAAGATCTTGAGGCAGAACAAAAATTATTGAAGAAAATAGAAGAGTTAGAGCAAACAATAGCTAGAAAAGATAAAGAGATATCTGATTTAATAAATGAATTGGATAGAGTAAATCAAAGTATACCAAATACCAATACTAATACTAATTTAAATTCTAAACAACTTGAGCTAATCGAAAAAAATATTAAGGATACTAAAGAGGAAAATGATAGATTAAAACAAGTTATAGATGAGTATAATCTTTCTTCTAAAAAAGAGAAATATTATTATAAAGTAGATATAGAAAAATTTTACTCAGCTGCTAGATTTAAAGAGTTAGCAAATACAATAGTAAACAACGGGATAGTATATCTTCAAGATTTGACTTTAGAGTTTTTTGATACTCTTTCACAAGATATAAAAAATTTAGAAGAGGGGAAAATAAGATTTCAAAAATTTCTTACTAAAGAGTTTATTGAATGGGAAGTAGTAACATATCTAAATAAAGGGGAGAGAGTTTCAAAATTATATAGTAAAAGTAGAAAGTTAGTAAACATTTTTATAGAAAATGATATTGAATTTATGGAAGATTTAATAAATTTTGATTTCTCTAAACTTGTGGATTTAGGTTTTAAAGATAGCCAAATAGAAGAGTTTATATTAAAAAGAGATGAATATTATCAAGAGAGAAGAGTAGTAAAATAAGGAGTGATTATGAAAAATATACTTATAGGAGTTACAGGAGGAATTTCAGCATATAAGTCTGCTAATATTATTTCAAAATTAAAGAAAAAGGGATATAATGTCAAAGTTATTATGACAGAAAATGCTACAAAAATAATTACTCCACTTACATTGGAAACTCTTTCAAGAAATAGAGTGTATGTGGATATGTGGGATAAAAATCCGCATTTTGAAGTGGAACATATCTCATTAGCAGATTGGGCTGATGTAGTATTAGTAGCTCCAGCTACATATAATATAGTAGGAAAAGTAGCTAATGGAATAGCTGATGATATGCTGTCAACTGTAATTTCAGCTTGCAAAAAGCCTGTGTATTTTGCTTTGGCTATGAATGTAAATATGTATGAAAATCCTATTTTGAAAGATAATATAGAGAAGTTAAAAAAATATGGATATAAATTTATAGAAGCAGATGAAGGATTTTTAGCTTGTAATGTAAATGCAAAGGGACGTTTGAAAGATGAAAATGAGATAATAGAGATTATAGAAAAAGATAATATCTATAGAGAAAAAGTTTTAACAGGAAAAAAAATCCTTATAACAGCTGGGAGAACAGAGGAAGCAATAGACCCAATAAGATATCTTTCAAATAGATCAAGTGGACAGATGGGTTATGCTCTAGCTAAGTCAGCTGTTGATTTGGGAGCAGAGGTTGTTCTTATTTCTGGACCAACTAATTTGGAAATACCAACAGGAGTAAAGGAGTTTGTTCAAGTAAGAAGTGCTCAAGAGATGTATGATGAAACTATAAAAAGATTTTCAAAAATGGATATAGCAATAGCTTGTGCAGCAGTAGCTGATTATAAACCTAAATATTATTCAAATGAAAAAATAAAGAAAAAAGATGGGGAACTGACAATAGTGTTAGATAGAAATCCAGATATACTATTAGAGATGGGAAAATTAAAGAAAGAGCAAATATTAATAGGGTTTGCAGCTGAAACTGAAAATCTAATAGAAAATGCAATAGGAAAATTAGAAAGAAAAAATTTAGATATGATAGTAGCTAATGATGCAAGCAATATGCAAAAATCAACAAATGAAATTTACATAATTAAAGGAAAAGATTCTATAAAATCTCTTCCGGAAAAGAAAAAAGAAGAGTTAGCATATGATATTCTTATGAATATATAATAAAATAGCTTTTTGTGAGAAGTTTATTCTTACAGAAGGCTATTTTTATTTGTAGTTATAGTTTTTCTTAAAAATATTAAAAATTAACAAATTTGGTATAAAATTATCTTGATTTTTTTAATAAAAAATGTTTAAATATATTTGATTATTAAAATTTTAGTTTTTATTAAAAAATTATTTATTAGATTAAAATTAAGGAGTATTTAATGAAAAGTTTTATAAGTAAGTCTTTTCAAATTTTAATTGTTTTAATAGGGGTTAGTTTTATAACTTTTACTTTAACTTATCTTGCTCCTGGAGATCCGGCAGAAATTATGTTAACTGATTCAGGGAATATCCCCTCTCCAGAACTATTGGCTAAAGTAAGAGCTGAACTAGGATTGGATAAACCCTTTCTAATTCAATATAAGGTTTGGCTTTTAAAGGTTTTAAAGGGAGATTTGGGAATGTCCTTTTCTTTAAAAGTTCCAGTTTTTACAAAATTGATTTCTAGTTTTCTTATCACACTAAAATTAAGTGTAGTATCATTTGTTTTAATGTTGCTAATATCAATACCATTAGGTTTTATATCAGCTTTAAATAGAAATAAAATAATAGATTATATTATAAGAGGCTTTAGTTTTTTAGGAATATCTATTCCAAGTTTTTGGATGGGATTGATATTTTTAAGTATATTTGGTGTAAAGTTAGGTTGGGTTCCTATCATAGGAGGAACTGATAATATAAAAGCTCTAATTTTACCAGCAGTTACCTTAGCTTTGGCAATGTCATCTAAATATACTAGACAAATTAGAATTATTGTATTGGAAGAGTTAAAACAAGAGTATATAGTCGCTAGTAAAATAAGGGGATTAAGTAAGAGAACTATAATATTTAAACAGTTGCTTCCTAATGTAATGTTACCTATAATGACACTTTTAGGAGTAACTGTAGGAAATTTAATAAGTGGAACAGCAATTATAGAAATAGTTTATAACTGGCCTGGAATGGGAAATCTAGCTATAAAGGCTATATCAGCACATGACTATCCATTGATTCAAGGATATGTTTTATTTATTGCACTATTTTATATGATAGTAAATTTAGCTGTGGATTTTTCATATAAATTTTTAGATCCAAGAGTAAAGGAGTAAAATTGAAGAGAATAAGAAAAATTTTAGAAAATAAACAATTTTTAATATATCTATCTCTGAGTATGATTGTCATATTGATAGCGATATTAGCTCCAATTCTAGCCCCTAAAGATCCATACCATGCTGTTATGTTGGACTCCTTGAAACCACCTTCAAAGGAGTATATATTAGGAACTGATGTTTTAGGAAGAGATATTTTTTCAAGAATTATTTATGGAACAAGAACAACATTAGTGATGGCTTTTTCACTACTGGCAATAGTTTTTTTTGTTGGAGGAACATTGGGAGTTATAGCTGGGTTTTATGGTGGAATAGTAGATAATGTAATCATGAAAATATCAGATATGATGATGGCTTTTCCGGGATTAATACTAGCTATAGCAATAGCAGGTATACTTGGGCCAAGTACTTTTAATGCTGTTTTAGCAATAAGTTTAGTTACATGGCCTAGATATGCTAGACTAGCTAGAAGTTTAACTTTGAAAATAAGAAAAAATACATATATAGAAGTAGCAATAATGGGGGGAATAACACCTTTAAATCTATTTCTTAAATATCTATTGCCAAATATCTTTCCTACAATGTTAGTTACAGCAACTATTGATATAGGTATGTTGATATTAGAGATAACATCTTTATCATTTCTAGGAGTAGGGGTACAGGCTCCAATACCAGAGTGGGGATTGATGTTAAACGAAGGAAGATTATATATATTTAAGGCCCCATGGTTAATATATTCACCTGGGATAGCAATTATAATAGTTGTTGTGATATTTAACTTATTAGGGGATAGTATTAGAGATATATTAGATCCAAAAGAAAATTAAAAAAATATAAGTATAAAGGAGAAGAATTTAAATGAAAAAAGTATTAAAATTTATTTCAATATTATGTTTAATATTGTTAACAGCCTGTGGAAAGGAGAAGGTTGAAAATAAAAATTCAGTAAGTGAAGTTAAGGAAATAGTAATAGGGACACCTAGTTTTGCTAACACTTTAGAAACAACAGAGCAGTATTTTAGTTGGACAGTAGCAAGATATGGAGTTGGAGAAACACTTACAAAATTTGATGAAAAAGGAGAGTTAGTACCACTATTGGCAGAGAGTTGGGAAAATAGTAAAGATGGAAAAAGTTGGAAATTTAAAATAAGAGAGGGAGTAAAATTTTCAGATGGAACATTAATGACATCAGAAAGTGTAAAAAACTCTTTAGAGCGTACTTTTAAGTTAAATCAGAGAGCTAATACATTTTTTATTCCAAAGAGTATAGTAGCAGATAAAAATTATTTAATAATTGAAACTGAAAAGCCAGTGACAACACTTCCAGGATGTCTTGCAGATCCTCTTTTCATAATTGTAAATACAGAAGCTGATACAACAAAATTTGCTATGGAGGGACCTATTTCAACAGGACCATATGTTGTAGAGAAATTTAATCCAACAGAGTATTGTTCAGTAGTTAGAAATGAAAACTACTGGGGAGGAGAGGTTCCATTTGATCGTGTGGTATTTAAATATATAAATGACCAAGCAACACGTTCTTTAGCACTACAAAGTGGAGAAATTCAAATGGCATATAGCCTAAAGCCAGAAAATTTAGTTGATTTTAAAAATAATGATAAGTATAATATTCAAAGTATAAAGTCATTAAGAGGAACTTTTGCTTTTATGAATGAAAATGGAATTTTAAAAGATAAAGTATTACGTCAAGCTATAAATAGAGCTTTGAATAAAGAGGTTTATACAACTGTTTTATTAGGAGGAGCAGCAACTCCAGGAAAAGCACCAGTACCACCAACATTAAATTTTGGATTTGATCAACTTGTTGATGAAAACACATATAATCCTGAAAATGCAAAGGAAATTTTAGCTAAGGCTGGATATAAAGATATTGATGGAGATGGGTATTTAGAAACTCCAGATGGGCAAAAAATAGAGTTAAACTTTGTTATCTATACAAGTAGAGAAGAGTTAAAAGTTTATGCACAAGCGGCTCAAGTTAGTTTAAAAGAGATTGGAATAAAAGTAAAATTAATAACAGTAAGTTATGAAACAGTATTAAAATATAGAGATAGTGGAAATTTTGATTTACTTATATGGAATGTTTTAGTTGCTAATAGTGGAGATCCTGAAAATTATTTACGTGAGAACTGGTACAGTAAAGCTTCTACAAATCAAACTGGATATAATAATCCAAAAGTAGATGCTTTATTAGATGAGCTTTCATCAGAGTTTGATCCTGATAAGAGAAGAGAGTTAATTATAGAAATTCAGCAACTTATAATGGATGATTGTGCAACAATATTCTTTGGATATGAAACTGCTTACTTAATCTCTTCAACAAAATTAAAAAATGTAGTGATGTATCCAATGGATTACTATTGGTTAACAGATAAGATGTCATTTTAAATAGGAGTGTATATGCTAACTTTAAAAAATATTGGGATAACTTATGAGAATGGAAAGGTAGCAGTTTCAGATTTTAATCTTGATATAAAAAAAGGTGAAATTATAGGTATAGTAGGTGAGAGTGGAAGTGGAAAATCCACTCTCATTAAAAGTATTGTAGGAGGACTTCCTGAAACTACTAAGATAGTAGGAGAAGTACTATTTGAAGGAAAAAACATTTTAAATGATAAGAAGTTTGAAAAAGGAAGAGATATAACAATCGTTTTTCAAGAGACACGTCATACTCTTAATCCTATTAGAAAGATAGGAAGGCAATATATTGAATATATTAGACAACATCTCAAAATCTCAAAGGAAGAAGCCGAAACTAAAGCAATAGAGAATTTGAGGAAAACAAATCTTCCATCTCCAGAAAATATAATGAACAGTTATCCATATCAGTTGAGTGGAGGAATGTGCCAAAGAGTAGGAATAGCTATGGCTATGACATTTAATCCTAAAATATTATTAGCAGATGAACCTACAAGTGCTCTAGATGTAACAACACAAGCTCAGATTGTTACTGAATTACTTCACATGAGAGAAAAATTTGGTACGACAATGGTAGTAGTGACACATAGCTTAGGAGTAGCTGCATATTTAGCTGATAGATTGGTTGTTATGAAAGATGGGAAAATTGTTGAAACTGGAAAAACAGAAGAGGTTTTAAAAAATCCAAAGTCTGAATATACTAAATTATTAATAGCCTCTGTTCCTACTTTAGAGAGTGAGGAAAATTATGAGTAAAAAAATATTAGAATTAAAAAATGTAAATAAGTATTTTATAACTTCTGATGGTAAAACTTTAAAAGCTTGTAATAATATAAATTTAGATATAGAAGAGGGAAAAATTACAGGGATAGTAGGAGAGAGTGGATGTGGAAAATCAACTTTAGTGAGATTGATAGTCCAATTAGAGAAACTAACTGAGGGTGAAATACTTTACAAAGGAAAAGATATTTCAAAATTTAATAAAAAGGAGTTAAGGGAGAATAGAAAAAATATTCAAATGATCTTCCAAGATGCTCATGGAGCTTTTAATCCAAGAATGACAATAAAGGATATTTTGACAGAGCCACTTCTTAATTTTGGATTGATAAAAAAGGAAGAGAAAGAGAAGAAAGCAAAAGAGCTTTTAAATATGGTAGAGTTATCAAGTGATTACTTGAATGCTTATCCACATAATTTAAGTGGAGGACAGTTACAGAGGGTAGGAATAGCTAGAGCTATATCACTTAAACCTGAAATTCTTATTTGTGATGAGGCAACCTCAGCCTTAGATGTATCTATTCAAAAAAGTATAATAGAGCTTTTGAAAAAGATACAGAGAGAAACAAATATGAGTATAATATTTATCTGTCATGATTTAGCTTTGGTACAGTCATTAGCTGATGAAGTTGTGGTTATGTATCTAGGGCATATTGTCGAAAAATTAAAGAGTAAAAACTTAAAATTAGAAGCAAAACACCCATATACTCATGCTTTAATAAAGAGTGTATTAAGTTTGGAGAAAAATAATAGGTTGGAGATTTTAGAAGGGGATATTCCTAGTCCAATTCTATTAAAAGATGAGTGTCCTTTTGTTAATAGATGTAAATCAGCAATAGAGGTGTGTAAAGTTAAAAAGCCAAAAATGAAAAGATTTGATAGTGAACATGAAGTAATGTGTCACTTAGAGTTTTAAAAAGAGATAATAAAAAGAGAGAAGGTAAGATAAAATTATACTTTCTCTCTTTATTTTTTAGTAGTTTTTAAATAAAAATATCTAAGTAGACTAGGTATTACATTTGAATTTTAATTAGTTAAGGTCTTTTTTAATTGAGGGATTAAGAATATACCTCTTCCTAAATAGAAGACAAGTAGTGATAACCAAACGCCATTGTTTCCATAAATTGGTATTAAAAATTTCCAAGCTATGAAAAATGAAATAAAAGCTAATACTGTAGATGTCATAATAGGAACTGTTTTAGCTGCTCCTGTAAACACTCCATAAAAAGTTAATCCTAAAAAAGCAATAGAAGGATATAGTACTAACCAGATTGAGTATTTTTGAGTTAATATTAATATATTAGGAAGCTTTGTAAAGATTTCAATAATAGTTCTATTAAATAAGACAAACACTATTGTAATTAAAATTGTTGCAATGATTCCCCAGAAAAAAGTTTGTTTCCAACAATTTTTCATAAGTGTATTATTTTTCTGTCCTCTAGCTCTTCCAGAGAATACACTAGCTGTATTGGCAATTCCATCAAAAGCATATGAGAAAATTGACATTATTTGGAATAGTATAGCATTTGTAGCAAGAATATCTCCACCTAATCTAGAACTAGCCATGGTAAAGAGATTATTGTGAGATACTAAACAGAAAGTTCTAATCATTAAATCTCTATTTACACATAAAATATTTATAATCTCTTTTTTATTTATAATAGATTTAAAATCTAAATATTTATGATAAGAGTATGGAGTAATAAATATTATTCCAAGAATAGTTGAAAAAATTTGTGAGATAAGAGTAGCATAAGCAACTCCTTCAACTTTATAATCTAAGAATATAACAAATAAAATATCTAAAAGTATATTCAATAGATTACCAGAGATTTGCATAGTCATAGAAGATTTGACATTTCCTAATCCCATAAGCCAACCTAAAAGTACATAATTTGTCAAAACAAAGGGAGCTCCCCATATAAGTATTTTAAAATAAGTATAAGCTACTTTTTGAATATTAATATCTGGATTAATAAACTTCATAGAACTTTCAAAAATTAAGTTTTGTGAAATAATCATAATGAAACTAATAATAAAAGCTATTAATAGTGGACGGAAAAAAACATCACTAATATCTTTTTTATTTGTATAATGACTTGATTGAGCACTATAAGCAGTGGTGCTCACTCTTAAAAATCCAAATATCCAATAGATAGTATTGAAAATTAAGGTTCCAATAGAAACACCTGAAATAAAATTAGTATTATTTAACTTTCCAATAACTGCCATATCAGCTGCCCCTAATAAAGGTTGAGTTATTGTAGAAAGAATAAAAGGGATCATAAGACTTAGAAACATCTTATTAGTAATATTGTTGTTTGTCATTTGAAACTCTCCATTCATATTATATTAGACAATAACAGTCCAGAAAAAATTATAACATATAAATTAAATTATAACAATCAAATATTTTTTTTCTTAAAAAATTAAAAAATCTAAATTAAAATGACAACTAAAATTTGTTTGAAAAATTTATAATTTTTAAAATGGTTATTATATTAAATGATGAGATAGAAAATTTATAGAGAAGTAAAAACTTTATAAATTTAATATAAAAAACTTATGTTTTAAAACTTGATTTTTTTTTTTTTTTTTGTTATACACTTATCGTTGGCGTAGAAATTTGTATACTTAATAATATTATAAAAAGATATATAAGTATGTATGGGAGGAGTAATGAAATTTTTTTATCACTTAATAAGAATATCTATTTTTATATTTTGGTGTATTAATTCATTCGGGCTGGAGAAAAAATTTATAAAGTAGCAACTGATATATATTTTCCGCCATTTGAATATGAAGATAAAGATGGGAAACTTAAAGGTATTGATATTGAATTATTAAAAGCCTTAGCAGAAGATCAAAATTTTAAATATGAATTATTACCTTTAGGATTTCAAGCTTCAATGGAGGCATTAGATAATGAAGAAGTAGATGCAATTTTTTCAGGTATGTCAATATCTGAGGCACGTAAAGAAATAGATGATGTTATTTTTGTTGAGTATAATATTGCAAATGGTCTAAAGGTAAAAATGCCATTAGGAGAGGAAGATTATTCTGAATGTGCAGTTATGGTAAAAAAAGGTAAGAATAAAGAGTTTATTGAAGTAATAAATAGAGGGTTATCAAATTTAAAAAAGAATGGAAAATATGAAGAAATTATAAATAAGTATCTTAATTAGATAGTTAAGTCATGAGGAAATCTCATGGCTTTTTTATATTATTGAAGAAAATTATAGTTTTAATTTTAAAAAAATTAAAAACGTGTTTGGAATGTTGACTTTTTTTTGTACAATTATATAAAATGATATAAATGTGTTGGTCAATTTTATAAATATGTAACATACATTTAAATTAAATTTTTTATAAGAGATATAATTTATGAAGAAAGAGGAGAAAATGAAAAAAGTTTTATTTAAAATGATAGTGTTCTTTATTATAAGTACATCTGGATTTTCATTTGAAAATGAAATAAATAATTTGTTTGAGGATGAAAAAATAGAGCAAAGTGATAGTTTGGTAATAGAACAAGAAGTAAAAGTAGAGACAATAGATCCTATATTACTAAGAGATACATATTCTAGAAGAGCGACGAATTATATATATGCACAACTATTTAAAATTGATAAAGATGGGCAAGTTGTTCCATACTTACTAGAAGAGTATAAAAAAAATGATGAGATGGAAATATATTGTAAATTGAGAGAGGATATATATTTTTCTAATGGAGATTCTATAACAGCACAAGATGTAAAAGATTCAATAGAAAATTATTTAAAGAATGGATATATGAACGATTTATACTCTTCAATACAACAAATTCAAGTTTTAAATGATAGAGAATTTATAATTTTATTAAATTATCCGGACCATGAATTAGAAATAGGCTTAACAAATCCTCTAATGTCAATATTAAAAAGAGAGAATAATAAAATTTTTACAAGCGGAAGATATGCTATTGAAGAAATAGAAAAAAATAAAATTAAATTGAAAAAAAATAAATATTATTTTGATCAAAGTTCTATATTTGAAAATGTTGAAATAAAAGGAGAATTAAATAGTTATCAAAGATTGATTAACTCTTTAAATTTACCCAACTATTACTCCTATGATTTATATAAAGAGGATATTGAAACCGCTAAAAAAATAGGAAATTTAAGAGGCAAGAAAATAGTTAAAGATACAGTATATGACATAATATCTTTAGTTTTTGGAAATAAAAAAAATTATTCTTTAAATGATAGAAAAGCATTAGAGTCTCTTTTGAATAGAGAAGCTACCACTATTTGTCCACAAGAGATGTTTGATATAAAAATTTCATTTTTAGAGAAAAACTATAGCAGAAGAGAAGCTATTAAAATTTTAAAAAATAGTGGACATTTTGAGAAAAAGATAAAAATAATGTGTTTGAATACAATTCACAACAGAAATTTTGCACAATATGTAGCACATGATTTAATTCAAAATGGATTGAATGTAGAGATTGAAATTTATAATTTAGATAAATTTTTGAATAAATTAAGAAGTAAGGATTATGATATAGCTCTATACAATATTACAATAAATAGTGTTTATCCATTAACTAGTTTAGAAAAGACTATAGTTGGAGAATTAATAGATTATGATTTAGAAGATTCGCTTTTACCATTTTTTAATTTATTTAAAGAAGAAAGAAATAAGGAGTATAAAGAAAGAATAATTGATAAAATTTTCTATTTAACATATAGTAGTAGATATTTTATTCCACTAGCCCATAAACAGACTTATATTTTAAAAAGTGAAAATATAGTAGGAATGAAGTAAAAAAATTACCCCATCTTAACTAGATGGGGAGTTTTTTTATTAAGTTTTATTTTTTTGCATCAGTAGCAGTTGAAGAAGTAGCAGAAGAAGTTTCTAATGCTTCTTTTTCATCAATATTTATATTAGCAAAATATTTTTTTATATGAACAAAAAAATTTATATTTTGAAAAAGAGGAAAAATAGAGTATAATAGTAACATGAAAACGGGAGCTAAGAGGCTGAGAGGAATTAATATTCGACCGTCAGAACCTATCTAGGTAATGCTAGAAAGGAAAGGAGAGAAAAGTATGAAAAAAATTTTATTAACTTGCCTATTTGTAGGAGGAGCAACAACTATCAACGCTGAGGAGATAACTATCTATGGACCAAGTTCGATGAAATGGATAGAGAAGGAGTACGGAAAGGTATTTCAGAAAGAAACAGGAGATACTATAAAGTTTGTCTCTATAGATGGGATTGTTGGAAGGCTAAAACTGGAAAAGAAAAGACCAAAGGCAGATATTGTAGTAGGACTTACAGAGTTAACTACAGAGATGGCTAAAAGAGAGGGACTAATATTACCATATGTTCCTCAAAATATTGGAAATATTAAAAATAAAAATTTCAAAATGAGTAGTGATTATGTTATTCCAATGGATTATGGTGTTTTAGCAATAAATTACAATAAGGAAAAGATTTCAGTACCACCTAAAAATTTAAAAGAGTTGGAGAAATTTAATAAGCAACTTATGGTAGAAAATCCAAAAGTATCAATTACTGGAGAGGAAGCGTTACAATGGAGTATAGCTCTTTATGGTGAAAATTGGTTAGAGTTTTGGAAGGAATTAAAACCAGCTATATATAGTGTAGAGCCTGGTTGGAGTGAAGCCTTTGCTAAATTTACAGCAGGAGAAGCACCTATGATGATAGGGTATGCTACAAGTAATCTATTTTTTACAGGTGAGGATTCTTCAAAATATGATAGTTTCTTATTAGAAGATGGAAGTTTTATTTATCAAGAGGGAGTTTCACTTGTGAATAAAAAAGAGGTTAAAGCTGGAGCTAAGAAATTTATGGAGAGAGTTTTGAGTGATGATTTCCAAAAAATAATGAGTGAAGAGAATTATATGTTCCCAGTAACAAATGTAGAGGTAAGTGATGGATTTAAAAGTGTTCCACTACCTGAAAAAAGTGTAAAATTGACTAGGGAACAGATAGATAATTTAATAGAGAATTTGAATAATTATAAGACACAACTAATAGAGGTATTAAAAAATTAAAATCATACTTGAAAAAAACTGAAAACTATGATAGAATAGCAAAGATATATGTAGAAAGTAAGGAGGAGTAGAGATGAGAAATTTTATAGATAAGCTAAAAGATATGCACTCTGTTTCTATTTTATTTTCTAATTATTTTATACTTTTTAAAAATTATATTATTAAAGATATCAAAGGAATGTTAACTCTCTTTTAAAAAGAGGGACTCATTCCTTTTTTTATGACTAATTTAAAATATTTTATAACAGGAGGGAGTAGGAAATGAAAGATTTCATATCTATTAAAGATTTAACAAAAGAAGAGATATTAGAAGTATTAGAAGTAGCAAATGAACTTTCACAAAAACCAGAAGCAGAGTTAGCAAAGGGGAAAATAGTAGGAAGTTTATTCTTTGAACCTTCAACAAGAACAAGATTATCATTTACATCAGCAGCTTATAGATTAGGAGCACAAGTTTTAGGATTTGATTCTCCAGATGCTACTTCATTAAAAAAAGGGGAGTCTTTAAGAGATACTATAAAAATGGTAGAGGCTTACTCTGATATAATAGTTATGAGACACTATATAGAGGGAGCAGCAAAATTCGCTTCTGAAATTTCTAAAAATCCTGTTATCAATGCTGGAGATGGAGCAAATGAACACCCTAGCCAAACTCTTTTAGACTTATTTACAATAAAAAAAGAGATTGGAAGAATTGAAAATATTAAAATAGCTTTTGTAGGAGATTTAAAATATGGAAGAACTGTACACTCTCTTACTAAAGCATTAGAGATGTTTGGTGGAGAGTTTTATTTCGTAGCTCCAGAATCAATACAAATACCAGAGTACATCACTAAAGAGTTAGATGAAAAAGGAATGAAATACCATATCTGTTCTGAGTATGAGCCAATATTAAAAGAGATAGATGTACTTTATATGACAAGAATTCAAAGAGAAAGATTTGATGATATAGAGGAGTATAATAAAGTAAGTGGAGTTTACAAAATATCTAAGGATACTATATTAAATAAGTGTCAAGAGCATATGATAATATTACATCCACTACCAAGAGTAGATGAGATAAATATAGATTTAGATGATACAAAGCACGCACTATACTTTAAACAAGCAGCAAATGGAGTTCCTACAAGAGAGGCTATGTATGCTTTAGCACTAGGATTAAAAAATTCCACTGCTCCTAGAAAAGAGGAGAAAGAAGAAGTAGAAGAGCATTTCTTAACTGTTTGTAAAAATCCTAAGTGTGTAACTCACTTTGAAGAGACAGAAAATAAAGTAGTAGTAAAAGATTATGGAAAATTCTGTTACTATTGTGGTAAAGAGATAAAATAGTTAATTTATATAAATTTGGGAGGAGAAATGTTTTTAGAAAATTGTGAAATTTTAGAAAACAAATTAGTTGCTGGACACAACTACCTTATGAAAGTAAAAGGAGATAAAACAGTAAAAGCTGCTAAAGCTGGACAGTTTTATATGTTACAATGTAAAAATGGTGTATATTTTTTAAGAAGACCTATCAGCTTACATTATGCAGATAAAGAGAATAATATTTTAGAGTTTTATTATGAGATAAAAGGTGGAGGAACTAAAGATTTAGCCTCTATGAAAGCTGGAGAGATAATAAATATTCAAGGACCACTTGGAACAGGATTTACAACAGAAATCTCTGGGAAAGAGTTATTAGTAGTAGGTGGAGGAATGGGAATGGCTCCAATGAAACTATTAATAGAAGTTTTATCTAAAAATAATAAAGTTACTTTTATAGCAGGTGGAAGAAACAGAGAAGCTATGGAGATAATGTCAAATTTCAATCTTGATGGAATAGAGAACTATATTACAACTGATGATGGTTCTGTAGGAATACATGGAAATGTTATAGTTAAAATGGAAGAATTAATGAAAGCTAAAAAATATGATATGGTATTTACTTGTGGACCACAAAAAATGATGGAAGCAGTTGCAAAAACAGCTAAGAAATTTGAAACTAAGTGTGAAATTTCATTGGAAGCTAGAATGGCTTGTGGAGTAAAAGCTTGTGTTGGTTGTTCAATCAAAACAAAATTTGGAATGAAAAAAGTATGTCATGATGGACCTGTTTTTGATTCTGAAACTATTGTAGACTTTGACCCAGTTGTAGAAAAAACTGAAACTTGTTGTGGAAATTAATTTGTTGGAGGAAAAGATGAACAGATTACAAACTAAATTTTTAGGTGTAGATTTTAAAAATCCAATAGTAACTTCTTCTGGTTGTTTTGGATTTGGAATGGAATATAAAGAATATTTTGACCCAAATATATTAGGTGGAATAGGAATAAAAGGGCTTACTGTAGAGCCAAGAGATGGAAACTATGGTACAAGAATAGCTGAAACTCCTGCTGGAATGTTAAACTGTGTAGGACTTGAAAATCCTGGAATAGATTATTTTGAATCTCACATTTTACCAGAGATGAAAGCTCAAGGA
The DNA here is from genome assembly GCF_000158195.2 of Fusobacterium mortiferum ATCC 9817. Lineage (NCBI taxonomy): Bacteria > Fusobacteriati > Fusobacteriota > Fusobacteriia > Fusobacteriales > Fusobacteriaceae > Fusobacterium > Fusobacterium mortiferum. The sequence continues at coordinate 729,115 of NZ_GL987994.1, forward strand.
ATAACTACAAATATAATAGCTAATATCAATGGAAAAACTGTAGAGGAGTATGTTGAAATAGCAAAAAGAGTAGATAAAATTCCTGAAATAGCAGTAGTAGAGTTAAATATCTCTTGTCCAAATGTAAAAGATGGAGGTATGGCTTTTGGAGCTAATCCAGAGGTAGCTGCTAGAGTAACAAGAGAGGTAAGAAAAGTTACATCTAAACCATTAGTAGTAAAACTTTCTCCCAATGTTACTGATATAGCTAGTATAGCTAAAATAGTAGAGGAAAATGGAGCAGATGCAGTATCTCTTATCAATACTTTACTTGGAATGGTAATAGATATAAGAACTAAAAAACCAGTGTTAGGAAATACTTTTGGAGGATTTTCTGGACCAGCTGTAAAACCTGTAGCTGTAAGAATGGTTTATCAAGTATATAAAGCTGTAAATATTCCTATTATTGGAATGGGAGGAATAGCTTCAGTAGAAGATGCTCTTGAGTTTATAATGGCTGGAGCTTCTATGATATCAATAGGTTCAGCTATTTTCTCTAATCCTATGTTAGCTGTAGAAATAGCTGAGGGATTACAAAAATATTGTGAAGAGAATGGATTTGAAAATATAAGTGAGTTAGTAGGGGCAGCTCACAGATAAGAAAAATATTTGTACCAAGAAAGAAAACTCAAAGAATTGTGTAATTTATGGAGAGAAGTTAGATTAACTCAGCGAAACTGAATGTTAAAAAACACAACTGTTTGAGCAAAGCGAATTTTGTGTTTTTAGTGAAGTAAGCTTATAGTTAATCAACTTTTTGGAATATGGAACAATTCTTAGTTTTCTTTAAAAGTGAAAGGAGATTTTATGTATAGTGCTAAGGATAGAATGATAATAGCTTTGGATTTCCCAACAGCTGACCAAGCAAAAGAGCTTGTAGAAAAAATTGGAGATGGAGCAACTTTTTATAAAGTTGGATTAGAACTTTTCTTAAACTCTAAAGGAGAGATAATAGAGTATCTTTCTGCTAAAGGGAAAAAAGTTTTCTTGGATTTAAAATTCCACGATATTCCAAATACAACAGCTATGGCTTCTGTGTTTGCTGCTAAGCAAAATGTATTTATGTTCAATGTACATGCTAGTGGTGGAAGAAAGATGATGACTAAAGTTGCAGAAGAGGTTAAAAAAATAAATCAAGATAACCTTGTAATAGGAGTTACAGTTTTAACAAGTTTATCAGTAGAAGATGTAGAGGAGACTTTCCAATCAAAACTTTCTCTTGCTGATTTAGCTTTAAACTGGGCAAAACTTGTAAAAACATCTGGATTAGATGGAGTAGTATGTTCTCCATGGGAAGCTAAACTTATAAAAGATACTTGTGGAAAAGATTTCAAAACTGTGTGTCCAGGAGTAAGACCAAAATGGTCAGCTACAAATGACCAAGAGAGAATAATGACTCCAAAAGATGCAATAATAAATGGTTGTGATTTCTTAGTAGTAGGTAGACCAATTACTAAAAATGAAGACCCAGCTAAAGCAGCACAAATGGTAGAGGCAGAAATCTTAGAAGGAATGAAAGAGGCAGGATTATGCTAATAAAAAACTGTAGAATTCTAATTGATGGAGTAGAAAAAGTTACAGATATATTAACAGCAGATGGGAAAATAATAGAGATATCGGAAAATATTCCAGAAGGAAGATTAGAGGTAGTAGATGCTAAAGGAAAATGGGTAATTCCTGGAGTGGTAGATGCTCATTGTCATATGAGAGACCCAGGACTTTCTCATAAAGAGGATTTTATGACTGGAAGTATGGCTTGTGCTAGAGGTGGAGTTACTACATTTATTGATATGCCAAATACAATACCAGCTGTAACTACTTCTGAAATATTTGAAGAAAAAAGAGCTATGATGGTTGGAAAATCATATGTAGACTATGGATTTAATTTTGGTGGAAGTAGAAACGATAACAGTGAAGAGATAAAAAAAGTAATAGATAAGGTTGCTTCTACAAAGATATTTTTAAATATGTCTACTGGAGATATGTTAATAACAGAAGATAGTGTTATAGAAAATATTTTTAGAGAATCAAAAATTATATCTGTACATGCTGAAGAAGAGATGGTAGCCAAAGCTATTGAGCTTTGTGAAAAATATGATAAACCATTATATCTATGTCATCTATCTAAAGCTAGTGAAGCTAAGATGTTAAGAGAAGCAAAGGCTAAGGGATTAAAAGTTTACGGAGAAGTTACTCCACACCACCTTTTCTTAAATGTAGATGATGTAAATGCTGATGAGAGAAGTTCAATGTTACTTAGAATGAAGCCAGAATTAAAAACTAAAGAGGATAATGAGGAGTTATGGAAAGCTCTTGCTGATGGAACTATTGATACAATAGGAACAGACCATGCACCTCATCTAATAGAGGAAAAATTAGCAAAACTTACTTTTGGTATACCTGGAGTAGAAAACTCACTTGAGATGATGCTGAAAGGTGTAGATGAAGGGAAAATCTCAATGGCAAGACTCATTGAGGTAATGTGTACAAAACCAGCTGAAATTTTTAATATAGCAAATAAAGGAAAAATTCAAGTTGGATATGATGCTGATTTAGTAATAATAGATAGAGAAGATAAGTCAGCTATAAAAGATGATGATGTAATAACTAAAGCAAATTGGACACCATATGAAAAATTTAATAGAGGTGGAAGAGTTGTTACAACAATTTTAAGAGGTCAAATAGTATATTCAAATAAAGAGTTTTATGGAAAATATGGGAGGGAAATTAATTATCATGAGTAGAGCAAAAGATGTAGCAAAATCATTATTAAGCACAGGAGCAGTAAAATTAAATGTAAAGGAACCATTTACATTTGTATCTGGAATCAAAAGTCCAATCTATTGTGACAATAGAAAAATGATAGGATATCCTGTTGAAAGACAAGTAGTAGTAGATGAGTTTATAAAAAAATTATCTGAAAAAGATTTTGATGTAGTAGCAGGAACAGCAACTGCTGGAATTCCTTGGGCAGCTTTTATAGCACAACTGATGAATAAACCAATGAGTTATATAAGAGGAGAGAAAAAAGCTCACGGAGCAGGAAGACAAATAGAAGGAGCAGATTTTGAAGGAAAAAAAGTTATTGTAATTGAAGACTTAATCTCTACTGGGGGAAGCTCAATAAAAGCTGTTGAAGCTGCTAGAAATGAAGGAGCTAAAGAAGTAGAAGTACTAGCTATCTTCTCTTATGAGTTTGATAAAGCTTATAAAAACTTTGGAGAAAAAAATATCAAATGGGAAACTTTATCTAACTTCACAGCATTACTTGAATTAGCAAAAGAAGAAAAATATTTAACTGAAGAGGAAGCTGAAATAGCTGCTTCTTGGAATAAAAATACAGATACTTGGGGAAGATAGGATAAACCTCTTGACTTTTAATAAAAGTTATGATATTATTATTTAAGTAAATAGAAAAAGATATTTGTATTAAGAGGGAGTAGTTGAAAATATAGTATCAACATCACGGAGTCTAGGACTTTCTGGTACTGTATACCCAAGTGGTAACAAGACTTTTAGTACGGAGTTTATATACTTCGTATTAAAAGTCTTTTTTTATTAATTAAGTAAATATAAAATAAAATTATAAAAGGAGGATTTATGAAAAACTATTTTTCAAAATCAAAAGAGGAAGTTTTACAAGAACTTCAAGTAACTGAAAATGGACTGAATAGTCAAGAGGTGAAGGAAAGAGTTAAAAAGTATGGTAAGAACCAACTAAATGAAGAGGAGAAGATAAGTACTCTAGCAGTTTTTTTATCACAGTTTAAAGATTTTTTAGTAATCATTCTAATAATTGCTTCTATTATTTCTGCTATATCTGGAAATATAGAGAGTACAATAGTTATTCTTGTGGTAATAGTAATTAATGCTATACTTGGTACTGTTCAACATATCAAGGCTGAAGAATCAATTAATAGCTTAAAATCTCTATCTTCTCCTAAAACAAAGGTTTTAAGAAATGGTGAAAAAGTTGAGTTATCATCAGAAGAGATAGTTCCAGGGGATATTATTTTTATAGAAGCTGGAGATTTAGTACCTGCTGATGGTAGAGTATTGGATAGCTTTTCACTACTTGTAAATGAGAGCTCTCTTACTGGAGAATCTGAAGGAGTAGAGAAAAAAAGTGATGTAATTGTGGCTGAAGAGCTAGCATTAGGAGACCAAAAAAATATGGTTTTTTCTGGAAGTTTAGTAAGCTATGGAAGAGGAGTAGTATTAGTAACAGCTACTGGTATGAATACAGAGCTTGGAAAAATTGCTAAATTATTAGAGTCAACAAAAGAAAAAACTACTCCATTACAAGTTTCATTAGATAACTTTGGTAAAAAATTATCAATAGGTATAATTATATTATGTGGAATAATATTTGTAATGAACTTATTCCATGGTGTAAATATATTAGATTCGTTAATGTTTGCTGTGGCTTTAGCAGTTGCTGCTATACCAGAGGCACTTAGCTCAATAGTTACTATTGTATTGGCAATAGGTACTCAAAAACTTTCTAAAGAGAATGCTATTATTAAAAATTTAAAATCTGTAGAAGCTTTAGGTTGTGTAGGAGTAATATGTTCTGATAAGACAGGAACACTTACACAAAATAAGATGACTGTAAAAAAAGTTTATGTAAGTGGAAGAGTTTTAGAAGATAGTGGATTAGATTCTACAAGATTAGCTGAAGATATTATCTTAAAAGAATCAGTATTATGTAATGACGCTACTACTGAAGTAGGAGATCCTACTGAGATAGCTTTAATAAATCTTGCTGAAAAATATAGTGTAGGATATAAAGAGTTAAAAGAAAAATATCCACGTATATCAGAGATACCATTTGACTCAGATAGAAAACTTATGAGTACTGTTCATGAGATAGATGATAAAATAATAATGTTTACTAAGGGAGCTTTAGATTCTTTACTTCCAAGATTAAAATCTATCATTCATGGAAGTGAGATAAGAGAGATAACTCCTGAAGATATAAAAGAGATAGAAAATATAAATACTATGTTTGCTGAAACAGGGCTTAGAGTATTAACTTATGCTTATAAAGTATTAGAGTGTGAAAAAGATATTTGTCATGATGATGAAAATGGATATATCTTTGTTAGTCTAGTAGGTATGATAGATCCACCAAGAGTTGAATCAAAAGAGGCAGTAGAAAAATGTATAATGGCTGGAATTAAACCTGTAATGATAACTGGAGATCATAAAGTTACAGCTAGAACAATAGCTAAAGAGATTGGAATCTATCAAGAAGGAGATAATGTTCTTGAAGGAGTAGAGGTAGAAAAAATGTCAGATGAAGAGTTAAAAGAAAAAGTTGCTCATACATCTGTATATGCTAGAGTTTCTCCAGAACATAAAATAAGAATAGTAACAGCTTGGCAATCACTAGGAAAAATTTGTGCTATGACTGGAGATGGAGTAAATGATGCTCCTGCATTAAAGAGGGCAGATATTGGAATAGCTATGGGAATAACTGGAACAGAGGTTTCTAAAGATGCTGCTTCTATGATACTTGCTGATGATAATTTCTCTACAATAGTTAAAGCTGTTACAACTGGAAGAAATATCTATGCTAATATTAAAAACTCAATAAGATTTTTACTTTCTGGAAATACTGCTGCTATATTAGCTGTAATTTATTCATCATTTGCTGGATTACCAGTAATATTTGCTCCAGTGCATCTATTATTTATAAATTTACTTACAGATAGTTTACCAGCTATAGCTATTGGAATGGAACCATCACATGGAGAGGTTTTAAAAGAAAAGCCAAGAGATCCTAAAGAACCAATTCTTACTCAAGCACTTTCTAGTAGAATTTTAGGAGAGGGATTATTGATAGCTATATTTGTAATGGCAGGATTCTATTTAGGATATGGAGAGATGAAAGATGCTCTTAAAGGAAGTACAATGGCTTTTGCTGTACTATGTTTAGCAAGATTATTCCATGGATTTAACTGTAGAGGAAATAGTTCGATTTTTGGACTTGGATTTATGAGCAATCCATTCTCAGTTGTTGCTTTCTTAATAGGATTTGTATTATTAAGTGGAGTTTTAATGATACCAGCTTTACATGGAGTATTTGAAGTAGCTCCTTTAGGGATGAATGACTTATTAGCTATCTATGGATTAGCATTTATTCCAACTGTTATTATTCAAGCTGCTAAATATTTTAAATATAAGAGATAATTTAGATGAAATATAAAATATTAACTAAAAATTGTTATTAGTCAAAAAATTAGTCACTTTAAACTAGCTAAAATAGCTGGTTTGAGGTGGCTTTTTTTAGAGTGATTTTATGGGCTTAGAGAGGTATATTTTTTAGCCATAGTTTTATATCAAAAAGTTTTTAAAAAGCTTTTTAGAGGTATTTTACGAGGTCGTTTTTTTAAAGAAAAAATTTGAAAATTAGAAAAAAGATAAATTAAATAAAGTTTTTGTTTAATAGAGAAGTTAAAAGAGAAAAATAAAAAAATTAGATTTTAGAAAAAATACTTGACGGTCTCAGAGACCAGATGTATGATAAGAAAAAATATAAAAGAAAGAGAGAGATAAAATGATAAAATATGATATAGAATTTGTAGCTGAAATGACAAGATATACCAAAAGAAAGATAAATCAGTTGAAAGGGATATATCAAGAGGCTCGTAATGGAAAGACAGATAATCCATTACTATCTCCAATAGAAAAGATAGTAACTTTAGATGATTTAAAATTACTATATCTCTATGATTATTATAGAAAGTTTTCTAATACTGGTGAAATAGAGCCAATAAAAAATAGAATATTTAAAGAGTTAGAGATTAGAGATGGAGATTTAGATGAGTTAGTAAAAGAGATATTAATAGAAGATGGAAAAAAGGAATATCTAAGTAGAATAGATGCTGGAGGGACTTATCTTACTTTACTTGCTAAAGATAATTTAATTACTGATGAAGAGTTAGATAGTGATTTTATAATTGAAGATACAACAGAGATAGATGGGGAAAATGAGTGTAAAAAAGTAAAAGGAAAACAAATATTAAATAGTAGTTCTCCATTAATAGATATATTTATAGAGAGAAGTTATTATAAAAATGGACTATTTTTAGTACAACATCCAACGGGAAATGGAAAGACTTTTGCTTTGGAAGAAACTGTGGTAAAACTTCTTGAAGATATGGAGAGATTGGAAGAAAGAAAGATAATTATCTTAACAGGAAATAAGGTAAATAGCAAACCTATATTTAAAAATATTGAGAAGAAACTAGAGAGTAAGGGAATAGGTAAAGATAAAATACTCTATCTAAATTCTGCTACTGAAAAATTTCAAGAGAAAGATTTTTTAGAGAAGGTTAAAAAGAATTTAGAAGAGAGAAAATATGAGAGATTTTTTAAATTGACAAGTAAAAGTGAAAAAATTAAGGTAATGGTAAGAGATATCACTGCTTTATCTGATATAAACAGAGAGATTTATGGAAGAGAAAAATTAGTTGAAGAAGTTTTAAAGGAGCTAACTAGTTGGATAAATATATTTCTTGAAAATATAAATAAAAATCAAGTGAAATATGAAAAAATAGCTATACCAGAGTTTTATTTTGAATTATATCCTATGCTTGATGAGAAGAATTTTGAGAAAAAAGTATATGTAATGACAATATCAAAATTTTTATATGGGTATAAAACAAAAGAGAGGACAAAGTATTTTTATGAGGATAAAAAAAATCTGTATTTTATAGATGAGATAGATAGTAGTAAAAGTTTTTTTGTAAATTATATTCTAGATAAAAAAACACTGAGTATAAAGAATATTGTTCAAAATTATTATAAAAGATGGATTTCTACAAGAGATATGAGAGAAGCTTTTATTAGAAAAGTATATGATGTATTAAAATCTAAAGTTGGAGGAAAAGATAGCATAGTAAGTGCCAAAGAGTTAAAATTTTTAAGAGATAAAGTAAAGGAATATAGAAAGAGAGGCACAGAGTTAAATAAGATATATAATTTGAATAAAAATTACATATACTTAGAAGAAAAAATGAATATAGATTTATTCCAAGACGATAACTATATTTTTGTAGATAAAGATAAGAATGAGATATTTTTAGATAGAAGAGAGGAGATATATGTATCTACTAAAAAAGGACAAGTAAAACTTGGAAATTTTATTGAGGATTTATATGAACATTTTTATGAGGAGTTTCATAAAATAATTGATTTTTTCTATGAGAAATTAAAGAAGAAATTAGAAAGCGAAAGTAAGATATATCCTGATGAGGTAATATTAAAAGAGATACTTCAACATTATCGTTTTAGTGATGAGGAGCTAGATACAATAATAAAGGAGCATCAAAACTTTTATAGATATAGAAGTAATATAAAGTTTATAAATAAAAGTGAAGGGTATAGATATATCAATATTGCAGAAGAAAATAGCGAATATTACGAAAATCAAAGAGCAATGATAAATTATTATCAGATGTTTGTAACTCCAGAGAGTATGTTGAGGGATATATGTAGAAATAATATGGTAATAGGAATTTCAGCAACAGCTCTATCTAAGACAGTAGTAGGAAATTTTAATTTAAGATATTTAGAAAATTTTTTAGGGGATAATTATTACACTTTAACTAAATCTGAAAAAAGAATCTTAAAAGAAAATTTGATGGAAATAAATCAATATGAAAAAGGTGTTAAAAGAAAATTACACATATATGATTCTTACTCTTCAATAAGTAGTGAAAATTGTAGAGCTGAGATAGAAAAATTAGAGGGATTTGAAAATCTAAAAAGATTTATGGAAGAGAATGAAAAAGAAAATGTAGTTACTATCTTACTAAGAAAATTGAATAAAGAATATAGTGAGAGTGGAGATAAAAATAGAGATGAGGATTTGAAAAAGAGATTGACATATAAGATTTTTGTATTTTTAAATTTTCTTTTAGATAATGACAGTAGTAGTTTAGTTTTTCTTTCAAATAGAATAGAGAGTGTAAAAGACGAGTTAAGTAAGATAATAGATGAGATGAAAAAGGAAAATGAGGAAAGAAGATTTTTACCAGAGGGATTTAAAGAGATATATTTTGAATCTTTAAATGCTAGAGGAATAGAGAAACATTTTGGAGAGCAAGAGGAAAAACTAAAAGAAAAATTAAAAGAGGAAGGGGTAAAAGTAATACTATATACAACTTATCAAAGTAGTGGTATAGGGGTAAATTTGAAATATCAGTATAATCCTCAAAAAGAAAAAGAGTTGATATATCCTGATGAAAAACTTTTTAAGAAATATAAATTTTCAAAAGATGAGAAAGATTTTGATGAGATAGCTCTAGAGGAGAAAACTTTTTTACTTCCAGTACAAGAGAAAATAGAAAATAGAATGAGAGAGGTACTCTATATCACACAATTAGAGGAGAGTGAAGCTATAACTTCAAAACAAAAGGCTTATATGCTAAATAGTGGAAGAGTAGACAAAAAACTTAGTGAGTATGCTACTACCAATGATTATGTAGAAAATCAGATGAGTTATTTGATACAAGGATTAGGAAGAGTAAATCGTACTAAGGTAAAGAGCAAAAAGAGAAATATCTATATTACTTCAAAGATTGAAGATACTTTGGAAAGATTTAGAAGAGATGAGAGAGATGTTATTGAGGATATGGAATTTTTATTAAGAGAAGTAGATAAAAGAATTCCAGAAGATAAAAAAGAGATAAGAGAGATAATAAAATTAAATAGAAAAGCTGAAGCATTATGGGCTAGTAATTTTTTACAAAAAATAAAAAAATATAATAGAATTATAAGAAAAAACAAAACAGTGGAGAGTATAGATAATTTAAGAGAATTAGTAAAAAATTATGAAACTTATAGGGAGTATATAGTAGCTAATCCTACAACTAATATTTCTAAGAGAAAAGATGAGTTGTATCTTGAAGTAGAAAGTCCAATAAATAGTTACTCTGTAATGGGATATAGTGGTAAAGATTTTTCAAATATAGAGTTAGGAGCAGAGGGACAATTTTCCTTTAGAGGAGCTAAATTAGATATTTTAAGTGAAATACCAGAATTAAAATCTCTCTTTGAAAAAAGAATAGGAAAATTTTATAAAAATAGAAGAGTACTATTACCATATGTATATCAAGCTATATTTAAAGGAAAGATTGGAGAAATTATAATAGAGGAGATTTTAAAAGTTTTTGGAATGAAGTTTCTAAGTAGAGACGAGGTTATTGAAATTGGAATGTATGAAGAGTTTGATGACTTTACTCACTGTGGTTACAGTATAGATTATAAAAATTATGATTTAGATAATTTTTATAATAGAGATAAGTTATATGAGAAAATTTTAGGACAGATAGCTAGAAAAAATAACTTTATAAGCAGAGAGAGAAAATGTTTTATTATAAACTTATTGCCACCAACAACAGATATTCCAAATGATAAATTAAGATATTATTTGATAGATAGAGAAAACTATGATACTCCAATTAGAGTAAATGATTTTGAAAGAGCAGAGATAATAGCTATTCCATCACTTTTAAAGTATGATGAAAAGAAAAAGGGAATGATAATAGATAGAGAGTTAGTAAGATTAGTAGTAAGTTATTTGAAGGGGGATATATAGATGTTAAAATTTTATAGTGGAGAGTTTTTAGTTAAGAGAATATATTTTGATACAATATTAGAGGATTTTAAATTATTCATTTTTTCTATCAAAGCGGAGATATTTTATGGAGAAAGTAAAGATGAAAAACAAAAGAAATTAAATAATATGTTAAAATCTTTTTATTCAAAAATAAAAAATGAAAAAGAGATTTACAGTTTCTATGTAGATAATTTTTCAAAAAAAATTTATCTACTAGGAAGTAAAGAATGCAGTATTGATAAAGAGAAATATAAAGAGTATATAAATAAAGTAGAAGAGATAGATGAGAAAGGAATTTTAGATATAAAGGATATAACTCTTTTCAATCTTTTTGTAAGGTATATACCCTATGAAGAATATAGATACTATTTTCCTAAAGATAGCATAAATTTTAAAACTATTAATGATTTGATTTTTCATATAAAAACAGAGAGAGATGGAGATGTTTTGAGATGCTTAGAGTTAAAGTTAGCACGATATGGAAATAGAGATAGAAATGAGATTTGGTTGAATCAAGTTACATTTACTAAAATAGATAAAGTAAATAAAAAAGAAAAATATAAAAATAGTATAAAGATGGAGTATAATCATCACACTAATCTAATAATACCTAGTGATAAAGAGAGTGGACAAAATATTTATGTAAGATATAGTGGGAAAAAAGAAAATGTGATAGACTTTATACCACTAAAGAGATTTACAGAAAGAACTAGAGCAAGATATTTTACTTTTTTTATGAAAAGTGTAGAGGAAAAATTGGAAAAATATTTTGAAGTAGAATTTTCTACTTTGGAAAGTTATGAACAATTTAAATTTAGAAGAGGAGCAGGGACACATTTTACTAATTCAGTTTTTGGAAAGAGTAAAGGTGTGATAAATATATATCAAACAAAAGATGTAAAAAAGAGTGGTGAGGTGGTAGTATCTTGTAAGTTAGGAGCAGAGAGAGTAAAGAAAGAGTTAGAAGAGATTTTTAAGGAAAAGATGATAGAAAAAAATATAAAGATAAAAATAAAGGGAGAAGTAGGAAATAAAAATAGATTAAGAAATGAGGATTGGAATATATTTATATTAAATGATGCTACTGGGAAAATGTTAGAGATAGATACTTATGGGGAGATAAAGAAAAAGGGAAATATTATAAGTCAAGGAATAGGAGAAGAAAAAATAGAGAATAGTGGATTAAAAACTGTATGTAAGAAATTATTTGAGGAGATATTTATAAAAGAACAGATAAAAAGAAGAAGTATAAAAAATTTATTGATAAATTATAAAGATTTTGTTGGAGTAAAAGTTTGGGAATATAGTACTAAGTGGGAAGAGAAAAGTAAAAAAACTATTAGAGTATTGAAGAAGATAGAGATTCTAGAAGATGGTAAATTTATATCTGAAAAAAGTAATATGGAAGATGGAAAGGATATAATTAAAGAGTTTATAGATATAGCTGAAAGTTTTGACAATATGGGAGAGGCTATGTTAAAGAAATATAATGAAGGAAGTACAATAGACAGATTAAAAGGAGAATTAAAATTAATAGAGATAAAAGGAAATAAAATTTTAATTGAGGATACTAGCTTAAGATTATATTATGATTTTAATAAATTTGTAGAATTAAAAAGTGAAAAATTAGTTAATAGGAAAAAAGGAGAAGATGGAACTTTAAAATATATGATGAACCCTTGGTTTGACAAGGAGAGGCAATATTACTATTCATATTATTTTGGAAGTTTAGAAGAGGAAAACTTTATTTTCTCTCCCAATATAAAAAAGTTAATATCAACTAGAAAAATAAGTGAAGAAGAGTATAAACTTTATGGAGATAGTTTAGGATTTAAATATCTAACAAGTGGAAGTAAAATAATAGCTTATCCAATATTTTTTAAAATTTTAAAAGAGTTGTAAAAATATAAAACTATTGATTTCATACCAAAAATATGATAAAATATCTATAACAAAAACTAACTAAGTCGCATGCATGCGACTTAGTTTTTTATAAAAGGAGTTACAAATGAAAAAAAAGGTAGGACTATTTTATAAAAAAAATGGAAGTTTTAATAATGCAGTGTTGACAATAGATAGGAGTATAACAGAGGCTCTTGATGTAAACAAAGAGGAAAATGAGATAGTTTTTTCTATGAGTAATAGAATAATTACCCTAACTAAAGGTAGATGTGAAGATGAAGTAGAAGAAAAAGATATTCATGAAAATTTAATTAATTATAGAAAAAATGTAAGTATAAATTTTAGTAAAGTATATAAAGATAAAGATTATTATGTAGCAAAACTTAATATTCCCTTTGGTGTAGTGAATACATTAAAAATTACTAAAGAGAGTAATGATGTGAATATAACAACAGGAGATGGAATAGTTACAATAGATAGAGGGGAAAGAGTAGGAAAAGTATATACTCTAAAGGTAAATAAAGGAGGAATAGGAAAAACTTTTCTTACAGTTCAATTAGCTCATGGACTTACAATGAAAGGGAGTAAAGTAATAATTTTAACTTCAGACTCTCAAAATAATATAATTGATTTTACAATCCCAGAGGAAAAGCAAGAGAGGGTAGAGTTAAAAAAGGGACTTAGAAGTTGGGTAATGACTGGAAAAGGAGATAAGATTAATTTAAGAAAAAATTTAGATTTTATTCCTTTGGAGAGTTCAGTTTTTACAGAGAGATTTTTAGAAAAATTACCAATTTTTATAGAGCATCTAAAAAGAGAGTATGACTATGTATTGATAGATAGTATTCCTACTATGAAGATAGATACTGAATTTGTAAAATGTTCTGATAAAATAATAATACCAGCTTTCTGTGATATTCCTACATTAAAAGGGGTAATCAATGTAATAGAAGAGGCAGGAGTAGAGAAGATACATGCTATATTAGTAAATTTATATAGACCAACTGTTACACAAAAAGATATTTTAAATAAATTAAAGATGATGTTAGAAGATACAGATGTATTATTCCCAGAGCCAATTAAAGAAACTTCACTTATAGAAAGTCTTGTGAAAAAAGGTAAAACTGTATGGGAGAGCAAGGCAAAATCTGTAGAGGAAGCACAAAATAGTTTGCTAGATATAATAATGGAGATGTAGAGCAGGAGGAAAAATGAGTACAGCAGAAGAAAGATTTCAAGCTATGATGGCAAAAAGGAAGAAGACAAAAGAGAGTGTAGAAAAAGAAGAGAAGCCGATTATAGTAAATGAAAAGAATAGTAAAAAAGATATTAAAGAGATTTTTGTAATAGAAGATTCTGTGTTTGGAGATTTTACTAATGATGTAGAATTAATAGAATATTTGAAAAATAAATCCTTAGAGATGTTAAAAATTCAAGGAAATAATATCATTATGCTTGGTAAAAATCTTACAGAAGTTTTTGAAGAGCTTGGAAGAAAAGGAAGTCCTGATGGATTATATTTAAAATATTTAGAGTTTAATGGATATAAAAAAGATACAGCTCTAAGACTTAGAAAGAGATATGAGTTATTTAAGAAAAGTAAAGCTGATGTAGTAAAACAAATAATAGCCATACTGCCAGTGAGAAGTATAGAGCAACTGTATAAGGAACAGGATTCAGTATTGCCAGAACTAGAGAAAAATAGTGAAAATTTGACATATAAAAAGATGTTAGATATGCTGAAGAAGAGCAATGAAGCTATTGAAGTAAAAGAGAAAAATAGTATAGAGATTTCAAGTTATAACATTGATAGACTAGATAGCTTATATAGAAGAATAAATAATAGATATGATGAGTTAGATGAAAAAAGAAAAGAGAAATTAGATAAACTTTTATTTGAAATTGAGAAGTTATTGGGGTAAAATAAAGGATAATATAAAATCACTATATAAAAATATATACTGGAAAAAGGAGTGTACTTATGTATAAAATTTTAAAGAAAAAATGGTTAACTAAAGAGATTTGTTATATGGATGTTGAGGCAAAAGATTTAGCAAATGGAGCAAAGCCAGGACAATTTTTGATTGTAAAAACTGATGAAAAAGGGGAGAGAATACCACTTACTATTTGTGATTATGACAGAGAGGTAGGAAGTGTAGCAATAGTTTTCCAAGTAGTTGGAGAGGGAACAAAAAAGATGGCAAGCTACAATGAGGGAGAGTATTTTCAAGATGTAGTAGGTCCATTGGGACAACCAAGTGAATTTTTACATATACCATTAGAAGAATTAAAAATAAAAAAATATCTATTTGTTGCTGGAGGAGTAGGTACAGCCCCTATCTATCCACAAGTAAAATGGTTTAAGGAAAATGGAATAGAAGCAGATGTAATAGTTGGAGCTAGAAGCAAAGATATATTAATATTAGAAGAAGAGATGAAAGAGGTAGCAAATAATCTCTATATCTGTACTGATGATGGAAGCTATGGAATACACGGAAGAGTAACTGATGTAATAGATAGACTAATAAAAGAAGAAAATAAAAAATATGACCATGCTATTGTAATTGGACCTATGATAATGATGAAATTTGCCTCTATGAAATGTAGAGAGTATAATCTGCCAAATACAGTAAGCTTAAACCCACTTATGGTAGATGGAACAGGAATGTGTGGAGCTTGTAGAGTTACAATAGATGGTAAGGTAAAATTTGCTTGTGTAGATGGACCAGAGTTTGATGGAGATAAGGTAGACTATGATGAAGCAATGAGAAGACAGATGATGTATAAAACTACAGAGGGAAGAAATATTCTTGAGATAGAAGATGGAGAGACACATCATAATGATTCTTGTCCTATGCATAGTGACTTATCTGAAATAAAAGGAAGGGTTCCTGTAAGAGAGCAAGACCCAGATAAGAGAAATAAAAATTTCTATGAAGTGTGCTATGGATATAATCTTGAAGAAGCACAAAAAGAAGCACAAAGATGTCTGAATTGTAAAAATCCACTATGTGTAAAAGAATGTCCAGTATCAATAGATATACCAGCTTTTATTCAAGAGATAAAGAGAGGGGATATAGAGGGAGCTAGTAAAGTAATTTCAAAATACTCTAATCTACCAGCTATATGTGGAAGAGTGTGCCCTCAAGAAACTCAATGTGAAGGAAAGTGTATTTTAGGAATAAAAGGGGAGCCTGTATCTATTGGAAAACTAGAGAGATTTGTAGGAGATTGGGCTATTAGAAATAATACAAAGGTAGAAGTAGAGGAGAAAAGAGAGGAAAAGGTAGCTATAATTGGTGGAGGACCTGCTGGACTTACAGCTGCTGGAGATTTAGCAAAGCTTGGTTATGATGTAACTATATATGAAGCATTACATAAACTTGGTGGTGTATTGAGTTATGGTATTCCAGAGTTTAGACTTCCAAAAGAAGAAGTAGTAGATAAAGAGATAGAGAAATTATACTCTTTAGGAGTAAAGGTACATACTGATACTTTTGTAGGAAGAACTTTTACTGTGGATGATTTGTTAGATAAAAAGGGATATTCTGCTGTATTTATAGGAAGTGGAGCAGGACTTCCGAGATTTATGAATATTCCAGGAGAAAATTATAATGGAGTAATTTCAGCTAATGAGTTTTTAACAAGAGTAAACTTAATGAAAGCTAATAGAAAGGATTGTGCTACTCCTATAAAAATAGGAAAGAGAGTCTTTGTTGTAGGTGGAGGAAACGTAGCTATGGATGCAGCTAGAACAGCAAAGAGATTAGGAGCAGATGTAACTGTGCTATATAGAAGAGGAGAGGCAGAATTACCAGCAAGACGTGAAGAGATACATCATGCTAAAGAAGAGGGAGTAAAATTCCAATTTCTAGTAAACCCAATAGAGATAATTGGAGATGAAAAAGGTTGGGTAAAAGAGGTTAAGTGTGTAAGAATGGAATTAGGAGAGCCAGATGAAAGTGGAAGAGCAAAATTCTCTGTGATAGATGGAAGTGAATTTATATTAGAGGGAGAAACTGTCATTATGTCACTGGGAACTTCTCCAAATCCATTGATTGCTGATACTACTAAAGATTTAGTAACTACTAGATGGAAAGGTATCGAGACAGATGAAAATGGAAAAACTTCAAGAGAGGGAGTTTTTGCTGGTGGAGATGCTGTAACAGGAGCAGCTACTGTTATATTAGCTATGGAAGCTGGGAAAAAAGCAGCAGCTGAGATAGATAGATATCTTAGAGGAAAGAAAGCGGAAAACAAATAAAAAATTATCTTGACAAAATAAAATTACAAGTATATAATTTGCTTGTAAGGATAGAAAAATTGAATAGTTGATTGCTAGGGGAGCCGTTAGGCTGAGAAAGAGAAATCTTGACCCTTAGAACCTGATATGGATAATACCAGCGTAGGGAAGCAATATGTTTACTAGATTTTTATTAATCAGTATAATTATAGCTCTGTACATTGGTACAGAGCTTTTTTTATTAGAAAAATTAGAGAAAGATTTAGGAGGAAATATGTATTCAACACAGATGGAAGCAGCAAAAAAAGGAATATTTACTAAGGAGATGGAAATAGTAGCTAGAGATGAGCAAATGAGCAAGGAAGAGCTTATGGAAAAGATAGCTAAAGGGAGCATAGTAATTCCAGCAAATAAAAACCATAAAAATATATATCCAAGAGCAGTAGGAGAGGGGACAAGAACAAAAGTAAATGTAAATCTAGGGGTATCAGAAGATTGTTGTGATTACTGTGGGGAGATGGTAAAGGTACAAAAAGCTATTGAGTATGGAGCAGATGCTATAATGGATTTGAGTACTTTTGGAGATACACAAAAATTTAGAAAAGAGCTAGTAGAAAAGTCGACAGTTATGTTAGGAACTGTTCCTATGTATGATGCAGTAGCAAAACTAGGAAAAAATATAAAAGATATGAGCGTAGAAGATCTGTTTAGAGTAGTAGAGATGCATTGTGAAGATGGAATAGATTTCTTAACTATACATGCAGGACTAAATAGAACTTGTGTAGATAGATTAAAAAATAATAAAAGACTTACAAAGATAGTAAGTAGAGGAGGTTCTATTCTTTTTCAATGGATGATATTAAATGATAAAGAAAATCCTTTCTATGAGCACTATGATAGATTACTTGAAATTTGTAGAAAATATGATGTTACATTAAGCTTAGGAGATGGATTAAGACCAGGAAGTATAGCTGACTCAACTGATGCTCCTCAAATTCAAGAGTTGATAATACTAGGAGAACTTACAAAAAGAGCTTGGGAAAAAGATGTACAAGTGATGATAGAGGGACCTGGACATATCCCTATGCATGAGATAGTTACTAATATGCAAATTGAGAAAAAACTTTGTCATAATGCACCTTTCTATGTACTTGGACCATTAGTAACTGATGTGGCACCTGGATATGACCATATAACAGCTGCTATTGGTGGAGCTATTGCTGCAGCTAATGGAGCAGATTTCCTATGTTATGTAACTCCAGCTGAACACTTAAGACTTCCAACTTTAGAAGATATGAAAGAGGGAATTATGGCTTCAAGAATAGCTGGACATGCAGCAGATATAGCTAAGGGAATAAAAGGAGCTAGAGATTGGGATAATAGAATGAGTAAACATAGAGGGGAGTTAAACTGGAATGGAATGTTTGAAGAGTGTCTAGACCCAGAAAAAGCAAAAGAGTATAGAAAATCTTCAAAACCTATTGAAGAAGAGGTTTGTACAATGTGTGGAGATCTATGCCCAATGAAGAGATGTAACGAAATTTTAGATTAAGGTGATAATATGAATATTATTTTAAATGGGGAAAAATATGAGATTTCAAAAGATAATATCACTGTGGAAGAGTTACTTAATGAATTATCAGTAAAATGGAATATAGATTTATCTGGAGCTGTTGTTCTAGTAAATGATGAAATAGTGAAAAAAAATAACTGGAAAACAGAAAAAATAGCTGAAGATTATCATCTAGAAGTTTTATCTTTCGTTTCTGGAGGATAGTTTTATAATTGATAATATAGGACAAATTTGTGAAAATTTAAGGATAAAAAGAGAAATTTATTAAATTATAAAGAGAGAATGAGTTGCTAGTAAAAAATACTAACAATATAATTGGAGGAAAAGATGGAAAAATTTATTTTAAAAGGAAAAGAGTTTAGTAGTAGATTACTTACAGGAACAGGAAAATTTGCTGATAAAAATTTAGTAGCTCCTATGTTAGAAGCTAGTGGTTCTCAAATTATAACAATGGCACTTAGAAGAATAAACTTCCAAAATCCAAAGGAGAATATTTTAAACTATATTCCAAAACATATAACATTGTTACCTAATACTTCAGGGGCTAGAACAGCAGAGGAAGCTATAAAAATAGCAAGAATAGCTAGAGAAGCTGGATGTGGAGATTTTATAAAAATTGAGATAATAAATGATAGTAAATATCTTATGCCAGATAATAGTGAAACTATAAAGGCAACTAAGGTTTTAGCTGATGAGGGATTTATAGTATTACCATATATTATGCCTGATTTAATAACAGCTAAAAGATTAGAAGATGCTGGGGCAGCAGCAGTTATGCCACTTGGTTCTCCTATTGGTTCAAATAGAGGAATACTTACAAAACCATTTGTAGAGATGTTATTAGAAAATAATAGAGTACCTATCATAGTAGATGCTGGAATAGGGAAACCATCAGATGCAGCTATAGCTATGGAGATGGGGTGTGATGCTGTACTTGTAAATACAGCTATTGCCACAGCACAAGACCCAGTTAAAATGGGAAGAGCTTTTGCACTAGCGGTAGAAGCTGGAAGAGAAGCTTTCTTAGCTCAACTAGCAGAGGAACAAAAATATGCTAGTGCTTCATCACCACTTACAGGATTTTTATTTAGAGGTGAGTAGAATGAGTTACTATGATGAACTAGTTAAATGGAAAGATTTTGATTTTGAGGGATATTTTAATTCTGTAACTGATGAAGAGATATTGAAAAGTATAGAAAAAGACAAATTATCTGTATATGATTATCTAAATCTTTTATCTCCTAGAGCAAAAAATCATATAGAAAAAATGGCTCAAAGAGCACATAAGTTGACAAGACAATATTTTGGGAATGTAATAGGACTATATCTTCCAATATATGTTTCTAATTATTGTACTAGTAACTGTATCTATTGTGGATTTTCTAAAAAAAATCATATAATAAGAAGACATATGAAATATGAGGAGATAGAAAGAGAAGCTAAAGAGATAGCAAAATCTGGAATAGAAAATATACTTCTTTTAACTGGAGAAGCTAAAGGATTAGTAGATAAGGAGTATTTAAAAGGAGGAATAGATGTATTGAAAAAATATTTCTCATCTGTATCTATTGAAGTAATGCCATTAGACGAAGAAGATTATAGATATCTAGCAGAAGATGGATTAGATGGACTTACTGTATACCAAGAGACTTATGATGAAAAAAGATATGCAGAGGTACATCTATCGGGTGAAAAAAGAAATTTTAGATATAGATTGGACACTCCAGAAAGAGGGGCTAAAGCTGGCTTAAGAACAATAGGAATAGGAGCACTATTAGGACTTGGAGATATAAGAAGTGATGCTTTTAAAACAGGATTGCATCTGAAATACCTTATAGATAATTATCCAAACAGTGAGTTTAGTATCTCTTTCCCTAGAGTAAATGAAGCAGAAGGAAATTTAAAAGATAGTTATGCTGTTGATGATATTACCTTTGTACAGATAATATTAGCCAATAGAATTTTCCAACCAACAGCAGGAATAACTCTATCAACTAGGGAGAGTGCTTATATGAGAGACAATCTATTACAACTAGGAATTACTAAATTTTCAGCAGGTTCAAAAACTGAAGTAGGTGGTTATTCACACGAAAATGAATCAACAGCTCAATTTGATATAACTGACAATAGAAGTGTAGAAGAGATAGTGGAAGCTATTAGAAAAAGAGGATTAGAACCTAAGTATAAAGATTGGGAGACATTATTATGAAAATAGGTATAGCTGGTACAGGTGGGATAGGCTCAAATGTGGCTATGCATCTAGTTAGAAGTGGAATTACTAATCTAAAATTTGGAGATTTTGATAGAATAGAAAAATCCAATCTCAATAGACAGTTTTACTTTGAAGAGCAGATAGGAAAATATAAATCTGAAACTCTAAAGGAAAATCTTACCAAAATCTCACAGGGTAATTATGAGGTTGAAGTAATAAAACTTGAAAAAGAGAATATGAGAGAGTTTTTCAAAGATTGTGATATAGTAGTAGATGGATTTGACAAAAAGGAGTATAAGGCTCTTTTACTTGAAGAGGTTTTTGATGGAAAGAAACTTTTAATAACAGTATCTGGGATAGGTGGGATAGATTCCTCAAGTGTACAGATAGTAAAGAGAATGAAAAACCTCTATATAGTGGGAGATATGAAAAGTGATGTTTCAGAATATAAAACTTATTCACATAAGGTAAATATAGTAGCTAGCAAAGTAGTAGAAGTAATCTTAAAGGAGCTATACAATGAGAAATAGAATAGAGATTCCTAAGGGAATATATGGAATAACAGGAGATAATTTTTCTAATGGAAGAAGTAACTACTTCTGTGTAGAAGAGATGATAAAAGGTGGAATAAAAATAGTTCAATATAGGGCTAAAACAAAAGATACTAGAGAAAAGGTAAAGGAAGCTAGAGAGATAAGAGAGCTTTGTAGAAAGAATGGAGTAATATTTATAGTAAATGATAATGTAGATATAGCCCTTCTTGTAGATGCAGATGGAGTTCATATAGGACAAGAGGATATGCACCCAGATGATGTGAGAAAACTTATAGGAGATAATAAAATCATCGGGCTTTCTACTCATTCAGAAAAGCAGGGAATGGAAGCTTATAAAAATCCCAATGTTGATTATATAGGAGTAGGACCGATATTTCCAACAACTACTAAGGATACGACTCCAGTAGGATTAGGGTATCTTGAGTATGCAGTAAAAAATTTAGATTTGCCTTTTGTAGCAATTGGTGGAATAAAAGCACATAATATAGATGCTATCATAGCTAAAGGAGCACAGAGAGTATGCCTTGTTAGTGAGATAGTAGGAGCTGATTCAATCTCTGATATGGCTAGAAATTTACAAGAAAAGTTTAATAAATAATTATAGTTTATAAAAAATTTAAATAATTTATAAAAGAAGATAAGTATATCAAAAATTATCTTCTTTTTT
This sequence comes from Fusobacterium mortiferum ATCC 9817, assembly GCF_000158195.2. Classification (NCBI taxonomy): domain Bacteria; kingdom Fusobacteriati; phylum Fusobacteriota; class Fusobacteriia; order Fusobacteriales; family Fusobacteriaceae; genus Fusobacterium; species Fusobacterium mortiferum. Next base: position 750,935 of record NZ_GL987994.1, read on the forward strand.
TATTGTACTATTTTAGTTGTTATATTTCTAATAATATAGCTTTATAATGTAAATAAAGCGCTTTTAAATAAATAAATTTTTGTGAAAAATAAAATTACAAGTGTATGCCATAAAAATGTCAAATTAAAATAGTAGAATAGTGAAAAATTTTTAAAAAAACTAAAAAATACCTTTCCTAGAAATAAATATAGTACTATAAGGAAAAATGGAAGGAATTATATGAAATTAATTTTACTATAACTGCGGGGTGTTATATGAAAGAAAATCAAGTCATTTTGAAAAAAAGGGAAAGATTTTTTTTAGAAGATAAGTTTTATTTGATTTCAAAAGGAAGTGTAGAAGTAGGTAATAATATAAATTTAGAAGATATAAATACTAATAGTAAAAAAGGAGGAGTAGATATTGTAGCATCTGTAGGACAAGCAGGAGAGATAGGAGTTACAGGAACAATAGCAGATAAATTAGATAAAAAAGTAGTTACATCATCAGCTATTGTAGTAGAGAATTTAAGTAATAATGGAAATATTACTATTGATAGAGAAAAGAGGGAAAATAAAGATATAGAAAGAGATGAGAAAAATATAGAAAAAATAATTGAAAATAGTTCTAGCAAAGGGGGAACTTTTTTAATAATTGGTCCTGTTAAAGCAGGTGCTAATGCTACAAAATCTCATAGAACAGGTAGCTATGATGTAAATTAAGCAAGAGGAGGTAATAAAATATTGAAATTGGAGTATATAGATGAAGGAAAAGGTGAAGTAATAGTGTTTGTTCACTCTTACCTTTGGGATAAAGAGATGTGGAGACCTCAAGTTGAACATTTAAAAGAAAAATATAGATGTATATCAATAGATTTACCAGGACATGGAGATTCTTCTAATTTAGAAAATATAGGTAGTAACGAAGTGATATCAAGTATTTCTTTAGCTATATCTGAATTGCTTTCAAATTTAAATATAAGTAGTTATACTTATATAGGATTATCTATTGGTGGAATGTTAGCAATACCATTGTATAGAATAGATAAAAAAAAATAAAAAAAATGATAATAATGGATTCTTATTTAGGAGAAGAGAAGAAAGTTACTAAAATTTCTTATTCGAATATTTTAGCTCAAGTAGAAAAAAATAAAAAAATATCTAGTAGAGTGGCAGAAGAGATAGTTCCTTTATTTTTTTCAAAACAACTTTTAAATATAAAGCATGATTTATATAGAAAGTTTTTTCTAAACTTATAAATATAGAAGAAAGTAGGATAGAGACGATTGTAAAGATCGGAAAAGCTATAAATAATAGAAAAAATTTTTTGGAAGAACTAAAAACAGTAGAAGTTCCAATGGTTTTTATAGCTGGAGAGTATGATATACCTAGACCTTTTTCTGAGTCTGAAGAAATGTTGAACTTAAAAAAAGATTCACTCTTATTTAAAATAAAAGATGCAGGTCATATATCTAATTTAGAAAATATAGTAGATGTTAATTCTATTCTAGATAAAATCCTATAATTAAGAATATAAAAAACATATAAGTAATAAAAAAACTACATCTAAAATTTTAATTAATCTTGGAGATGATGAAATAGATACCACTGGAATGGAATATTTCGTTGAAATTTACAAATGGTGTCAAGACAATGGGGGATAGTACCAAAAGTTTGTGGAATTGTCCGAGGGAGAATATAAGAAATTAGAAAAATTAATGCAAGATAAAAGAAACATAATTAAAAAATAGATATTTTGAAAATAAAATAGTAGCAATTATGGAGTATTTATAAAATAAAAAATTAATACGTTAGGAGATGATTTATGAAATTTTCATATAGTTGTGAAGGAAAGGGCGAAACTTTAGTTTTTATTCATTCTTATCTTTGGGATAAAAATATGTGGGAACCTCAAATAAAATTTTTAAAAGAGTATTATCAGTGTATTTCAATTGATTTACCAGGACATGGACAATCTAGTGTTTTAGATGATAGAGAAAATATATCATTAAGAGATTTAGCAAAAGAACTTACGAAGTTTATAGATGAACTTGGAGTAGAAAAATATATATATATTGGTCTTTCTGTTGGAGGAATGTTGGCACCTTACATGTATGAATATCATAAAGAAAAAATAAAAAAAATAGTAATAATGGATTCATATGTTGGTATTGAACCAGAAGAAAAGAAGAAGATGTATTTTTCAATGCTTGATACAATAGACTTAATAAAAAAAGTGCCAGAAAATATGGCAGAAAAAATAGCAGAGATGTTTTTTTCGCCAATTGTTTCTGAAAAAAGAACTAAATTGTATAAAACACTTTATGCTAACTTGGTAAATATATCTGCTGAAAAAATAGATACGATTGTAAAGATAGGAAGAATTATTTTTGGAAGAGAGAATGCAATAGAGATTTTGAAAAATATAGATATACAAGTTGTATTTATCACAGGAGAATATGATATTCCAAGACCATTTGAAGAAGCTAGAGAAATGGCGAATTATGTGAAGGATTCTAAATTATTTTTAGTAGAAAATGCTGGTCATATTTCAAATTTAGAAAATTATGATAGAGTAAATGAAATATTTAAAGAAATTTTAAATATTTGAAATAAGTAGAATATAATTAAATTAAATAATGAAATGAAAAAATATAATATAGAATTTGAGAAATATAATTATTATTTAAAATATACTTTCATTAAATTTTTAACCTAACGGGCAAGAAGTCGCCCACCTCTATAGGTGGTGCGATGAATTGCCCTATTGTTTTTTAGAAGACAAAGTGATATAATACAATCAGTAGATATATAAAAATAGGAGTAAAAACAATGGAATTAGATAGTAATTGTCATTCAGTATTTTTGCTGTATTATCACTTAGTTCTTGTAGTAAAATATAGAAGAAATGTATTTGATGACACAATTTCTGAATTTGCTAAAGATATGTTTGTAAGAATTGGAGTTCCGTATCATATAACTTTAGTACAATGGAATCACGATAAAGACTACGTACATATAATGTTCAAAGCTCATCCTAAAACAGAATTGACTAAATTCATAAATGCGTATAAATCAGCAAGTTCTAGGATAATAAAAAAAGAATTTCCACATATAAGAAAATATCTATGGAAAGAAATGTTTTGGTCTAAAAGTTTTTGTTTGTTGACTACTGGAGGAGCTCCTATTGAAGTCATAAAAAAATATATAGAAGAACAAGGACAAAAGAGTAAATAATTTTGAGGAGGTGGACTGATGAAACAACTAAAAGCATATAAATTTAGAATTTATCCAAACGAAGAACAAAAGATATTTTTTAGTAAAACTTTTGGTTGTGTTCGTCTTGTCTATAATCTTATGCTAAATGATAGAATTAAAGCATATGAAGAAAGTAAAGGTAATCCTGATAAAAAGATAAAATATCCAACTCCTGCTCAATATAAAAAAGAGTATGAATTTCTAAAAGAAGTTGATAGTCTTGCTCTTGCTAATGCTCAAATGAATTTAGACAAAGCGTATAAAAATTTTTTTAGAGATAAATCTATTGGATTTCCTAAATTCAAATCTAAGAAAAATCCTGTACAAAGCTATACAACCAATAATCAAAATGGAACTGTAAATATTTTTGAAAATTGGTTAAAAGTTCCAAAGCTTAAAGAATTAGTAAAAATTAAAGTGCATAGAAAAATAGAGGGTATAATAAAATCTGCTACTATCTCGCGTAATGGAAGTGGTAAGTATTTTATCTCTTTGTTATGTGAAACTGATATTCAAGAATTACCAAAAACTAATTCATCAGTAGGAATTGACTTAGGTATTAAAGATATGGCTATTTTATCTACTGGAGAAAAAATTGAAAATCTTAAATTTAGAAAACAATTAGAAGATAAACTAAAAAGAGAACAGAGAAAACTTTCTAAAAGACTTCTAATTGCTAAAAAAGAAAATAGAAAATTAAGCGAAGCTAAAAATTATCAAAAACAAAGAATTAAAATTGCTAAGATACACGAAAAAATTA